>JBBIQQ010000031.1:0-20167 GCA_037442225.1 Nitrospirota bacterium
GACCCCGTGGGGTGATCCCCTCGGGGTCTCGTCGTTTCCGGCGTGTCCACGCCGAGTTACGCCCGCCCGCACATTAACCCCGATTCTCCGTTTCGAACTCCCCTCCGGGCGCACGCAAGACAAGATGTCAGCCCCCGGGCCGGATTCGTGCCGAACCCCTTGTCGAACACGTCGGGCAGGTCCTCGCGAATAACGGAGATGCCGTCGCGCTTCAGTTCCTGGCCGCTCAGCGACATGACGGTACAGCGGCAGTTGAAGCCGCCGGGCGGGGAGTTCTTCTGCCAGAACGGGTGATCATGCGGGAGCGCCTTGCCATTCATGGCGGCGTGCCGATTACCCGGCTTTGCGCACGTGTTCGGCTGAATGATAGCCTGCGTGGTAGAATAGCAAGGAAGGCGAAATTCACGGGCACCCCACGAAACCATGCTATCCCAATACGATCAGCTTGCGCTTTTGCGATCCGGAGCTTTCTGGGCAGGATTGCTTTTTTTTCTGTTTCTCGAACTGGTGCGGCCATATCGTCAACCGACAGTCTCAAAGTCGTCGAGATGGAGGACAAACCTCACGCTAATACTGACAAATACGATTCTGACCAGCCTGATATTCGCGTCCGCGACCGCGGCAATCACCTATGAAGCATCGTTGCATGAAAACGGTTTGCTGAACAGGTTCCCGCTGCCCCTATGGCTGCGCGTTCTGATAACGGTCATCGTAATGGATTTTGTGATCTATTTCTGGCACTATGTCAATCACATCAGCCCCTTCCTGTGGCGGTTCCACCGGGTACACCACAGCGACATGAACATGGATGTATCCACCTCGAGCCGTTTTCATATCGGCGAGCTCGCGGGCGGCGCGCTAATCAAGATAAGCATGGTCAAGCTCCTCGGCATTGATATTTCAAGTCTCTTGATTTTTGAGACATTGCTGCTCGCGTCCGCGCAATTCCACCACAGCAGCTTCCGTATCCAGCCGGCATTTGAAAAGGTTTTTATCGCCGTCGGAGTACCGCCGTCGATGCATCGCATTCACCATTCCGTAGTAATCACTGAGCGCAATTCCAACTACGGAACCATTTTTTCGTGGTGGGACAGAATATTCGGCACTTTCCGCTTTGACGTGCCGCAAGAGCGCATTGTCATCGGCGTCGGCGCGTACCGGAAACCGGAAGAACTCTCTTTTGTGAGGCTGATGCTGATGCCGTTCGGAAAGGCGGTGCGATGACCGATAAACATTCCGGTGCGGACCGGAACATGCTCGGCATTTTCCTGAAATATCCGGCAGCCGGTCAGGTGAAGACCCGCCTTGCTGCCGCCATCGGCCCGGAAAAGGCGGCGGAATGTTACCGGAGCCTGGCAGAGCTTGTACTCGCCGGGACGGCGTCGTCGGAACGCTATCGAAGGATTTTGTTCATCACCCCGGAGGAGCGGATTCTCGACTTTGTCCGGTGGATGCCGGACGAATCCTTCCTTCCGCAGCGCGGAACAACGCTCGGGGAGCGCATGGTTGATGCATTTGAGCAGCTGCTTCTGCAGGGAGAGCGGGCGGCTCTTATCGGAACTGACGCGCCGGATGTCTCCGTAGACCTTGCGGCGGCGGCGTTTGCCGCTCTTGACGAGAACGATCTTGTGCTTGGTCCTGCGCTGGACGGAGGATATTATCTCATCGGCATGAAGCGGCCGCACCGCTTCCTGTTTGAGGATATCGCGTGGAGCACGCCGTCGGTGCTTGCCGCGACTCTCGGAAAAGCAAAAGCCCTCGGGCTTTCATGCAAGCTTATGCAGGCGCTCGGCGACATTGATACGGTTGAAGATTACGCAGAGTGGCAAGGAAGGATGAAAAGCCAGAATTCAGAACTCAGAATTCAGGAGTCAGGCGGTGCGGAATAAAAAACATGGGCACCCTGCATCATCAAACAAGAGCTTTCTGAGCGAACAGTGCCGCTGCGCCCGTCTTTTTTCTTTGATTCCGGGCGCTGCGTTCTGAGTTTTCAGTGACTATCCGCAAGCTCTGCCGCGAAGATTGAAGAAAAACTTCAGCGCGCTTTTCACCCGGTCAGAGAATATTTTTTTGGCAAAGACGTTTCCCGCCAGTTTGCGGTTGATCTCGGAGAGTGTCGGATAGGGTTGCACAGCGCCTGCGAGCGAGGAGAGTTTTCCGCCGTGCATAATCCCAATCCACGGCGCAAGAAGCTCCCCGGCACGGTACCCGGCAATCTGTATGCCGATCGGCTTTCCGCTCTTGTCGAGCAACAGTTTTACGATACCCGTCGTCGCTCCTTCTGTTGCGGCGCGGTCATTTGCTGAAAACGCTTCCTGCCAGACGGAATATTCGATCCCTGCAACACGGGCGCGTTGTTCGTTCATGCCGATACCAGCAAGCTCAGGGGCGGTGTAGGTGCACCAGGGCATGAGCGAATAGTTCACTTTTCTCGGCAGCCGGAGGATCGCATTGGTGACCGCAATGCCGCCCTCGTATCCGGCGGCATGCGTAAACTGGTATGTGCCGGTCACATCCCCCGCTCCGTAGATGTGGGGACGGCTTGTCCTGAGGCGGTTGTCGAGGGCAAGTCCGCCGCCATTGCGCTCGATGCCGATCTGCTCAAGCCCGAGGCCGTCAAGATTCGGCGCTCTGCCGAGCGCCACGAGCAGGGCTGATGCGGAGATTTCAACAGCGGGCGAGTCCGCTTTGTGAATGAGCAAGGTGCAGCCGGCCTCTGTCTTTTTTGCCCCGGAGACCGAGGCGTTCAGGTGAAAAACCACACCGTCCGCCTCAAGCGCCGCCTGTATGATATCTGCCATGTCCTTGTCTTCGCGCGTGAGTATCTGGCCGCTCCGCTGAATCACGATCACTTTGGTCCCGAGTCGTGCAAACGCCTGCGCCATCTCAATTCCGACCGGCCCGGCACCGAGAATTATGAGCGACGCTGGAAGCGAGTCGAGATAGAAGAGTTCTCTGTTTGTGAGATATGGAATGCCGGAAAGCCCCGGGATGTCGGGGATGGCGGGCGATGAACCGGTGGCGACAATCCAGCTGCGGGCGCTGAGAGAAATCCCGCCAATCCTCACGGTATGTTCGTCCGTAAATTGAGGCTCGCCGAACTCAACCCTTACGCCAAGCCCGCAGAAACGCTCCGGGGAGTCGTGCTGCTGGATGGTGGCGACAACCGAAAGGATACGGTCGCGAACCGAGCAGAAATCGACCGGCGGTACCGGCATCTTCGGAAGACCGACCCTCTCGGCATGCAGCATGGCATGGCGCACTTGAGCGGTATAAATCAGAGTTTTGCTCGGAACGCAGCCGTAATGGAGGCAGTCGCCCCCCATCTTTTCTTTCTCGATGAGAAGCGTCTTCGCGCCGAACTTCGCGGCGCCGGACGCAGCCGTCAGGCCGGCAGATCCCGCGCCAAGTATGCCGATGTCGAAATCAAACCGGACCATTGCCACCTCCGCGCGTCCCGCGCTTCTGCAGAAAAGTGAGCGTTTTTCTGATGAGGATTGGGAAAATGCTCAACAGGACAAATGAAAACACCAGGGAAGGAGACGCGATGTCCCGGAGCGATTCAATCTTCGCAAGTTCCCGCCCGGCATTCACATAGACCATGGTGCCCGGCAGCATTCCTATCTGCGAAACGAAATAGAATGTCCGCAGCGGCATTTTCGTAAGCCCCATGCCGAGATTTATCGCGGAGAAGGGGAAAAGCGGATTCAGCCGCATAGAGAGCAGATAAATCGCGCCTTCCCGCCTGATGCCATCATTCAGCGCAGATAGTTTGTCACCAAATTTATTCTGCACCCAGTCACGCAACAGAAAGCGCGACACCGCGCAGGCCAGCGTGGCGCCGATTGTGCTCGCAAAAGACACCGCTATGCTGCCAGAGAGAAAGCCGAAGAGCGCGCCTCCCGCGAGCGTCATCGGCACGGCGCCGGGAATGGAGAGCGAAACGAGCGTTATGTATATGCTCATATAGGCGGCAATGACCAGCGCCGGCTCCGCATGATACAGCGCCTGAAACCGGGACTGAGAAGCTTTTATGTATTGAAGCGTGAGATATTGCTCAAGATTATACGCCTTTACGATGACGACGGCAATCGCAAGCAAAGCAACCAGCAAGACCTTTTTTCTGAGTGACGGATTCACCTTCTCTCCTCCGTTCAGGGATGAATCGTATCTGAGCGTTTTGATCGTGTTGAGTTGCCGTTTGTTAAGCATACCGGGCGGACCCGCCGCGAATCAATCATCTGGCATTTCGCCGGACTCGTTGATTATTTAGCGCCGGAGTCGCTATTGTATCGGAAACAGCGCCGGAGGTTGCAATGAGCGGTGAGCAGGAGTTGTGCATCTTATGCGCGTATCGCGGGACCTGCCAGAAACAATATTCATTGAAGGCGGGTCAGCGGTGTCCGGAATTCGCGAAAGATTTTCTTATCAAAACTGCGGAGATAGAGCAGAAGAAAGACGAAAAAAAACTCTGACGGCTGGGATCTGCCGGACCTGAATTCATGCGTTGCTCTCGTATCCAAGGTTGTCCTGAAGAGACAAGAGCACCTTTCTGAAAATATCCTCCGGATTCTGCATCCCGGATATGTCGATCCATCTGATGTCACTCTCCTGCCGGAACCATGTGAACTGGCGCTTTGCGTAATTGCGCGAGCGCTGTTTGATCAGGGCCGCGGCTCTGTCGAGTGAGCAGCCGCCGTCAAAATAATCAAGAAGCTCCTTATACCCGATAGCCTGAAGGGCAGGCAGCGCGGAGGCATGGACAGCCGAAAGACCGGACAGCAGCGAACTCCGCGCATCCCCTTGCCGCGATTTGCGTTCGCGCTTCCGCGTTTCCGCGCCGATCATCTCCAGGACGTTCCGGACCTCTCCGACCAGCCCCTGTTCAATCATGATGCCCACCCTTCGGTCTATCATGCTGTAGAGCTCGTCCCGGTTGCGGGTGAGTCCAACTTTTATGAAGTCATACGGCAATTTCTCGGTATGCTGCTCCTGCATGGCCGACATGGAAGCTTTGCCGGAGAGACACACCTCGATTGCGCGAATGATCCGGCGCAGATCGTTCGGCATAATTCGGCGGGCTGAAGCGGGATCCAGCGCCTGAAGGCGGCTGAACAATACGCCGGGTTCATTCTGCTCGTCGGCTTGAAGATGAGCCCGAAGCGCGGCGTCCTGTGACGGGCCTTTGAATATTCCCCTTGTCATGGCTTTCAGGTAAAGCCCCGTGCCGCCGACAATGAACGGCAATCGGTTTTCGTTCAGAAGATGCTCCACAATCAGCCCGGCCTTTTCGATAAATGCTCCGGTGCTGAAGCGCTCCCAAGGGTCAACGATGTCGATCATGTGGTGCCTGATGAGCGCGCGCTCCTCGCGGGTCGGCTTGGCGGTGCCTATGTCCATATGACGATAAATCTGCATGGAGTCCGAGCTGATGATCTCGGTTCCCAGATGCTGCGCCAGCAGAAGCGCGGCGGCTGTTTTCCCGACTCCCGTAGGGCCGAGCAGGATGAGAGCTTTTTTCATGGAATTTCCTTGTTTTCTAACGGTATAATACATGTTCATTGTTTTTGAGCGCAAAAGCAAACCCGAGCAGGAGGAGCTACAAAATGAGCAAAACGTACAAGATTGCAGTTGTTGGAGGCGACGGAACCGGTCCGGAAGTTATCGCAGAGGGTCTGAAGGTTTTAAATGCGGCATCGCACCGGTTCGGGTTCAAGCTCGACCTCGCGGCATATGACTTCGGCGGAGACCGCTACCTCAAGACCGGAGAGGTTCTGCCCGAGGGCACAGCGGATGAGCTCCGGCAGTATGACGCCATTTACCTCGGCGCCATCGGCCATCCGGATGTGAAGCCCGGCGTTCTGGAAAAGGGAATTCTGCTCCGGCTCCGCTTTGAGCTTGATCAATACATTAATCTCCGTCCGGTGAAGCTTTATCCGGGCGTTGAAACCCCCATCAAGGACAAAACCCCTGAACACATCGATTTTGTGGTGGTACGCGAAAACACCGAAGGCCTGTACGCCGGCGCCGGCGGCTTTCTGAAAAAGGGCACCCCGGACGAGATCGCGGTTCAAGAGTCTATCAATACCCGCAAGGGAGTTGAACGCTGCATCCGGTACGCATTTGAATATACGAAAAAGCGGAACAAGAACAACAAGCTTACGCTCTGCGGCAAGACGAATGTGCTGACCTATGCGTTTGACCTTTGGGAGCGCGCCTTCCGGGAAGTCGCGAAGGATTATCCGGGGATTGCGCCTGACTACGCGCATGTCGATGCCATCACCATGTGGTTTGTCAAAAACCCGGAATGGTTTGATGTCATTGTAACCGACAACATGTTCGGCGACATCATTACGGATCTCGGCGCCATGATTCAGGGCGGCATGGGCATCGCGGCAGGCGGAAATATCAATCCGGAAGGCGTTTCGATGTTCGAGCCGATCGGCGGGTCCGCTCCGAAATACACGGGGAAGAATGTGATAAATCCGCTTGCGGCTATCTGCGCCGGCGGCATGATGCTGGAGCATCTTGGTGAGGATGCTGCGGGCAAGCTGATCGAAAAGGCGGTTATGGATGTGACCGGCACCAAGCTGAAAAGCCTCGGGGCAGGAAAGATGGGGTTCTCGACGAACGAGGTCGGCGACATGGTGGCGCAACGCGTAGCTGATATGAAGGAGTAATGCCATGCTGAAAAAGAAAGAAAAATACATCATCGCGGTGGTAGGCGCGACCGGAGCCGTCGGCACGGAGATGATAGCGACGCTTGAGCAGCGCGACTTTCCTGTTGAAAAGCTCCGTCTTTTTGCGTCGGAACGCTCTGTCGGCAAGAAACTGCCCTACAATGGCATGGAGATTACGGTCGAGGAACTGAACGAGAACTGCTTCAGGGGCATTGACATTGCGCTCTTCTCAGCGGGAGCGGAGCGCTCGAAAATCTGGGCGCCGATCGCCGCGAAATCCGGCTGCGTCGTTGTTGATAATTCCAGCCAGTGGCGCATGGACCCTGAAGTGCCGCTCGTGGTGCCGGAAGTCAATCCCCGGGATATTGTCCGGCATAAAGGCATCATTGCGAATCCGAACTGCTCCACCATTCAGATGGTTGTTGCCCTGAAGCCGATTCATGATGCCGCGAGGATCAAGCGAGTCGTTGTCACAACGTTTCAGGCGGTCTCGGGAACCGGGAAAAAGGCGATGGATGAGCTGATGCAGCAGACGACCGATCTGCTGAACTTCCGGGGGGTGTCCTGCGCGGTCTATCCCCACCAGATTGCGTTCAATGTGCTGCCGCATATCGATAAGTTCCTTGAAAACGGCTACACAAAAGAGGAAATGAAGATGGTCAATGAGACCAGGAAGATAATGGGTGACGATTCGATCCGGCTGACGGCAACGACGGTGCGGGTGCCGGTATTCCGCGGCCATTCCGAATCGCTCAACATCGAAACCGAAAAGAAGCTCTCCGCCAATGACGTTCGCGGGCTGCTTGCCAAGGCTCCCGGCATCACAGTGTTCGATGCGCCTGAAAAGAATGTGTATCCCATGCCGCTGGACTGCGACGGCAAGGATGATGTGTATGTCGGCCGCATCCGTGTGGATGAATCGCTCGACAACGGCATCAACATGTGGGTTGTCTCGGACAATCTTCGCAAGGGTGCCGCGCTCAACGCAGTCCAGATTGCTGAAGCTTTGATTCGCTAACTTTTTTAGGAGGTTGCCATGTCCAATGGCGGAGATTTTCTGTTTTCATCCGAGTCGGTAACTGAAGGGCATCCCGACAAAATTGCCGACCAGGTGTCGGACGCGGTTCTTGACGCCATTCTCGCTCAGGATCCCGCCGCGCGTGTTGCATGTGAAACTCTTGTGACCACCGGGATGGCCTTCATTGCCGGCGAGATTACCACTGACTGCTATGTTCCGATACCTGATATCGTTCGAGCGACAATCCGCGATATCGGCTATACGCGGGCGAAGTACGGTTTCGACTATGAAACCTGTGCGGTTATCACATCGCTGGATCGTCAGTCGGTCGATATCGCGATGGGGGTTGATGTCGGCGGAGCGGGCGACCAGGGCCTGATGTTCGGCTTTGCGTGCGATGAAACGCCGGAGTTGATGCCGATGCCGATAATGCTTGCGCACAAGCTGGCCCGGAAACTGACTGACGTGAGAAAGACCGATGTGCTCGGCTATCTCCGTCCGGACGGCAAGTCGCAGGTGTCAATAGAATACAAAGACGGCAAACCTTATAAAGTCCGCACCGTCGTGATTTCAACCCAGCACAGCCCGGATATTACGCTGAAGGAAATTCGTGAGGACATCATCGAGAAGGTGATCAAGCCGGTCATCCCGCTCGAACTGCTCGATGAAGAAACCATAGTTTATCACATCAACCCGACCGGTCGTTTCGTTGTCGGCGGCCCGCAGGGAGATACCGGATTGACCGGCCGCAAGATCATCGTTGACAGCTACGGCGGCGTCGGCAGGCATGGCGGCGGCGCGTTCTCCGGCAAGGACCCGTCAAAGGTGGACCGTTCGGCATGCTACATGGCCCGCTACGTCGCGAAGAACATTGTTGCGGCAGGGCTTGCCAGCCGCTGTGAACTGCAGGTTGCCTATGCTATCGGCGTTCCTGAGCCGGTTTCTGTCTTTGTCGACACGTTCGGCACTGGCAAGATTGCGGACAGGGAGATTTCCAGGATTGTCCGGAAGGCTTTCGACATGACGCCCGCCGCAATAATCAAGAAACTCGATCTCCGCAAGCCGATTTACAGGCAGACTGCCGCATACGGGCACTTCGGCAGAAACGAACCCGGATTCACCTGGGAAGCGACCGACATGGCCGGGACTCTCAGGAAAGAGGCCGGAATATAGAAACGCGTGACGACTATATGGAGGATAGATGACAAAGCATGATGTAAAAGATATTTCTCTGGCCAAAAAGGGAGCCCTGCGCATTGAGTGGGCCGCGCAGGAAATGCCGGTACTCAAGATTATCAAGGATCGTTTCACGAAGGAGAAACCGCTGAAGGGAGTGAACGTTGTTGCGTGCCTGCATGTTACAACCGAAACCGCGATGCTGATGGAGACCCTGAAGGCCGGAGGCGCACAGATTTCGCTCTGCGCTTCAAACCCGCTCAGCACGCAGGACGACGTCGCCGCGTCGCTCGTCAGGAACTCGGGCATGTCGGTCTTTGCGATCAAGGGCGAAGATACCAAGACCTACTACCGTCACATGAAAGACGCATTGCTGATTAAACCGCACATTACCATGGACGACGGCGCTGACGTCGTGTCGATGCTGCATACCGAGGCGAAGGATCTGCTCAATGGCGTCATCGGCGGCACCGAAGAGACGACTACCGGCGTTATCCGGCTGAAGGCAATGGCAGCGACCGGAGCTCTCCAGTATCCGATCATCGCGGTCAACGATGCGCATACGAAGCATCTGTTCGATAACCGCTACGGTACCGGCCAGTCAACGCTCGACGGCGTTATCCGCGCGACAAACCGCCTCATCGCCGGCTCGACTGTTGTTGTGGCAGGATACGGCTGGTGTTCCCGCGGGGTTGCCATGCGCGCAAAGGGACACGGCGCCCGTGTAGTCGTCACCGAGATCGATCCGCTCAAGGCGCTCGAGGCGACCATGGACGGGTTTGAGCTGATGCCGATGGTCGAGGCAGCGAAAATTGGCGACATCTTTATCACCGCAACCGGCAATATCAATGTCATCTCCGAGAAGTGCTTCAGGGCTATGAAGGACGGAGCTATTGTAGCCAACACCGGACACTTCAATGTCGAGATCGATCTTGGCGCTATCAAGAAGCTTTCGAAGGCCCGCCGCGAGATTCGCGATTTTGTCGAGGAATATACCCTCAAAAATGGCCGCCGCATCTATGTGCTCGGCGAAGGCCGTCTCATTAACCTTGCCGCTGCCGAAGGTCATCCGTCGGCGGTTATGGACATGAGCTTCGCCAACCAGGCTCTCTCCGCCGAATACATGGTCAGGAACGCGAAGAAGCTCGAAAAGACCGTCTACAGCGTTCCGGCAAAGATCGATACAGAGATCGCCCGCCTGAAGCTGAAGGCTATGGGCATCAAGATCGACACTCTCACTGCCGAGCAGAAGAAGTACCTCGCAAGCTGGGAGATGGGGACAGAATAGCGGCAGCAGGGAAGTCAGGCGCGGGAAGGAACGGACATCCAAGGGCGGGGAGCTCAGCGCTCCCCGTTTTTTATGCATGCCGCGATACAACACTCTATGACAAAAACAAACCTCAAGGCACTTTCACGCACTGACCTTCCGGAGTTCATCAATGCTCAGGGACTGCCGGCGTTTCGCGCAAAACAGCTCGTCCACTGGATCTACGAGCGGCGCGTCGAGCAGGTGAGCGGCATCTCGGAATACTCAAAAAGCCTGCGTGAACGCCTCGATGCGCTGGCATATATAAGCAACCTCAAGATGCTGGATCGCCGCGTCTCTGAAGACGGAACCGAAAAATATCTCTGGGAGCTTGAGGACGGCAAGACGATAGAGAGCGTTCTTATTCCTGATGACGATCGGCTTACCCTCTGTATTTCGTCGCAGGTCGGCTGCGCGCTCCGGTGTGCGTTCTGTCTCACCGGCTCGTTCGGTCTGAAGCGAAATCTCGAGACTCACGAGATTGCTGACCAAGTCATTTCTGCCGCCCGCATTGTTGCCCCGAAAACAATCTCAAATATCGTTCTCATGGGCATGGGCGAGCCCCTGATGAACTTTGAGAATGTTGTCGAAGCGCTCTGGCGCATGACTGACTGGATGCGGATACCCCCCCGTCGCATCACGCTTTCGACTGCTGGGGTGGCGCCGAAAATTGCGGAACTGGCAAAAAAGGCGCCTATGGTAACCCTTGCCATCTCGCTGAATGCCTCAACGGATGCGGTACGCGACCGGATAATGCCGATCAACAGAACCTATCCGCTGAAAGAACTTCTTGCCGCCTGCCGCAACTTTCCTCTTCCGCCGCGCAGGCGGATCACGTTTGAATATGTGTTGCTGGAGGGCGTCAACGACACTCCTGAAGATGCAAAAAGACTGAAAGAGCTGCTCCGGGGCATTCCCGCAAAAGTGAATCTTATTCCATTCAATCCATTCCCCGGCGCTCCTTTTGAGCGGCCTGAGGATCGACGAGTGCTGGCCTTTCAGGAGCGACTCATCGGTAAACACTTGACCACGTTGATCCGCAGGAGCAAGGGGCAGGATATTCTGGCAGCTTGCGGTCAGTTGAAGGTCGGGAAACAACCCACCCAGCGCAAAGCCTCTTCCTGAAAATTGAGCCTTCGCCGTGCGGGCGGCGTGCCGATCCTTCTGTGCGGACAGTCGCTATGGGTTTAGCCGCTCCCCTCTTCGGCGCGGAACCCTGTTTTGGACTTCATGTCTGATGAGGGGGTAGAATAGTTTGTATATTTTTCATGGACGACAAGGAGGAATCACACACGATGAGCAATGAGCCAAACAAGATTATTTACTCCATGATTGGAGTGGCAAAATATTATGACAAAAAGCCGGTGCTGAAAGACATCTACCTGTCCTACTTCTATGGCGCAAAAATTGGCGTCCTCGGTCTGAATGGATCGGGAAAGAGCTCGCTGCTCCGAATTCTCGCCGGAGTCGACAGGGACTTTGTCGGTGAAACCGTATTGTCTCCGGGGCATACGGTCGGGCTTCTGGAACAGGAGCCGCAGCTTGACAATGCGAAAACGGTCCGCGAAATTGTCGAGCAGGGCGTTCAGGAGGTTGTCGATGCACTGAACGAATACAACCGAATTAACGAGAAATTTGCCGACCCGATGTCGGACGATGAAATGAACAAGCTCATCGAGCGTCAGGGAGTTGTGCAGGAAAGGCTTGAGACTCTCGACGCGTGGACGCTCGATTCGCGGTTGGAGATGGCGATGGACGCGCTACGCTGTCCGTCAGGCGATACGCCGGTCAGGGTGCTTTCGGGCGGCGAACGCCGCCGCGTGGCGCTCTGCCGACTGCTGCTTCAGAAGCCGGATATCCTGCTGCTCGACGAACCGACCAACCATCTCGATGCCGAGTCCGTCGCGTGGCTTGAGCATCATCTGCAGAGCTATGCCGGAACGATTATCGCGGTAACTCACGATCGCTACTTCCTCGATAATGTAGCAGGATGGATTCTCGAACTCGACCGCGGACAGGGCATCCCGTGGAAGGGGAATTATTCCTCCTGGCTCGAACAGAAGAAGAACCGGCTCGCGCAGGAAGAGAAGACCGAGAGCGATCGTCAGAAGACGCTTCAGCGCGAGCTGGAGTGGATCAGCATGTCGCCGAGGGCGCGGCATGCGAAATCAAAGGCGCGCATCAAGGCATATGAGCAGTTGGTCAGCCAGGAAAGCGAACGGCGCGCGCAGGAACTCGAGATCTATATTCCGCCCGGGTCGAGACTGGGAGATGTTGTTATCGAAGCAAACGGCGTGTCCAAGGCTTACGGCAACCTCATTCTTTTTGAAGAGCTGTCCTTTTCGCTTCCACCGGGCGGCATTGTCGGCGTTATCGGCCCCAACGGCGCTGGCAAGACGACGCTCTTTCGTCTCATTGCCGGGCAGGAAACGCCGGATTCCGGGACATTCAAAATCGGTGAAACGGTGAAGCTTGCCTATGTTGATCAGAGCCGGGATGTTCTTGACGCCGACAAGAGCGTCTGGGAGACGATATCCGGCGGTGAAGACATGATTAGCCTTGGGAGAAAGGACGTGAATTCCCGCGCGTATGTTGCGCGCTTCAATTTCTCCGGGGCTGATCAGCAGAAAAAGGTGAACATGCTCTCTGGCGGCGAACGCAACCGCGTGCATCTTGCGCGGATGCTGAAGGAAGGCGCCAATGTTCTGCTGCTCGACGAGCCGACAAACGATCTTGATGTGAACACCATGCGCGCGCTTGAAGAGGCGCTCGAGAATTTTGCGGGCTGTGCCGTGATTATCAGCCATGATCGCTGGTTTCTCGATCGCATCGCGACGCATATTCTTGCCTTTGAAGGCGACAGCAAGGTCTGCTGGTTTGACGGAAACTACACGGAATACGAGGTCGACAGGAAGGCTCGGCTCGGCTCGGCCGCCGACCAGCCGCACCGCATCAAATACCGTCACCTGACGAGATAGCGTGAGAAAAATCTACCTCGATTACGCGGCATCAACTCCTGCCGACCCAGAGGTGGTGCAGGCGATGCTGCCGTATTTTTCGTATGTGTTCGCCAATCCGCTGAGCGTGCATGACTTCGGCAGGGCAGCGGCAACAGCAGTGGACGGAGCTCGCGACACGGTGGCGCGCTTCATGGGCGCGAAGCCCGAAGAAATCATCTTCACCAGCGGCGGCACCGAAAGCAATAATGCGGCACTAAAGGGAGCCGCGTTTGCCGCCCGCGGCCGCGGCAACCACATTATCACAACGACCATTGAGCATCGTGCCATTCTCAGTCCTTGCGTCTTTCTTGAACGTCAGGGCTTTTCCGTTACCCGCGTTCCGGTTGACGGGCACGGCATGGTTGATCCCGATGCCGTGCGTCGCGCAATCACCCCGAAGACAATTCTCATTTCGGTCATGCATGCCAATAATGAAATCGGGACTGTTATGCCGATTGCCAAGATAGGCGTCATAGCACGGGAGCACGGCGTTCTGTTTCACACTGATGCCGTTCAGACTTTCGGACATATCCCGGTAAATGCAGACGCCCTCAATGTGGATCTCCTCAGTGCCTCTGCGCACAAATTTTACGGGCCAAAGGGAGTTGGGCTGCTCTATATCCGGAAAGGTGTAAAGATAGGCCGCTTCATGCATGGCGGCTCGCAGGAGAAAAACCGGCGGGCATCAACGCATAATGTTCCCGGCATCGTCGGCCTCGCCAAGGCGGTAGACATTGCCGAGCGCGGCGAAGAGGCAGAAATCCGGCACCTGACAAAGCTCCGCACAAGGCTGATTGAAGGGGTGCTGGGCAGAATCAGGCGCTCTCAGTTGAACGGTCATCCGGCAGAGCGGCTACCTGGCAATGTCAGCCTTTCATTCCGCAACGTGCAGGGAGAGCGTTTGCTGCGCGGCCTGAACGCCGCGGGGATAGGCTGTTCAACCGGTTCAGCCTGCAGCGCTTCCAATACCGGCCCTTCTCACGTCCTTGAAGCTATCGGCCTTTCTTTTGACATGATTGCCGGTTCTCTCCGGTTGTCGCTCGGCAAGCAGGTAACCGAAGAGGACGTCGAGTACGTGCTTGATGTTCTGCCGCGCGAAGTTCGTATGCTCCGCGCTGTTGAGCAGGCATAATCCGGGGTCGGATTGTGGTTGAGGAAATTTCCTACATAACATCCGGCGTGCTCTTTGGCGTTGCCGCGGGCTTCATGCCGAGTCCGCTTACGACTCTGGTCATAACGGAAACGCTCCGGCACAACAAGCGGCAGGGAGCCATAGTCGCCGCCGCGCCTGTTATTACCGATGTGCCAATTCTTCTTGTTTCTCTTTTCGTTTTGGCGCGACTGTCAGAGTTCAACGCCGTCCTCGGAGCGATATCTCTTCTTGGGGCGCTGTTTCTCTCAAGGCTCGCTCTTGATACATTCACGGCAAGGGGAGTAGAGCTGAATCTTGAGGATATTCGGCCCGATTCGCTGAAGAAAGGCATTATTACCAACTTCCTGAATCCTAATCCCTACCTGTTCTGGGCGACAGTCGGCGGCCCGATCGTCATGAAAGGCTGCGGCGTCAGCTGGTTCGCGGTTGCCGGATTTCTAGGCGCGTTCTTTTTCTTTGTTGTGGTGATAAAGATGCTGCTGGCGGTCATTGTCGAGCATTTCAAGTCATTTATGACCAGCAAAGCATATGCGTACATTCTGAGAGGCATGGGAATAATGCTGCTTGCCTTTGCGGCGCTTTTTTTCAGGGATGGATTAAGGCTTCTCGGAGCAATGTAGGCTCAGTTCAGGCACACGCCCAGCCTGACTTTTCATCCGGCGGCGCGTGCCTGAACTGGTGAAAATCAGCAGCCTTCGGCAGCTTTTTTCTTCGGCGCGATGCCTGCTTTTTCCGCGGCACCCTTTATTTTTTCATCGGCTTGTTTTTTTGTCTCGCCGGCTTGCTCAATCACCTTGTCTTTCACTTCGGATGCCTTTTCAACGGCCTTCTCCTTTACCTCTACAGCCTTTTCAGAGGCTTTCTGACAGCCGGCTGTCATGATAAATGAAAACACGAGAACAACGCTGAGCGCGGAAATCAAACATTTCTTCATGGTACCCTCTATGGTTATAGTGCCCTCTGCTTCATACATGCTTGCCTCAACAAGACTATCCTACCACATCCAGGGTGCGCACACGCAGCGGAACTCCCAGTTCATCGGCGATCTGCCGGCATCTGCCGACGTCAACCCCCTCGGCGGTGACAACCGTAACCGTCACCTCAGGAATGAAGCCCTTCGACTCCCGAATGAATTCTATTACCGCGGCGTAGGCATTCGGAAGTGAAGGCTTGCTGACGCGCTCATACGTTTCAGCGTCTTGGGCATTCAGGCTGACGGATACGCTGTCGGCAAGCCCTTTTAGCTCCGGCACGATGTTGCGCCCGTGAATCAGATTGCCCTGGCCGTTGGTATTAATGCGAACCCTGCCGCCGTGAGTTTTTACCCATGCGGCGACGGTCTTCACGACATCAAGCCGGAGCAAGGGCTCTCCATAGCCGCAGAAAACGACCTCGCGATACTGGGCCGGCTCCCCGATTTCCTGAATCAACTCGTCGGCAGTCGGCTCCCGATCGAGCATGAGGTTGTGTCCCTTGACGAAATCACTATGAACGCGGACGCAGAACGTGCAGGCGCTGGTGCAGCGATTCGTGATATTCAGATACAGCGCGTCACGAATCGGATAGGTGAACTTCGCTTTGGGAAGCTCCCCGATGCAGAAGAGCAGTTTTGCGTTCAGTGTGGTTATCCGGTCAATATCCTCAAGGGTGATGCCGCGCAGTTCGGCAATTTGCTTTGCGGTATGCACCAGATAGGCGGGCTCGTTCCGTTTGCCACGCAGCGGCTCCGGCGCGAGATATGGCGCGTCGGTTTCGATAAGCAGCAGGTCATCCGGCACCATCGCGGCTACTTCCTTGAGAGCCGGGGCGTTTCTGAAGGTGACCGGACCGGCAATGGATATATGAAATCCCAGCGACATCGCTCGCTTCGCCATGGCGACATCGCCTGAAAAACAGTGCATAACTCCTTTTCTCACGCCGGACGCTTCAAGAATGCGGAGCGTATCCTCCTCTGCATCCCTGCTGTGAACAATCACCGGCAGTCCGCGCACCTTCGCAAAGGCAAGCTGCCGTGCAAAGACATTGCGCTGAACATCGCGGGGCGAGAGGTCATAGTAATAGTCGAGCCCAATTTCTCCAATGGCAACAACCTTTCCGGAAAGCGAAAGCTCCCTGATCCTCGCAAGAGCAGCGTCGCTCATGTCCTTTGCATCGTGCGGATGAAGGCCGACTGAAGCGTATATGAAATCGTGCCGCTCCGCAAGCTGGACAGCCCCTTCACAGCCATCAAGGTCGGAGGCAATAGTTATTATGCATTCCACGCCGGCGGCGCGCGCGCGCTCAATAACTGCTTCGCGGTCTTCGTCAAACTGCTTCATTTCAAGGTGGCAATGGGTGTCGATCATGCTTTTATCGTACCCTATTTCACGTCCTTCGCGTAAGCCCTGTTGCCAACGGGTCTTGTGGCAGGGGAGGCGGAACACTATGATATTGTTTATTAATTGTGCCGATGATGCTACAATGTTTTCTAGGTGCGGGTGCTGAGCACCTGAAGAGGGGGAAGCGCATATGTCGCACTATGTAATTGACGCGGAAGTGTTGGCTAAAGCATTCGATTCACTGTCGGAACTGACAAACCTCAGCTACTGTCTTTATGACGATCGGCAAACCCTGCTGATCGCCCCGTCCCGGCAAGATGTGATACTTGCCGCAATTCGCCAATCTCCCAAAGGATCCCAGCTGCTTGGCAGCTTTATGTCCCGCATGCTTGCCAAGGCAATGACGATGAATGAGACGTTGGTCGAGCAGGGGCCGACAGACCAATATCATGTGTTTATTCCGGTTCGCGCCAAGGGGATCAATGCCGTTGTTGTTGCCGAGGCTTTTTATATCGAGGACAAGGATTACATAAACTTTTTCGTCAACAAGGGGATTCATTTCGGCATCTCCTACGAGAGCGTAGCCGAGCATCTCATGCAGGTGAAGGTGATCTCTTTGAGTCGAGTGCAGGACATGGTGAAAAATGTGCGGCCTCTTCTCGACGGCATGCTGGTGTCTGGCTACGAAAAGAAAGAGCTTAAGCGCCAATCGCACTGGATGCGCGTGATCAGCAGCCTTGTTTCAGGCATGCGGCATGATGTGCCGCTCAGGGATTTGTACAAGCGGGTAATTGAGGCGGCGACCTTTGTATTTGCCATTGAGAGCGCTGCGGTATTTCTAAAAAAGGACGATGTATTTCCGGTAGCGTGCGCAAGCGGGCGCAAGCTCCGTTTTGTTGATGAGCTGCAACTCAGATCGGACAACCCGCTTGTTGACAAGGTTGTCAGCTCGAAAGAGCCGCTCTCGGTTATGGACGCTCATGAACTATTGCATGCCGGGTTTGACGACGACATCATGTCGATGTACCTGTTCCCGGTAAGCACGGACAAGACATGCTTCGGCATTGTCGCTGTTTTTAATACGCTCCTCGAGAAATACGCATATGATTCAATACAGGACCTCTGCAAATTGCTCGCGAATATGTTTGAGGGGAGGGCCGCCGCCTACGGCTATTTTGGCCGATACGAAGCAGTGCGAAACATTATGGAAAAGACTGCTCAAATGGTTCAGCATTGTTCTGCGCCCGCAAAGCTTCATGAACATATTGTGGAGGAGGCTGCCCAATTCATGAAGGTTGAAAAATGTTCGCTCATGCTTCCGTCCGACGACGGGCTTTCTCTCTCTGTCGCGGCGGTCAAGGGAACGATGAAGGAGCTTATGTCGGATGTGTTCGTCCGCCCCGGAGAAGGCATCGCCGGCAAGGCGTATCAGTCCGGAAAGCACATTCTTATTAATTCTGATGAGGAACTCAGACAGTACGCCGGGAGCGTCAAACCGTCTTTTAATACGCCGTCATGCCTGAGCTTCCCCATTGCGAGCGGTTCTGATGTAGCGGGAGTGCTGAATCTTTCCGACAAGGCCGGCGGCGGGTTCTTTACCAGCGATGACGTCACTATCCTTGGATACTTTCTTTCACAGACGTATGTCCTTCTGAAGCTTGCCGACCAGTACGAACAGGTTCGGAGCATGAAGGATACGATCTTTATCGATTCGGATACCGAGATCTTCAACCGCCGCTACTTTGAAATACGTATTGAGGAAGAATTCAAGCGCTCAGACCGCCATTCCCTCCCGTTCTCCCTTGCGCTCATTCGCTTCGACGGCATCAGACAGATGAAGGCCGGCGGATTGTCCCATGAGATTTCGGGCGTTCTTCGTGGGGCGGCGACGACCCTCCGGAACGCCATCCGTATGAACGATGTGCTGGTCAGGTTCGGTGAAGAGGATTTTGCCCTGATAATGCCGCAGGCGGGAATGGTGCAGGCGCTTGCGGTCGTGGAGCGGGTCCGGGCTGACATCCGCCAGGTGCCCATGCCGCCGGTCAAAGGCGCTCCGGAGCATTTGACGTTGAGTATAGGCGTTTCGACGTTCCCGGAATGCAGGGAATCGGTTGCCGCGCTCGTCCGGTCAGCCGACAAAGCCCTGTATCAGGCGGTAACCGAGGGACGCAATAGGGTCGTTCTCTGGCAGGGTTCCCATGCGGGTCCGGTTTCTTCTTCCCGGTCCGGGAGTGAATCGTCATCAGGCAAGAGAGGCAGCATTATTATTCCGGCAGAGTGAGTTTTCTCTCAGGATGTCATGAGCGGCAGGCATACATGATGCTGTGTGGAGGGCGGAATGCTGAACGCGCTGGCTGCAGATTTTGTAGTCGTTCTGCATTTTGCTTTTATTTTGTTTGTTGCCATGGGCGGATTGCTTGTGTTCAGGTATCCGAGGCTGATGTGGGTTCATCTGCCCGCCGTGCTTTGGGGCGCGATTGTCGAGCTTGCCGGCTGGTTCTGTCCTCTCACTGGCATTGAAAACGCGTTGCGCCGTGCCGGCGGTGGTGGCTATTCCGTCGATTTCATCCAGCATTATATCATGCCTATCATATATCCTCCGGGGCTGACGCGAAACATTCAGATTCTGCTCGGCGGCAGTGTCATTGTAATAAACTCAACGATTTACGCGATATTTTTTCTGAGGGGAAGGCGACGAAAGGACGGGCAGCGAACATGACGCCACAGAGGTCCAGCATCATTCTCATCGGCATGCCGGGAGCCGGCAAAAGCACTGTCGGCATAATTCTGGCAAAACGGCTTTCAAAGGATTTCATTGACACCGATGTCCTGATACAGGTAACTGAGGGCCGCAATCTGCAGGATATCGTGGACAATGAAGGCTATATGGCTTTGCGCGCGATTGAGGAAAAGATGCTTCTTGGTCTTACCTGCTTCAATTGTGTCGTTTCAACAGGTGGAAGCGCCGTTTACAGCGAACGCGCCATCCGTCATCTGAAAGAGCAGGGAATCGCTGTTTTTCTCGACGCCGACATCGCGACGCTCAATTCCAGAGTGTGCGATTATGAAGTGCGGGGTCTCGCGAAGCGTCCCGACCAGACGTTTGCCGAACTTTTTGAGGAGCGGCTGGTGCTCTATCGCAAATATGCAGATCTTACGGTCAACTGCGTCGACCTCGCTCAGGAAGAAGTCTGCGCGCAAATTATTCAAAAATTGTCCTGAGAGCCTTCAACCGGACTATTAAGGTTCTGCGTTGCTGTCTTTTTTCGTTGCCCTTCCCCAAAAAACCGCTCCGGCCAAAAATGGAAAATTCCGGCTTCATGCCGCCGTCGGCGCCTGCCGTCCGGCGAACTCATTCGGCGTCAAATTATCTGAAGAACTGCGCGGTCGAATGAGCGAAAGCTCTATAAAAACTCTTCGCTGCCTGAGCGCTTTCGGGTCTGCTATTGACAGCAGGGTCAGTCGCGGCACTAAGGCGAACAAATCTCTCGAACAAGACGCTCCAGCGGACGCGGAC
>JBBIQQ010000032.1:0-6574 GCA_037442225.1 Nitrospirota bacterium
AAAGCGCTGCGCAACTTGCAGTATCCCTTTGTTAATCGCAAGGTTGTTATTGCCGGTTGCCACAATCATGTTCGCCCAGGTTATGAGGCCATTCTTATCCACTTTATAATGATGGAAAAGAGTGCCACGAGGTGCCTCAACAATGCCTACACCGGATTCATGGTTCGGATTCGCAATGGAGCGTATACGATCGCTGGTGATTTCCGGATCTCTGAGCAACTTCTCGGCGAGCTCGATTGAATAGAGAATTTCAATCAAACGTGCGTAGTGGTTGTGGAAAGAACTCAGAACCGGCCCTCCGTTGCCAAGCTTCCGGAATTCTGCCAGCTCCTCATCAGCGAGAGGCATTCCGGTGCTGCTGCATACGTTTAGTCGCGCAGCAGGGCCGCACCGATACATTCCGTCCGGATAGCCGAGAGGCAGGAAATACGGAGACTTCATGAAGGAAAAGTTCTCCGTTGCCTCGCCGACGTACTTCTGGTAGTCAGCAGCTTCAATCTGATCGACCAGGATGTTCCCTTTTGTGTCAATAAACCGCATCTTGCCGTAAACATGCGCCAAATGGCCTTCAGGAGTTACCAGTGCCATAAACAGGGACGGAAAGTTAGAGAAGGTCTTGATTTCCTCGATGTAATTGTCGAACGATTTTTTGAACCAGCCAATCGTCTTCTTGGTAATATCAAGAGCCTCTGGCAACATGGCGAGCATCTGGTCGCGATGTTCCACTGAGACAGGCTCGTTTACGCCTCCCGGCACCACCCAAAATGGATGAATGCGCCTGCCGGCATTGAGCCTGATAATCTCCTGTCCAATTTTCCGCAGTTTCACGCCGTCTACCGCAAGAGCGGGATTCGCTTCAATCAGTCCGAGAATATTCCTCTTCGCAGGATCTGAGTCCATGCCAAGCAGGAGATCCGGCGCGGACAGATGGAAAAAGCTGAGTGCGTGGGACTGGATATACTCGCCGCAGTTATACAGTTTGCGGACCTTAACCGCGGTGTCCGGTATTCTAACGCCGAGAAGTTCATCGCATGCCTTTGCTGAGGCAAGCGAATGGCTGATCGGACAGATACCGCAGATGCGCTCGACAAGTGAAGGCATCTCATAAAACGGCCTGCCCTCAGAAAACTTCTCAAATCCGCGGAATTGGGTTACATGCAACTTAGCATCTGTTACTTTGCCGTCATCGTTCAGTTGTATGGTAATTTTGCCATGCCCTTCGATACGAGTGACCGGCTCAACTACAATTCGTTGTGACATGCTTGTAAACCTCCTTTTTGACTATCTACCTATAGTATAGCCCAAAGAATGTTTTCCTTGGTAAACCTCCTTTTTGACTATCCTAAATTACTATAGTATTATGCTCCGAAACGTGTCTTTCCGGTGAGATCCGGAACCCGGCCCGCGAGTAATTCCGCAAGCACAAAAAAGATACCGTCCGCAGGCGGCGGACAACCAGGAACGAAAAGATCAACCTTCACGAACTCGTGGACCGGGCGCGCACGGGTATGGAGCACCGGGAGGTCTACTGAAGGATGCCCCTGCTGGGCAGTTGCGTTCTCAATATATCCCCGATCCAGAATCTCCTTGACGGTACACTGGTTGCGCATGCCCGGCACATTGGAAGTCACCGCGCAGTCCCCCAGGGCGATCAGAAACTTTGACTTTGACCGGATTTCCTTAATCAGGTGTTCGTCATGATCGCTGCTGATTGCGCCCTCGATAATAGCGACATCAACATTCTCGGGGTATTCGTGCGCATCTACAAGCGGTCCGTATACGATATCAATCTTATCAACGACAGCTAAAATGCGTTCATCAATGTCAAGCACCGACATGTGACAACCGGCGCAGGCATCGAACCACGCTGTACCAACTCTCACTTTGCTCACGATACTACCTCCTCCTGGCCTCTGTGGCCGACGTGGTCTGGAAAATGTTCTGTTGAGCCGACATTGCTATTCATTCCTTCCGCGCATGAGCTGAAGGTAAGGAAGGAAATGTCTAATCTTGACCATTTCGGCGACAGACTTCCCCTTCTCGGAAAGAGCGCCGGTTGGGCAGACATGCACGCATTTGCCGCACCCGGTACAGGTTTCTGATTCACCCCACGGCTCATTGAGGTCGGTAATAACAGAAGTGTTGATTCCGCGTCCCATGAGATCTTTCGTATGCGCCCCTTCAATTTGATCACACACCCGGACGCATCGGGCACAGAGCACGCAGCGATTATGGTCCATGGAGAAGCGCGGATTCGATGCATCAACCTTCATGCGAGGATAGCGATACGAATAATGCACATGCAGAATGCCGTGCTCCAGCGCAAGATCCTGCAGTTCACAATGTCCGTTGGAGACACAGGAGGAACAGACATGATTCCGTTCGCTGAAGAGCAGTTCGATGATTCTGTGCCGATAGTCACGCACCCGATCGGAATTCGTAGTGACTTCCCAATCTTGGCGCGGATATGTCGCGCATGAAGGCAACAGGCGAGGCATCCCCTTGACTTCGACGATGCAGATGCGGCATGCGCCGATATCAGGCAGACCGGAGAGATGGCAGAGAGTCGGAATGTGAATGCCATTCTGCCGCGCCACGCTGAGTATTGTTTCGTCTTCGCGCCCCGTCACTTCCTTGCCGTCAATTTTGAAGGTAAGCACCTTTGCGGGGTTCGGTTCGGTTTCGACTGCATTTTTCCTACTCATGCGTGTTTAACCTCCTTTGCTTTGCTCATGGTGCACACACCCGCAGGGCAGGTCTTCTGGTTAATGTGCTCCAGGTATTCGTTCCGGAAATACTTCAGAGTGCTCATCACCGGATTTGGTGCGGTCATGCCGAGGCCGCACAGGCTGGCATGTTTTACAACATCGCACAACTCTTCGAGCTTCTCGATGTCGCTGAGCTCGCCAGATCCGTCAGTAATCCGGCACAGAATGCTATAGATTTGCGCAGTGCCGACCCGGCACGGGATGCACTTTCCGCACGATTCACTCATCGTGAATTCGATAAAGAATTTGGCGACGTCGACCATGCAGGACGTTTCATCCATTACGATCATTCCGCCGGATCCCATGATTGAACCTACGGCTGCAAGTGATTCATAGTCAACCGACATGTCAAGATATTGTTCCGGAATGCAGCCGCCCGAAGGACCGCCGGTCTGCACAGCTTTGTATTTTTTACCGCCTGGAATGCCGCCGCCGATATCAAACACGATGTCGCGCAGCTTCGTTCCCATCGGAACTTCGATAAGGCCGGTGTTATTGATGCGGCCAGCAAGTGCGAATACTTTTGTCCCCTTGCTCTTTTCGGTGCCGATGCCGGCAAACCACGCTCCGCCTTTGGCGATAATCGGAGGAACGTTCGCAAAGGTTTCGACATTGTTAATCAGCGTCGGATAGCCCCACAGTCCTGATTCAGCCGGGAACGGCGGACGCGGGCGCGGTGTTCCGCGACCACCTTCTATAGAAGCAAGCAGGGCGGTCTCTTCGCCGCAGACAAACGCGCCGGCTCCAAGCCTGATCTTAATGCTGAAGCTGAACGGGGTGCCGAAAATATTGTCGCCGAGCAGACCGTTCCGCTCCGCCTGCTGGAGCGCGATTTTCAAACGTTTGATAGCGAGCGGATACTCTGCTCGGATATAGACATAGGCGGTCTGTGCTCCGACAGCGTAACCGGAAAGGAGCATTCCTTCAATGACCCGATGCGGGTCGCTCTCCAGAACGCTTCTGTCCATGAATGCACCCGGATCTCCTTCGTCCGCGTTACAGACGACGTATTTTGTGGCCTTGTCAGCTTTGGCGACAGCCTGCCATTTAATCCCGGTCGGGAACCCGCCGCCGCCGCGTCCGCGGAGTCCGCTTTTCGTAATTTCATCTATAACCTTATTGGGCGAACCGTCCTGAAGAGCCTTGTACAATGCCTGATAGCCCCCAACCGCGATATAGTCTTCGATCCGTTCAGGATCAATGACACCGCAGTTTTCGAGGACTATTTTTTCCTGGCGCTTGAAGAATGACGACTGTCCGTCACACTCCAGACGCTTCACCGGAGCTTTCCCAATAGAGTCGATGACATCCTTGGCATCTTCAGGCGTGACCGCCTTATACATGACGCCAGATGGTTCAATTATCATAAGCGGCGCAACGGTGCAGAGACCGAGACATCCGACGCCTTTGACTTGGATTTCCGATTCCAGGCCTCTGCTTTTAACCTCTTTGACCAGCGCATCCTTCACCTGCAGGCTCTGGCATGATACACATCCTGCGGCCACACAGATGAGAATGCTGTGTTTGTACTGCGACGCCTTCTCTTTTTCTGTTTTGGTAATTGATAGAAGATCTTCGAGATTCATGACGCAACCCACCTCCCCAGTTTATCAAGAACTGCATCAGGCGAGAGCTTTCCAACCACCTCGCCGTCAAACACAGCAGCTGGAGCCAGACCACATGATCCGATGCAGCGGGCAGTCAATACTGAAATCTTGTTGTCAGTTGTTGTTTCCCCGGGGCTTACACTATATTTCTGCTGAATGCCGTCAAGAATTTTTGGAACTCCGGCGATGTAACATGCAGTCCCCATGCAGACGACGCAGGTATGTTCTCCTGCAGGCTTGAGACTGAAAAAGTGATAGAAAGTTGCAGCACCATATACCAAGCTGCGCGGAAGTTTGAGTTGCTCGGACACATACTTGAGGGCATCAATATCGAGGTAGCCGAATGATTCCTGAACTGCGTGCAGTGTTTCGATAAGCGCGTGTGGGGCATAGCCATTCAGGCGCATCGTCCTGTTGACCGCCTTCCAGCGTCCGTCCTCCGCACCCGTTGGAGTACCTTTCGCAGTCTCCTGCGAAAGGTGCTGGGAGGACTCTGTAGTCTTGGTTTCCATACCCGTTGTCTCCTCTCTGATGGAAAGTATAGATGAGGTTTTAAAAGCTCTCGATACCTTACTCCGCTCAGACTCCTTACCGGAGTCATTCGCAGGACCTGCCATGCGGCACGTTCTCTTCCAAGGTTCCCCATCCCCGGAATACTCCGCATAAAGCTCATCAAAATCGGCGAACGCCTCTCAATCGGACGTCTTCTGGAGCAGTACCTTGGTCCATGCTTTCTTATCCCTGCCTTGCGTACCTCCCTTTCCCAGGTTGTCCCTGTATAGTATTATGAACACACTACCTCTCGCCTGCATAAGACCGGTCAAGAAAAATCATCATTGCCTGAACGCAGCTCAAAACCGTCTGATAGCATGAAACAACTACATAAAGAATTCTCTTGAGTTTTCAGGCAACATCAGAAAATCTGTAGTGTTCGAGCATATTTAAGCATGTTGCTTTGAGAAAAAACAAGAAACTGAAATATGAATGCTGCATCATTTTATTGCGCCTGAATAGCAATAAAGTTTATCTAAGTCCACCATAAAAAATTTTAATAACTTATAATCTGTGGACTCTCTGCGTTTGGGCATCATGCATACGTCTCTTTCGGTTCGAAAGCAGTCGCACCTTAATATGGAAAATGCAATTCATGGAATTTATTGTTTCAATGTTTTTTCCGGAGTAGCCTATCTCGCAGTCACCCCTCCTGAAACAATAAAAGCCATCACCTGGCCGCTGTCAGCTGAGAGAGGGGTTACCTGTTGTCTGGGAACGACGATCAGATTGCCCGCAAAGTTATATGATTGGGGAAGGTAGACGGCGACATGATTAATCATGTCAAACTGTTCCAGAGAATTTTGCGTAATAAAACCGATTACCTGCAGATTGCTTCCCGGCATCAATTCGACGGTCACTGGTTGCTGAAAGCTCTTCTTGTCTCCGACAAATGCCGCAACAAGGTCTTTCAGTGCGGAGTAGATCATTTTCACCAATGGAACGCGACTTAAAAGATTATCAACGACAAGAACTATCCAACGCGTAAAAAAATTCGAAGCAATGAAGCCGACTACGGTAACTGTTGAAAGTGTTACCAGAAAGCCGAGTCCCGGCGTGCTGAATCGGAAAAGGCCGTCAATCTTGACAAACACAATCCAGAGAACATACACCGTCACAACAAGGGGAACGAGAAAAAGCAACCCTTCAAAAAAATAGCGCGTCAGTTTTTTCATGGCAGCCTCCGAGCGACAAATATCTGTCTAACTTTACGGCATGAATAGGTATTCGTCAAGATGCGCAAAGGCGATTCGCAGGAATCACCTTTGCCATAATAATATTGCGGGAACAGCATTTGCTTACACGCGACTTTTCTCTTGTGCCGGAACATCGCCATGCTTGCGATTTGTTCGATTGTTTTTGTTATAATAATCAACGTGGCATTTGAGCGGCGCAGGTAATCCTGAGAAAATATCGGTCGCCGCTCTTCTTGACAACGCTGGGCGTGTATGTTAATAATTAATGCTAACATTGCCCCAATCTTTGGCATTTCTATTTGGAAGGAGGTGACTTGCAGAATGAAGAAGGCACTTGCACTCGTACTTTCGATCATGCTCCTCGTAGCATTCACGGTCGGATGCCAGCAGCAGGCTCCGAAGGCTCCTGAAGCCCCGAAGGCTCCTGAAGCCCCGAAGGCTCCTGAAGCCC
>JBBIQQ010000032.1:6674-19803 GCA_037442225.1 Nitrospirota bacterium
GGCTCCTGAAGCCCCGAAGGCTCCTGAAGCCCCGAAGGCTCCTGAAGCCCCGAAGAAGTAGTTTTCACACAACACCATGGAGGAGTGCAACTCCTTCATGGTGTTGTTTTTTTTTTGCTCTCTTGCTATACTATTGACATTAGTTCAATTAATTATACGAATTGTTATTTTGAAAGAGTGGGAAATCCCACTCTTTTGTTTTAGTAGAAATGATGGAGAAACAATAACGCTATGGTAAACGCACAGGAAAGAGTATATGAACTGGCCGTCCAGGCAGCGGAAGATCTTTGTCTCGAACTGGTCAGCGCCGACTTCATCGGTCGCGGCAGGCGTTCACTTGTGCGTATTGTTATCGACAAGGAAGGAGGCGTCACCATTGCGGATTGCGAAAAGATGAGCCGCACACTGGAGGCGCTGCTTGATGTTGAAGATCCGATTCCGGGCGCATATATGCTTGAAGTCGGCTCACCGGGTCTTGACCGTCCACTCGTGACGCAGCGTGACTTTGAGCGGAATGTCGGCAAGCTGGCCCGGATTGTCACGGCGGATCAGATCGCCAATCAAACCTTTTTTGTCGGCAGGATAACTGACGCTGGCGAAGGGTGGGTTCGTATCCGGCCGGAACATCGAGCCGCCGGGAAGCCGTCCAGAGCGCTTAAGCGAGCCGGGTCGGTGCGAGGAGGGCAGCCGGAAGATATTTTTATTCCATTTGAGAAAATTACTAAAGCCCGACTTGAAATTGAATAGAAAGGAGAGGCGCATATGTCGAAAGAATTATGTTTCGTCATAGACCAGATAAGCAGGGAAAAGGGTATTTCGCGCGATACACTGGTGAAGGTGCTTGAAAGCGCCCTCTTGTCAGCTGCACGCAAGAAGTTTGCAAACCGGGAAAATATACACCTGAAGATTGATCCTAAAAACTGCTTATTCTCAATTTATGAGTCCAAGATCGTAGTTGAGAATGTCTCAGATCGCGATCTCGAAGCGGCTCTTGCCGATTTCCCGGACAAAGCCCTCGGCGACACGGTTGATTTTCCAATCCAGCTGCAGGACTTCGGACGCATCGCCGCGCAGACAGCGAAACAGGTGCTTTTCCAGAAAGTTCGCGAAGCCGAGCGCGACATGATTTTTGATGAATACAAGGATAAAATCGGCACCATTGTCAGCGGCACGGTTCTCCGGAAAGAGAAAAATCTTTATTTTATCGGACTCGGCAAGACCGAAGCTGTCCTTCATCAGCGCGACACTCTTCCAAGCGAAACCCTGAAGCGCGGCGATATTGTTAAAGCATATCTTGTGGAGGTCCGTCAAACATCGAAGGGACCGGTTCTTATTCTTTCACGAACCGATCCGAACTTTGTCATCGGTCTTTTCAAGATGGAAGTGCCGGAGATCCATGACGGCATCGTGGTAATCAGGGGGATTGCCCGCGAGGCGGGGCAGCGTACCAAGATTGCGGTTCTCTCGAACGATTCGGTTATCGATCCCGTCGGGGCGTGCGTTGGCATGAAGGGCACGCGGGTTCAGTCGATTGTCAGGGAGCTGAGGGGCGAGAGAATCGATATCATCCAATGGAATGATGATCCTCGCATACTTATTGCCAAGGCGCTCACTCCGGCAACGGTTGACCGCGTCGGCATCAACGAAGCGGAAAACCACGACAAAACAGCCATGGTCATTGCAGCCGATTCCCAGCTTTCTCTCGCCATCGGCAAGCACGGTCAGAACATCAAGCTCGCGACAAAATTGACCGGCTGGGAGATCGATATCATGAGCGAGTCCGACTACTCGAAGATTAAGCTTGAAGAGACTGATAAGACCCTCAGCGAGACGCTCAGAAAGGCTGCTGCTGCGGCTGTTTCGGAAGCTGAGGATGAGGAAAAAGAATAGCATTCTCTTCTGAGGGCCGGAAGATTCCGGCCTTTTTCACTTTATGAGCATGAGGGCACAGAACATAGCATCACCGATTCAGTATCTGAAGGGCGTCGGTCCGCATAAAGCCGCTCTGTTCGCGCGGCTTGGCATCAGCACCATAGAAGACGTCCTCTTTTCTCTCCCGGTCCGGTATGAGGATCGCCGCTCAATGGCAAAAATCGTCAGACTGCTGCCTGATATGACACAGGCGGTCATCGGGAAAGTCGTCGATGCCGAGACTATCACCCCCAGCAGAAAGAATCCGCGCCTGAAGATATTCCAGATTGTCATTTCTGACGGGAGCGGGGTGCTCAAGGGCAAATGGTTTAATCAGGCGTTTCTCCAGCGGATATTCAAGAATGGTCAAACAGTCATTCTTTACGGAACCGTAAAACGTGACTTCTATGGCGCGGGGTTTGAGATTATAAATCCCGAATACGAAATTATCGATGACGGAAAAACTGAGGCGGCGGAAAACGGCGCGGAGCAGATACATATCGGGCGAATAGTTCCTGTATACCGGCTGACCGAAGGTCTGAGTCAGAAGCAGATGCGGGCTACAGCATTTGCTGCTATGACGGCGGCAGCCCCGATGATTCAGGAGTTTCTGCCTACCGACATGCTGGCGCGCCGGCAGCTGCCGGCGCGCCGTGAAGCAGTCATGGCAGTGCACTTCCCGCCAGCTTCGGCTTCAATTGATGAGTTGAATCGCGGCGCAACCCTGTATCACCAAAGACTCTCATTTGAAGAGCTGCTCATGTTCCAGCTCGGCCTCGGCGCTCTCAAAATGCGCCAGATGTCTGAGCGCGGCATTGTGCTGAATGCCTCCGGCCGACTCGCGGAGGAGCTTCAGCAATCGCTCCCGTTTACCCTGACCGGCGCACAAAAGCGGGTTATTGCTGAAATCAGAAGCGATATGCGCGCAGCAGCTCCTATGCATCGTTTGGTGCAGGGAGACGTCGGCTCCGGCAAAACGGTTGTTGCGCTTATTGCGATGCTGGAAGCTGTCGAAGCCGGATATCAGGCGGCACTTATGGCGCCGACAGAGATTCTCGCCGAGCAACACTATCTGAATATCAGCAAAATGACAGAGCCGCTGGGACTGCGTATAGCCCTCCAGACGGGCAGCACAAAAAACCGGGACCGCGATGATATCGCCGCCGGAACAATCGGTGTCGTTATCGGCACGCATGCCCTGATTCAGGAAGCGATATCGTTTCATCGACTGGGCCTGATTGTTATTGATGAGCAGCACCGCTTTGGCGTCATGCAGCGAGCGAAGCTCCGGAAAAAGGGCGATATGCCTGATACCCTTGTCATGACTGCGACCCCGATTCCCCGAACCCTTGCGCTGACCCTCTACGGGGATCTCGACTATTCGGTCATCGATGAACTGCCGCCAAACCGGAGTCCGATTATTACCACGTTAATCGGGGAAAAGCAAAAAGACCGTATCTACCAGGAGATGGAACGAGCGCTCCGGAAAGGCAATCAGGTCTATGTCGTATATCCGGTCATCGAGGAATCAGACAAAACAAGCCTGAAGGACGCCCAAACAGGGGCGGAACTGCTTCAGGAGAAATTTCCGGAACGAAAGGTCAGCCTGATTCATGGCCGCCTGAAACCGGCTGAGCGAGAATAGGTAATGCGCGACTTCAAGGAGTGCCGCATCGACATTCTTGTCTGCACGACTGTCATCGAAGTTGGCGTCGATGTGCCGAATGCGACGCTTATGATTATCGTACATGCCGAGAGGTTCGGCTTTGCCCAGCTCCACCAGCTGCGCGGCCGTGTTGGCCGCGGCAGCGATCAGTCCCAATGTTTGCTGCTTGCTTACGGATGCGGCGACGATGCGCGGAGGAGGCTTGCTGTCATGGCAGAGACGACCGACGGTTTTCGCGTCGCTGAAGAAGACCTCGCGCTGCGCGGACCGGGAGAGTTTTTCGGAACGCGGCAGTCAGGTCTTCCTGACCTGAGAATCGCAAATATCGTAAGAGATGCTAAAATAGTGGAGATTACGCGGCGGGAAGCCTTTCGCCTTCTTGAGCGGGACCCCGGACTTGCATCTGTTCCGGAGCTGCGCGGAGCAACCGAGCTTTTTTGGGGCGAACGGACAGAGCTTTTCACAACCGCATAGTCGGCAGACAGATATGATAGCCAAGTACAGAAAGAGCTTTGATGCCGAGGCCGACAATGTCCGGAGGTTCCAGAATCTCCGTGCTGAGCGGGTGAGTGCTGAGTTTTCCGTGTTTCAGCCGCCTTGCCTGTCAGAGCAGATGAAGAGTCGGAGAGATGAGCTGCCCAGTCAGGTCGGGGAAGGATGCATATGCTGTGCGCGGCAAAGACAGGAATGTTGATGAATAAAGATAGTGCGGCAGCATTGCAGGAAATTGAGCAGCTTGATCCGAAGATTCAGTTTGCCACTGAGATAGATTCTGAGATCAGCAAGATCATTGCATGACCATACCTGAAGCACTCATTATTGTTTTCGGGCTGATCGTCGGTTCGTTTTTGAACGTCTGTATCCATCGGATTCCGCGTGAACAGTCGATTGTTTCTCCACCTTCGGCATGTCCGGGCTGCGGCGCTTGCATCAGACCATGGGACAACATCCCGCTCATCAGTTATTTTATTCTGCTCCGCGGAAAATGCCGTTCCTGCCGAACTCCGATATCTCTAAGGTATCCCCTTATTGAAGCTGCGAATGGAGTTTTGTACTATGTCACATTTTTCCAGTTCGGCCTCGGCTGGCACACTCCTCTGCTTTGGCTGTTCGTGTCAGCAATGATTGTCATCATATTCATCGATATTGATTTCCAGATAATCCCAGATGTTATTACCCTTCCCGGCATGCCGATTGGTGTTCTTGCGGCAGCGTTTCTGCTGCCGGATCCGTTTCTGGTTTTCAGGACGACGGGCGGCGGCGCCGGGCTTGAAATCGTTGGCATCATCAATTCACTCGCAGGGCTGTCTCTTGGCTTCGGCCTCTTCTATCTCATCGCTGTGCTGAGCAAGGGCGGCATGGGCGGCGGCGACATTAAAATGATGGGCATGGTCGGCGCATTTCTGGGGTGGAAGGGCGTGCTGCTCACCACATTTATCGGCAGCTTGACCGGGGCTCTTGTTGGCCTCTCCCTGATGGCGCTGAACAAGGCGGGGAAAAAAACAAAAATCCCGTTCGGTCCGTATCTCGCAGTCGGCTCTCTCATCTCACTCTTTTTCGGCGCGCCGATTCTCAGGTGGTATCTGGGCGCCTAGCAGTTCAACATCGATATAGCAAAATGTAAAAACTGGAGCAACTCCCCTATTTTTCATGCGAAGGAGCAGTTATGAAACGAACAGATTTAAGAAACATCGCGATTATCGCGCATGTTGACCATGGCAAAACGACGCTTGTCGACGGCATGCTCAGGCAGGCGGGAATTTTCCGCTCAAATGAGAGGGTGCAGGAGCGGGTCATGGACAGCAACGACCTTGAACGCGAACGCGGCATAACCATCCTCGCAAAAAACACCGCTGTGGATTACGACGGAGTCAAGATCAATATTGTCGATACTCCGGGGCATGCCGACTTTGGCGGTGAGGTGGAACGAATCCTGAAAATGGTTGACGGCGTGCTGTTGCTGGTCGACGCATCGGAGGGGCCATTGCCGCAGACCCGATTTGTACTGAAAAAGGCTCTTGAACTCAACCTGCCGCCGATTCTGGTCATCAACAAAATCGATCGTCCTGATGCGCGGATTCAGGAAGTGCTGAACGAGGTATACGATCTTTTTATTGATCTCGATGCAACCGAGGATCAGCTGGACTTTCCGATTGTTTACACGAATGCAAAAAAAGGCACCGCAACACTCGATCTCGAACTGCCATCCGAGAATCTGAAGCCACTTTTTGACCTCGTTGTGGACAGCATCCCTTCTCCTGAGGCTGCCCCTGATGGCGTTCTCCAGATTCTTGTTACCAACATTGACTATAACGACTATGTCGGACGGCTTGCGATTGGCCGCGTCTTCGCCGGCGTCATCCATGTCGGTGACATGGTTGCTGTTGTCAAGCAGAACGGCAACAATGTCAAAACAAAAATCACTCAGCTCTATACCTTTCAGGGGCTTGAACGGATTCCGGCGGCCAAGATATCGGTTGGCGATATTCTTGCGCTTGCCGGCATTGAAGGCATCAATATCGGAGACACAGTTACTGATGCAGAAAATCCGAAACCGCTTCCACGCATCACGGTCGACGAACCGACCATCTCCATGGTCTTTTCGGTCAATACCTCGCCGTTTGCAGGCCGAGAGGGCAAATACGTCACATCGCGCAACATACGCGAGCGGCTTGAAAAAGAACTTCTCTACAACGTGGCGATTCAGGTTGATTTCAGTCAGACCGACTCATTCAAGGTAATGGGGAGAGGAGAACTCCAGCTTGCCATTCTGATCGAGATGATGCGGCGTGAAGGCTATGAACTTGCGGTCTCTATGCCCCAAACGATTACCAAAGAAATTGATGGCAATGTCCATGAACCGATGGAGCTTCTCGTTATCGATGCGCCGGACGATTTTGTCGGAGTCGTCACTCAGCAGATCGGCATGCGCAAGGGCAAAATGCAGAAGATGCAGAACAACGGCCACGGCCGGGTGCGCATGGAGTTCCGCATCCCGTCACGTGGACTTATCGGGTTTCGCTCCCAGTTTCTGACCGAAACACGCGGAACCGGCCTTCTGAATCATCTGTTCGACGGGTATGAGCCATGGCATGGTCCGCTGACCAAGCGCCAGACCGGGGTACTCGTTGCCGACCGTCAGGGCACGGCTACAATATATGCTCTCTTTCATCTCCAGCCGCGAGGCGTCCTCATCATCAGGGAGAACACAGCGGTCTACGAAGGCATGATTATCGGCGAAAACTCGCGTGAGGCTGATCTTGATGTGAATGTTACCAAGGAAAAGAAACTGACGAACATGCGCGCATCTGGCGCTGACGATGCCCTGCAGCTTATCCCGCCTCGTCCCATGAACCTTGAGCAGGCACTTGAATTCATAAAGGAAGATGAGCTGGTCGAAGTAACCCCATCGTCGATCCGCCTGCGCAAGAGGGTGCTCAAGTATAACGAACGGCCTAAGCGTTCAGAAAAGTCATAAAATGACGAAGGGCACTTGCTGGAAAGCTGGAAGTACCCTCCTTTTGTCCTGACATCGGATACCGTACTACTATATCCAAATGCGCATAACAAAAAAGAAAAAGTTCTTCCGCTTCACAACGCTCGTCACACTCATCTTTCTTTGCTTGCTGGCACTGGTTGGCGGTGTTGCCATCTATTTCGTCTATCCGGACGTGGGAAAACTGAAAAAAGAGAACCCCAGGAAAAGCGCCTTCATTGAATACCGCGAGGCTGAATGGGCTGAGCAGGGCAAGAAAATAAGAATAGCGCAGTACTGGGTGCCGCTCGACCGCGTATCGCCAGCTCTGGTAAAAGCTGTGTTGATTGGCGAGGATGACAAGTTCTACCAGCATGAAGGATTTGATTTTGAAGCGATGCAGAAGGCTATTGAAAAAGACATAGCCGCGAAAAAATTCAAGTTCGGAGGCAGCACCATCAGTCAGCAGCTTGCCAAAAATCTTTTTCTGTCCCCATCGAAAAACCCAATCCGCAAGGCGAAGGAAGCCATTCTCACCTGGCGAATTGAGAAAGCGCTCAGCAAAAAAAGAATCCTCGAACTGTATCTGAATGTTGCTGAATGGGGAGAGGGCATCTTCGGCATTGAAGCCGCCGCCCGGCATTACTACGGGAAATCTGCGGCAGCTCTCAGCCCATATGAGGCGGCGCGGCTTGCCTCTGTGCTTCCGAATCCGCGCAAGTTTAATCCGCTCAGTCAGTCAAGGTATGTCGAGAATCGTTCAAGGATTATTTACGGCATCATGCAGCGCCGGGGCATCGCTCCGCCCGATTTGGATGAAATAACCGAGGACAAGACTGAATCGACCGTTACTGATCCTTCTGCCCCGGAAACCAAGCTCTGACTTCGGCCCTTGCCGTGCGAATGACAGGCGGCGCTTTGCGCTGGTTATCCGGAATCTCTGGGTGTCTTCTTTGCCGCCTTGCGGAGTTGGGTGAGTTGTGAAGGTGAAGCCGGCAGACGCTTGGATCTCGGAAGCGTAATGCCGTACCGCATCGCAATCAGGCGCAGGCAGAGGGTGACGATGATTGCGCATGCCATCCTGGCGTCAACGCTCCACCCCAGGGGTTTTAGCGTCAGGAAACACGCTCCGCCGATTAATGCCGCCGTTGCATAGAAGTCGCTGGTCAGAATGGCTGGTATCTCTCTTACCAGCATGTCGCGAATCACACCGCCGCCGCACGCTGTCAGCGCAGCCATTATCATGACGGTAAAGATGCCCGCTCCGCTCAGTTCAGCCTGCGCTGCTCCGAGGGCGGTGAAGACTCCGAGGCCGACAGCGTCCGCGAGCATTACGTAGTCCCACCGCGCAGCGATTTTCGGAGCAGCAACAAAGACAACCAGCGCTCCCGAAAGACATACCAGCAAGTACATTTCGTTTTGCAGAGCGCTCGGCGGCAGCTTGCCGAGAAGCATGTCGCGAATGATACCACCACCGACTCCGGTGGCACACGATAAAACAATAAGGCCAAGAATATCGAGTTCGTATTTGATTCCGCGGAACGCTCCCGATATGGCAAAGGCGAGCGTCCCGACGAGGTCAAGCGTATAGATCAACACTCTAATCTCTGTTTTCGGTGAAGGAGATCCTAATCATAAACAGATACCTTCATAAAGTCCGCAGTTTCCATTGGCAGGATGCCCGAGCCGACAAGTATTTTCAAGAGATGCGGCGTGACGATAATCATGCTCCGCTCCTTGCTTATGTTCTTTGGAGTAATTATACAGGAGAATGCACTTGGGAGATGAACAATTCAGAGGTTTGCGGGAAGTTTGCACTCATCGGTAATATAGAAAATCAGCGTCCGGGCAAGGTCGGCTGCTGGCTCAACGAGCGCTGCAACCGTGGGCGACAGGTGTGAGCCATGGTCAAACAGGTTGCTGCCGATCGAGATGAGTATGGCCTGCGGCATGATGCCGTATATCGCTTGGGTGCAGGCTAGGAGCGTTCCCGGCGTCAAATGGTGTGAAAAAGTGATCGGTATTGTATTGTCAACGGCGATTCGTTTGCACATCTGCTCTCCGACCGTATTGCTGCAATGAATATCCAGAAAGATGACGAAGTCGGTTGCTGAGAGATCCTCAGCCAGTTCCAGACCCAACTGATGGCGCTCAATAATGGTGACGTTGTCTCCGAACTCTTCCTGCAGCAGACAAGCGATTACGTACCGGCCGAATCCGTCGTCTCCCCGCATGGTATTGCCGTAGCCGATGACGAGAATTCTCTTGTCCATACGGAGTAGTTTATCTTTTTTTTCAGTTTCTTGTATATCTCGTGCCGAAAAGGCTGAAAATTGACAAAGGCGGAGATGAATCCGTAAACTAATAAATTGATTATCAAGCACTATTTTGCCAGAGGAGGATCCCCTTGTTAAAGTTACTTGAGGATATTTCAGCCACAAAAAAGCGCCTTACCATAGAGATTCCGGCAGATGTTGTCGAAGCAGAGATTCAAAAAGGGCTGGCCGAAGCTCGGCAGCATGTAAATATACCCGGGTTCCGTCCGGGGAAAGTTCCTGCAAGCATGATAGAGAAAAAATACGGCAAGAGCATTGAAAACGATGCGCTTGAGAAGCTAGTCCCGGAATATTACACGCAGGCCTTGAAGAACGCAGAGCTTGTGCCGGTTGCGCGCCCTGAGGTGGAGTCGGAGCTGACGCTGATTCGCGATGCGCCTGTTACCATGACGCTGACCGTTGAAATTCGCCCGAAAATAGAGCCGCTATCGTATGAAGGGATTACGGTCAAGGATATGCCGGTTGCGGTGAGCGACGAAGATGTTGACACTGTTCTGAAAAACGTTGCCGAAGAGAAGGGAAGTTTTGAGCCGGTTGATGGAGATATTCAGGCCGGCGATCTTATTACGGTTGACTATACGGTCGAAGGAGAAGAGACTTCAGCGAAAGATGCGTTGATTAAGGTCGGAGTTGGCCCATATCCGCCGGCATTTTTTGATGCCTTTGTTGGCAAGAAGAATGGCGATGTGTTTGAAATCGAGGTAGAGTTTCCCGCCACAGCGCCGAGTTCGTTTGCCGGCAAGACGCCGAAGTTTAATGTCACCGTGAAAGAAACAAAGCGGAAGAGCGTTCTTTCGATTGATGACGAGCTTGCAAAGGACCTCGGATTTGAGACCCTGCAGGCGATGAAGGATAAAGTGCGGGAGAATCTTGAAGCTGAAAAAAAGTTTGAAGTCGAGCGCATACAGCAGATGGAACTGCTTGAAAAGCTCGTTTCCGCCCATGAGTTTGCAGTGCCGGAAGTGCTGCTGAAGGGCGAACTTGAACGGATGTTTGAAGATGCCAAGTCGCGAAACTCTTTTGAAGGAACTGCCGAGGATTTTGAGAAGGCAAATCACGAGCAGGCAATCAAGGCAGTGAAGGCAAATATTCTTATCGAGGTAATTGGCGAGCATGAAAAGATTGATGTGAGCGAGGACGATCTGAAGTCGGCTGTCATGGGATTTGCATCGCGTTTTAACGTATCGCCCGAAAATGTAGTTAAATACTATACCTCGCGTGACGGTTCACTCGCAGGGCTCAGAAACGGCATCTTCGAAAAGAAGACGATGAAGCTGCTTCTCGAAAAAGCGGCAATCGAAAAAGGAGCGTAATCATGAGCATTGTGCCGATAGTTATAGAACAGACGGGGCGGACAGAGCGGGTATACGACATTTATTCGCGTCTGCTCAAGGACCGCATCATCTTTCTGGGCACCGCTGTTGATGATCATGTTGCAAATGTTGTCATCGCCCAGTTGCTGTTCCTCCAGACCGAAGACCCGGAAAAAGACATCCACATCTACGTTAACTCGCCCGGCGGCTCTGTCACTGCCGGACTGGCGATATACGACACCATGCAGTATGTGAAGCCGGATATTGCGACATACTGCATCGGGCAGGCGGCCAGCATGGGTGCGCTGCTGCTTGCGGCTGGTGCGAAGGGCAAGCGGTTTGCGCTGCCGAATTCCCGTGTCATGATTCATCAGCCGATCGGCGGTTTTTACGGACAGGCTACTGATATTGAAATCCATGCGCGCGAAATCCTGAAAATTAAGGAAACCCTGAATGTCATTCTCGCGAAACATACCGGCCAGCCGATTGACAAGATTCGGCTCGACACAGAGCGGGACTACTTCATGTCGGGTGTGGATACGCAGGCATATGGCCTTGTTGATGCAGTAATCGCATCCGCTCAGGTGGAAAAACAGGCATAGCAACATTCCGGCCTAGTCCGGAATGCATTATTCGCTGGAGGGTGCATGGCGAAGAAGAACGATGAACAGGCACTGCGTTGCTCGTTCTGTGGCAAGGCTCAGGATGAAGTGAAGAAGCTGATTGCAGGACCCATGGTGTATATCTGTGATGAATGCGTCGGCCTTTGCAATGAGATTATCGACGAAGATACGCAGCTATCCGAGAAATGTGCTGGTAAGAAAATGCCCGCCCCGCAGGAAATCAAGAAGTTTCTTGACGATTATGTTATCGGCCAGGAGCAGGCCAAGAAGGTTCTGGCTGTTGCAGTGCATAATCATTACAAGCGAATATATAAGGGACTCAAATCCGATGTGGAACTCCAGAAGAGCAACATTATGCTCATCGGGCCGACCGGCACAGGGAAAACCCTCTTTGCCCAGACTCTCGCAAAGATGCTGGATGTTCCGTTTGCGATGTCGGATGCGACGACGCTTACCGAGGCGGGCTATGTCGGGGAGGATGTGGAGAACGTCCTTCTGAAGCTGTTGCAGGCTGCCGATTTTGATGTGGAGCGGGCGCAGGTCGGCATCATCTATATCGATGAGGTCGACAAGATCAGCCGTAAGGCCGACAGCCCGTCCATAACCCGCGATGTGTCAGGCGAGGGGGTGCAACAGGCGCTCCTGAAAATTATCGAAGGCACGGTCGCAAACATTCCACCTCAGGGCGGGCGGATACATCCGCAACAGGAATATATTCAGCTTGATACGACGAACATCCTCTTTATCTGCGGCGGGGCGTTTGTCGGACTCGACAAGATAATAGAGAAGCGTATAGGCAAGCGAAGCATCGGCTTTGGCGCTGACATGATTGCTCCGAAGGAAAAGAAGAAGCCCGGAGTCAATGTTCTGCGCAATGTTGAACCGGAAGACCTGATGAAGTACGGTCTTATTCCTGAGTTTATCGGTCGACTGCCGGTAGTTGTTGCGCTTGATGAGCTTGACGAGGCGGCGCTGATCAGGATTCTGACTGAACCCAGGAATGCGCTTGTGAAACAATTCCAGAAGCTCTTTTTGCTCGATAATGTGAAGCTCAGATTTTCTGACGGCGCGTTGAAGCTGATTGCAAAGAAGGCGCTTCAGCGCAAGGCCGGCGCACGGGGACTCCGTTCCATTCTCGAAGATGTCATGCTTGATGTGATGTATGAGTTGCCGTCTCAGGAAGATGCGAGTGAATGCATTATCAGCGAGGATGCTGTCGAAAAACGTGAAAAGCCGCTGATAGCATATAAGTCGAAGGCTGAGTCGGCATAAGAAGCAAGGAAGAAGACTCTTGACGAGTCAGGATTTTGGCCGGCGGGACAGCGATTTATGCGTTGCCCGCCGGATTTCATTCTGCAGGGCTTCATTATCAAGGGCGCTTACGGTCTCTTCAACCCATGCGAGCTCGTCAGAGCTGAGTTCGCGGGTTTTCTGCATTTCGGCGCTCTTTTTCTCGGATCTCGGCCGTGGCAGAGCGCCCTTGCGCAGCAGGATATCAGTGACCCCGAACGGCTGGAGTTTGGCAAGGAGTTCCCGCTTCAGAAACTGCAGTTGATGCAGCCAGGCCGGTGAATTGACATGAATGGTCAGTCGCCTGTCCGAAAAATCCACCGGGAATGCATGCAGGATGAGCGGTTCTGAGAAAAGCGAGGGCCATTGGCGCTGAATTGCATCAAGTCGGATTCTATCTTCGAGACCAAGCTGGCGAATAAGCGAAGATAGAACCGACCCTGCTTTTCTCATGTATAGGAAAACCTAATCAGATGGCCTTGGTGACCTTGTTGGAGCGGATACACCGGGTGCAG
>JBBIQQ010000033.1:0-5921 GCA_037442225.1 Nitrospirota bacterium
TCCTTCCAATCTCCGTTCGTTGAATACCCTGACCCGCGCATCAAGCTGTACCGTCAGCTGTGAGACTGTTGATTTTGAAAAGCTTACTCCACAGAGTTGCTCGGTTATCTCGGTCACTTTCCGCGTGGAGACTCCCTGCACGACCATCTCCATCAATCCCAACACAAACGCCTGCTCGCTTCGCTGATACCGACGAAAGAGTTCTGCTGAAAAACTGCCGTCTCGCGTCTGCGGCACCAAAAGCGTTATCGTTCCTACCCGTGTGTAGAGCTGTCGTGGCCAATCCAGACCCCTCGCCAAATAGTCCTTGCATTTGCTCGCCACTTACGGTTACATCATAGTTAGCCATCGTTTCGCTCCTTCGATAGTTTCTTCTCGCAATGAAAATCTACCGAATCGAAACGGTGGCTGCATCCCCTCAGCCCTTTTTACAGCATTTTACGGACTTAATCACAGGTTCAGATTTTCATTCCTTTCCCTCTGTGGTATCATGTGCAATAATATACATACACTTTATGAACTGAATTCATGCTATGGAGGATCAAATGGATAAGATATTGCGCATCGACATGGGGGCCGAGGGCGGCCCGAAGACGACGGTAACGGAACTGGGAGAATACGCGGGCTTCGGCGGCCGGGCAATGACATCCGCCATTGTCGCGAAAGAGGTCCCACCGCTCTGTCATCCCCTCGGCGCTGAGAACAAGCTGATCATCGCGCCCGGACTGTTAAGCGGCACAATTGCGGCAATGTCGGGACGCCTCTCTGTCGGCTGCAAGAGCCCGTTGACCGGCGGCATCAAGGAATCTAACGCTGGAGGCCAGCCCGCGCAGGTTCTAGCGCGGCTTGGGTACGCGGCTGTCGTGCTCGAAGGCAAGCCCGCCGGCGAGGATCTCTACAAAATCATGATCAGCAAGGACGGCGTGACCATTTCGGCTGACAACGGCCTCAGGATGCTGCCAAACTATGATGTTGTCGCAAAAATGAAGCAGGAGTTCGGCGACAAAATCTGTTGCATTTCGATAGGACCTGCTGGCGAAATGAAGATGAACGTCGCCTCCATCGCCTGTACTGACATGGAGCAGCGCCCGACCCGCCATTGCGGCAGGGGCGGCGTCGGTGCGGTCATGGGAGCCAAGGGCGTAAAGGTGATCGTACTGGACGACACCGGCATGACTGTCAGAGCGCCGAAAGATCCGGATAAGTTCAGAGATGCGAACAAGCGGTTTGTTGAAGGACTGATGAAACACCCGGTTACCGGGCAGGGACTTCCGGCATATGGCACCAATGTTTTGACTAATATTTTGAGTGAAGCGGGCGGATATCCGACCTTCAACTTCAAGCAGGGAAGCTTTGACGGTGCATCGAAAATAAGCGGTGAGACGCTGGTAGAGCTTGAAAAAAAGCGCGGCGCGAATCCGACGCACGGCTGCCATCGCGGTTGTGTCATCCGCTGCTCCGGTATCTACAACGACAAGAACGGCAACTATCTGACCAAGCAGCCGGAATATGAAACCGTCTGGTCGCATGGCGGCAACTGCGGTATTGATGACCTTGACTCCATTGCATTGCTTGATTTCCTTGATGACAACATCGGCGTAGACACAATTGAAATGGGCGCCACCATCGGAGTTGCGATGGAAGCGGGGCTTGCGAAGTTTGGCGACGCCGCAGCTGCCATCAGTCTTGTGAAAGAAGTGGGGCAGGGCACCTATCTCGGCCGTATTCTCGGCGGCGGAGCGGCCATTGCTGGAAAAGTCTTTGGCGTTGAACGGGTGCCTGTCGTAAAAGGTCAGGCGATGCCGGCGTATGATCCACGGGCGGTCAAAGGTGTAGGAGTCACTTACGCGACATCGCCGATGGGTGCGGATCATACCGCGGGGTATGCCGTTACCGCCAATATTCTGAAGGTCGGCGGCTATGTTGATCCGCTCAAGAGCGACGGTCAGATAGAGTTGTCCCGTGATTTGCAGATTGCGACAGCCGCCGTTGATTCTACAGGAATGTGCATATTCATCGCATTTGCGATACTCGATCAGCCCGAGACATTTCAGTCGTTGCTCGACCTGCTGAATGCCGGTTACGGACTTAATCTGACCGCTGACGGAGTCGCGGCATTGGGCAAGACCGTTCTGAGCATCGAGCTCGATTTTAATGCCCGCGCCGGATTCACCAAGGAAGACGACCGTCTGCCGGGTTTCTTTTCGACCGAAAGGCTTGCGCCGCATCAAGTGATCTGGGATGTAAAAGACGAGGATCTCGACAAGGTTTTCAACTGGTAAAAAAGATTCAGGCAGCTTGGGCCCGTACTTCAGGCTCAAGCTGCCGATACACAGCATGAACATTACCGTCAAGTTATTCGCTACGCTGCGCAGTGGTCGCTTTGAAGAGGGAGGTCTTGATCTTGATGAGGGAGCAACAGTTCGTTCTGTAATTGAGACGCTTGCCATCCGTCCAGATGATGCGGCAATCATCTTCGTGAACGGCCGCCATGCAGAGCCTGAAAGCCGGCTCTCAGCCGGAGACACCCTTAGTGTTTTTCCTCCTATCGGCGGCGGCTGATGCCGGAAATCTATCCGTATTCTCTTGAACAAAAGAACTTCGGAGCAAATGAGTTTGTTTGCACGTTTGTTCCACTTGTCTTCAGTTCAGAAAGGTATTTTTTATGAACAGGGATGCGCTTCCGGCCTTCTTTGAAGCCCATCAGATTGACGGCCTGATTTCACTGGCAACCGCTGAGCAAGCTGCTCAGGCAAGCGGCCTCACGCTGTATGATGTCGAAGATATGGCGCTTGCTTCCGGTTTCCTTCCAAAACGATATCAACGGAACCGAACGCTCTTTTCCATTGCGGATCAGCTGACACTTCATCGCTCGCGAGTCGCCCTTGTCGGATGCGGCGGGCTTGGAGGCCATAGTGCGGAGATGCTCGCCCGATGCGGGGTGGGATGTTTCACCTGCATCGATCCTGACAGCTTTGCAGAGCACAATCTGAACCGTCAGCGATTCTGCACCATCAGTTCTCTCGGCAGGCCCAAGGCGGAAGTTATTGCCGAGGAACTGGCGGATATCAATCCGGCAACGCAGGTGGATGCTCATGTTGAGGCTTTTCGTTTCGATTGCGCTTCTGATCTGCTCGGCGGGGCACGGATTGTCCTTGATGGGCTTGACTCGTTCGATGTGCGGAGTGAGCTTGCCTCTGCCTGCGGAGCGCTCTCCGTTCCGTTCATTCACGGCGCCATCGGGGGATGGTATGGACAATTTGGCACGCAGTCTGCTGACAGCGATGTCCTTGCGCAGTGGCTGAATTCGGCATGCGGCAAAGTCGGACTCGAATCAGAGCTTGGAAACCCGTCGTTTACCCCGCCGTTTATCGCAGCTCTCCAGGCTGCCGCTGCCGTTAAAATCCTGCTCAGTAAGGATGACGTATTCTGGGGAAAACTATTTTTCTGTGATCTCCGCCGGATGTCATTTGACGCAGGATCGCTGGGCTGAGTATAGTTAGCTGCGTTGCGGATGACGAAAGGGGACCTCCAGATGAAACGAGTATTTCGCGAAAGCCTCTCCCTTGAAGATGCACTGACCCTTCTTCAGCAGAGCCTTCACAAGTACCATGTCGGGCAGACCGGACAGGAAACCGTTCCGGTGAAGCGTGCCCTGGGCCGCGTGACTGCCGAGGCTGTCTTCGCCCGGTGTTCTTCACCAGCATACCACTCATCCGCCATGGACGGCTATGCGGTGCGGTTTTGCGACACATTCGGCGCCTCTGAAACAAAGCCTCTTTTGCTGGCTGCCGGGAGTGGGGCGGTTCCGGTCGACACAGGCGATCCATTGCCTCCGGGGTTCGATGCCGTAATCATGATCGAGGACGTAAACATTGTCGGCAATGCTGTCGAGATCTATGCCCCGGTAACGCCGTATCAGCATGTCCGCGTAATCGGTGAAGATATTATCGCCACCGAACTGATAATCCCCGCAAACCACACGGTTCGTCCGATTGATATGGGTGCCCTGCTTGCAAGCGGCCGGCTCGATATTCTAGTGCGTTGTAAGCCCAGGATTGCCATTATTCCGACCGGAACGGAACTTGTTGATCCGGAAGCGGTGCGTGAGCGTATACCACAGGCTCCCGAAATCATAGAGTACAATTCCGTGCTTTTGGGAGGCATGGCGGAAGAGTGGGGCGCGGAGCCGCTCTGCATGCCGATTGTTGCCGACGACAGCGCTTCCATCAGCCAGGTGCTTCTGAAGGCGCTCGAAACGGCTGATGTCGCCATTATCAATGCCGGTTCAGGAAAGGGCGCTGAAGACTATACCGCGGCCGTGATAGCCGAACTCGGCGAGTTGATTATTCACAGTGTTGCCATCAAACCGGGTAAGCCGCTTATTTTTGGTTTGGTTCGGGGCAAGCCGGTGTTCGGCATCCCCGGCTATCCTGTTTCCGCCTATCTGACCATGCGGCTGTTCGTGCGTCTGGTGATTGCCCATCTGCTTGGCGTTGCCCCTGAGGAAGGCGAATCAGTGAAGGCGATTCTTTCCCGCCAGATATCCTCTCCTCTCGGCGTTGACGAATTTGTGCGCGTCAAGGTGGGAGCGGTCGGCGAAAAACTGATAACGACGCCGGTCGGTCGCGGCGCGGGACTTCTGATGTCGGTCGTGCGTGCGGATGGGTTCCTCAGGATTCCCGCTGATTCTGAAGGGCTTGCAGCCGGAGCGCCCGTGGACATCCAGCTGCTTCGAAGCCGCGACGCAATCCGGAATACTATCGTCTGTATCGGAAGCCATGACAATGCCCTCGATCTGCTCGCAAACAGAATTAAGCAGCTTTATCCGAGACTGTCGCTCTCATCGGCGCATGTCGGGTCAATGGGTGGCCTGATGGCGCTCAAAAGGGGAGAATCTCATATTGCCGGAACGCATCTGCTTGACGAAGAGACCGGCGATTACAATGTGCCGTATCTGAAGCGGCTCCTTGCCAACCAGCAGACTGTGCTGATCAATCTTGCGTACCGTCAGCAGGGCTTGCTGGTAAAGCCTGGAAATCCGAAGAACATTACCGGTTTCTCCGATCTGGTTCGCAAGGACGTTACCTTCATCAATCGTCAGTCGGGCTCCGGAACGCGAATGCTCTTCGATAAATGTCTCAGGGACGGCAGCATCATGCCGGACGATATCGCAGGCTACGAACGCAATGAGTATACTCACATGGCGGTCGCTTCCGCTGTTCTCACCGGCCTTGCTGATACTGGTCTTGCGATTTTTTCATCGGCTCAGGCCCTCGGGCTCGGCTTTATCCCTGTCGCGGATGAGCGTTACGACATTGCAATTTCAGCCGATGTTTTTGATAGCGAAATGATACGCATGCTGATGAACATCATATCCGATGACTCAGAATTCCGCGCCGGCGTAGACGCGCTCGGAGGCTACGATACGCGGGATATGGGAAAAGTCATTTTCCGGGGGTGAACGATGTCGAGAAGTGCCTTATCAGCGTTGACAATTGCCGGGATCCTGTGCAAAGATAGCGGTGAAGTTTCAGATGTTTTTTGAACCGTTAAGGCCGTGAAGACATTGACTTCGCGGTTTTTTTCATTGAAGCGGCGGCTTCAGTATTTTCAGCACAGCAAGGAGGAACAGCAGAATGGCAAAGGGAACAGTGAAGTGGTTCAATGAGTCCAAGGGATTCGGCTTTATCACGAGCGATGACGGTACGGATGTCTTTGTTCACTACTCCTCAATTCAGGATTCCGGGTTTAAATCACTTGCCGAAGGTCAGGCGGTCTCGTTTGACGTTGAATCGGGACCAAAAGGGCCGAAGGCAGTCAACGTCGTAAAGATTTAATCAGAAAGAACAATCAAAAAGACCCGCTGCCAACGGTTGGCAGCGGGTCTTTTTTTGTCGCGTCGTGGATTTATTGGTGTC
>JBBIQQ010000033.1:5944-19634 GCA_037442225.1 Nitrospirota bacterium
ATAAACGTGATGATTGCGGAATGACGCCTGTCTTTCGGAAGGCAATAAGGCGGTCAGAGAGTGCGAAAGTGAGCACTATCTATACCGAGTTTTCGGATGCGATATTGAAGAGTCGTTCTTTGCATACCAAGGAGGCGCGCTGCCCCGTGTGGTCCGCCTATGACACCGCGGCACTTTCGCAGCGTGTCTTCTAAAAGGCGTTTTTCCACATCGTTCCTTGTCTGAGGGGCATGTTCATCTGCGTGCATGTTCAGCTGAAGCATGGTTGCCATATGGCGTTCCCCAAGCGATTCTCCGCCGTGAATAATGGTGAGCCGTTCGATCACATTCTCGAGTTCACGGACATTTCCGGGCCACGCGTAATTAATCAGGGCATTCATTCCGGACTGTGTTAACCGTATAGGTGGCTTATGAAGCTTCGCTGCGAAGCTGGAAACAAAACATTTAACGAGAAGAGCAATGTCTTCCTTCCGTTCCCGCAATGGGGGGATATACAGTGGAATGGTATTCAGGCGGTAGTACAAATCGCTGCGCAAGGTCTTTTCCCTGATCTTTTTCTCGAGATTTTGATTTGTTGCCGCAATCAGGCGAAAGTCAACTGCGACGGATGTACTCTCTCCGACCCGCTCAAACGACCTTTCCTGGAGTGCCTGCAGAAGCTTGGCTTGCGTATGCATAGGGATCTCACCGATCTCATCAAGAAAAACCGTGCCCTTGTCAGCGAGTTCAAAGCGGCCGATGCGCCGCGTGTCAGCACCGGTGTATGCCCCTTTTGCGTGGCCGAATAGTTCGCTTTCAATAAGTTGCGGAGCAAGCGCAGCGCAATTCACTTTCACGAAGAGATTTTTGCTTCTCGGGCTGAGTGCGTGGATTATCCGCGCAATATGGTCTTTCCCAGCGCCTGTTTCGCCCATGATGAGTACCGAAGCTTCTGTGGGAGCGATCAATTCAATCTGTTTCATGATGGCGATCATTGGCGGGCTGACATAGAAAAAACGCTCCCTTGCGTATTGCTCAGTTATCTCAGTATCAATCAGATATGCTCTTTCCCGGTCCAAGCTGCGGATTGTCTGCTGAAGCTGTTCATATGAGAGCATGTTGTCGATGGCAAGTGAAATCTGCACACAGAGGTCGCGAAGAAAATCCTGAATTTCACGGGCATTGGAAGGAAGCGATTTGAATGAAAAGTGGATGGTTCCGAGTATATTGCCGCGAACGACCATGGGATAGGCAAACGTCGCGTTCAATCCGGCGTTCCGCATAGCCTGCGCCGTTTCGAGATCATTTTCCCGGGAAAGATCGTGAATAACAACTTCCTTTTTGCTCAGGATAACGCGTTGTGCCACGGAGCCTTTTCTCAGCGGACGGGTCTTTTCATTTATTCCTTCCGGACTTATGCCGGCAGCAACGGCAAAATACGAAATCTGGTCTGTTCTGGCATCATACAGATTGATGCTGAACCGATCAAAAGGGACAATACTGCTGATTTCAGCGGCAATGACATGAAAGAGACCTTCCCGCTCATATTGACTGATGATGACATTATTGAGTCGCAACAGGAGCCGGTATTTTTTTGCCGGGTCTTTGAGCATCGGATCCCCTATACTTGCGCCCAATATTGGGCGCAAAAGACAATTATTGGTCACAACAATCATACCATTTTTGGCACTTGAATTAAAACTTATTGATAAATATTGTATTTATTTCACATAATGTCTGGCACGCATATTGATATTTAATTTCATGCATCGCTCCCAGGCTGACCGGGTAAAGAGACTCATGGAAACGATTGCGCAGGCAGTCGGAGTTTCCCGGTATGACTCCGGCATTCTTGCAGAGTCTCTGATTGTGACAGATATCAAGGAAATCTCGACTCACGGCACTTCACGTTCAGCAACCTTTATCAGGCGGAATCAAAAAGGTCTCATAAATCCCTGCATTGATATTGCGATTAAGCAGCAACGCGCTGCAATTATCGCGGTGAATGCCGACAATAGTATCGGGCAGGTACAGGCATCGAAAGTTCTTGATCTGCTGGTCCCGATGTTTCGTTCGACCGGATGCGCATCTGCCACGATCCGCAATTCACAGCACTTCAGGGCTCTCTCATATTTCTGCAATCGTGCGGCGGATTATGGGATGATCTTATTGGCGATGACGCATTGTGAACCCTCCATGCCCCCTGCAGGTGCGCGCGAGGCTTTTTTTGGAACGAACCCGATTGCTGTTTCTTTCCCGACAGGGAAGGACTGCCCGATCAAGACTGATCTCGCAACATCCGTAGTCGCATGCGGAAACATCATTTTGGCAAAGCGGCAGGGAAAATCCGTTCACGAAGGATGGGCACTTGACAGCGACGGCAATTCCACCGCGAGGTGGGAAAGTCTCTCATGGGAATGGTTCTGGCCATGGCATGCCACAAGGGTTAAGCTTTGGCACTGATGGTGGAACTGTTCTCTGGCAGTTACTTGCCTGAGGGGAAGTGAAAATGATGCCGGTAGTTTCTCTTGTTTTGCAGGAGATATCTGTTGTTCGTGCAGAAGGCAGCGATATGAAAGGAGAGCATGATGATTGATTTTCTGGCACATGAGAAGGGAGATCTGGTTGGCGTCGCGACGGTTGACATCAAGGCAGGTCAGGTAGTAAAGGGCGTCTACATGGACTCGCAGGAGCCTGTGGAAGTCACGGCAGTTATGGATATTCCGCTTGGTCACAAAATAGCGCTTGCTGACATGAAGACGGGAGACACGGTGCTGAAATACAGTACAGATATCGGGAAAGTAGTAGCACCTATCCGCAAGGGCGAACATGTTCATATCCATAATATGAAGACGAAGAGGTGGTAATCATGAATATACATGAGTTTCTCGGATATCGTCGTGAAAATGGCCGCGTTGGTGTAAGAAATCATGTGCTCATTCTTCCGCTTGATGATCTCTCCAATGCGTCATGCGAAGCAGTCGCCAACAACATCAAAGGAACCATGGCCTTGCCGCATCCGTATGGCAGATTGCAGTTTGGTGCTGACCTTGACCTTCATTTTGCCACCCTGATCGGCACCGGCAACAATCCGAATGTTGCGGCAGTAGTAGTCATCGGAATTGAAGATGTATGGACCATCCGCGTTGTGGAAGGCATTGCGAAGACCGGCAAGCCAGTGATTGGCTTCGGCATTGAGAAGAACGGGCAGCATACTACCATTATGCGTGCATCCAGGGTAGCGCAGGAGTATGTGCAGTGGGCATCAGAGAAGCAACGCGAAGTCTGCAAAATACAGGAGCTTTGGGTGTCTACGAAATGCGGTGAGTCTGACACCACCTCTGGAATAGCTTCAAACCCGACCGTCGGCAACGCCTTTGACAAGCTGTATGAAAAGGGCTGCACGCTGCTGTTTGGTGAAACGACGGAAGTAACCGGTGGAGAACACCTTGTTGCAGCACGATGCCGCGACGAGAAAGTCCGCGGGCGCTTCATGTTCATGTTTAACCGTTATCAGGATGTGATCAACCGCCACAAGACATCGGACCTTTCTGACTCGCAGCCGACCAAAGGAAACATCGCAGGCGGCCTGACGACCATCGAGGAAAAAGCACTCGGCAATATCCAGAAGATTGGGAAAAAGTGCATGGTCGATGGCGTTCTGGATAAGGCGGAAGAACCCACCGGCCCGGGCCTCTGGTTCATGGATTCATCCTCGGCAGCGGCTGAAATGGTAACGCTTGCGGCAGCTGCTGGCTTCACCGTGCATCTATTCCCGACCGGACAGGGCAATATCATCGGGAACCCGATTCTGCCGGTTATCAAGCTCAGTGCAAATCCCAATACTGTTCGTACCATGAGCGAGCATATTGACGTCGATGTATCGGGATTGCTGCAGAATGAGTTCACGCTGGATACCGCCGGTGACATGCTATTGGAGATGATGATTCGGACGGCAAACGGCAGAAACACCTGTGCAGAGGCGCTCGGTCATCACGAGTTCGTTCTTACTCGTCTCTACGAGAGCGCTTAAGGCTTTCTTAATAGCAATTCAGAAAAGCGGGAGGCAGTCTCCGTTTTGTGATACTGCCTCCCCCGTCTCATAAAGAGATGCCGCTGCAAGACATTGGTTCTGTGCCATCACGAAATATGAGGTGAGTATGTGAAACGGAATGATCTCATCGGAGGCCTCTTCTTTCTCAGCGTGGGAGTAATTTTTGCCGTATATGCACGAAGCGTGGATATTGGCACTCTGGATGAACCGGGCTCAGGATTCCTGCCGCTGTGGGCGGGTGTTTTGCTTGTGCTCCTGTCGGCAGCTCTCATCCTCAAGACGGTATTCAAAAAGTTTGAAGCGGGAGAACCTTTTTTTCCGGAAAGCGATTCATGGAAGAGAGTCGGGATGATTGTTCTCTCCTTGGTGGCATACAACTTTCTTCTTAAACCGCTCGGGTTGATTCTCGTTACATTTCTCTTTGTTGCATTTCTCGTGAAGTGCATTTTCCCGCAGACGTGGCTCAAAACTGTTGCAACTGCCACGCTCTCAACCGCAGCGGTGCAGCTTATTTTTGTAAGCCTGCTTGAACTCAGGTTGCCCAAGGGACTGCTGGGCTTCTAGCAGAGGAGGAACTATATGGACATAATGAACCACCTGATGCAGGGAGCGGCGGTTGCATTTCAGCCAATGAACCTTCTGTTCTGCTTCATCGGGGTCCTTATGGGAACATTGGTCGGGGTGCTTCCTGGTCTGGGACCGACTGCGGCAATTGCGCTCCTGCTGCCGGTGAGTTTCCATATCCCGCCTGTTGCGACAATCATCATGCTTGCGGGTATTTATTACGGAGCTATGTACGGCGGTTCGACAACGTCAATTCTCGTCAATATGCCAGGGGAAGCGGCGTCCGTCATCACGTGTCTTGACGGGCATCAAATGGCGAAGCAGGGGCGGGCGGGCCCCGCACTTGGTATATCGGCAATAGGCTCCTTCATTGCCGGCACCATCGGGATTGTAGGCGTCATGCTGCTGGCACCGCCGATGGCAAAGTTTGCGCTCGCCTTTGGTCCGACCGAGTATTTCTCAATGATGCTTTTTGGCATTGTCATCATTATTTACATGTCATCGGGCTCAATCCTGAAGGATTTCATGACAGCTGCATTCGGTCTTCTGCTCGGAACCATCGGCATGGATGCAATAGCAGGAACGCAGCGGCTGACGTTCGGCGTTCTTGAGCTTGCGGATGGTATCGGCTTCATTCCGGCAGTTATGGGGCTTTTCGGCATATCTGAAATTCTGATGAATGTGGAGCGCGTTGTGGCGACCACGCTTGTCACGGAAAAGGTAAAGAACTTTCTGCCAAGCATGCAGGATATGAAGGAATCCATCCGTCCCATTCTCAGAGGCAGTTTCTTCGGATTTCTCATCGGAGTATTGCCGGGTCCCGGTCCTGTTATTTCCACTTACACCTCCTATGCAATGGAAAAAAAGCTGTCGAAGACCCCCGAAAAATTCGGGACCGGGCATATAGCAGGCGTTGCCGGACCTGAGGCTGCCAACAATGCCGCATCAAGCGGCGCCATGATACCGCTTTTCACTTTAGGAATCCCGGCAAACTCCGTTATAGCGGTATTGTTGGGAGCTTTCATGATTCATGGTCTCCAGCCGGGTCCTATGTTTATAGCCAAGTATCCGGATATTTTCTGGGGCACTATTGTTAGTATGTATCTCGGAAACGCCATGCTGCTCGTACTGAATCTTCCATTGATTCCGCTCTGGATTAAGGTTCTGAAGGTTCCCTATGCTATTCTGTTCCCGCTTATCCTGATTTTCTGCCTTATCGGTGTCTATAGCCTTAACTTCAGCCAGGTTGAAATAGGGTTGATGATTGGGTTCGGAGTGCTCGGGTACTTCATGCGCAAGTTCAAGTTCGAAATGGCACCGCTTATTCTCGCCCTTGTGCTTGGTCCCATGATGGAAAGCAATCTTCGCCTTACGCTTCTGATTAATCAGGGCGATGCGAGTATCTTTGTTACCAAGCCTATCTCTGCAGTCTTCATTGCGGTATCAGCATTGCTGATTTTCTCAACCATGATTCCATCAATACGGAACAGGAGGTCAAAGTTCAAGGAAAAACTTGGAGAAGATGACATGTAGTCTGGATATTGATGCACGATAACCAAGCAGCAGGAAAGGAACTTCAATGAACGTGAAAAGATTGAGCATCGTCATTCTGGCTGTTGTGCTGGTATTTTGTTTCTTTGGTTCTCAGGCTGAAAGTGCAGCTTTCCCGGCAAAAGAAATTACTTATATTATTGCATTTAACCCGGGTGGAGAGTCAGACATTGAGTTTCGCGCCATGCAGCCGTATTTTGAAAAGGCTCTCGGCGTCCGTTTTGTTCCTGACTACAAACCTGCAGCGGGCGGCGCGCTGGCGTGGCAGACACTGGCGAGCGCCAAGCCTGATGGCTATACGCTTGCAGGATTCAATTCCCCGCATATAATAACGCAGCCGCTTACCATGAAAGACATTAATTACAAGACAGAAGAGTTTACCTACCTGACGATGATCGAGTATACGCCAGCAGCTCTCGTGGTGAAGAATGGATTCCCCGCAAAAAACCTCAAGGAGTTTATCGACTATGCTAAGGCGAACCCCGGCAAGGTGACGGTTGCTGCTGTGGGCAAGTTTTCCGGACCGCATCTCAATGTGCTGCAGTTCATGAAAGTGGCAGGCATCAAACTGACTTATATCCCACTGCAGGGAACTGGCCAAGTTAAGCCGCAGATAATGGGAGGTCATGTTGACGCAGCATTCACCAATTCTCCGGCCGCTGTGGAGATGAAGGGAACCGGTGTTAGCATTCTCGCAGTCGGAACAGAGAAGCGGATGGCGCAGCTGCCTGACGTCCCGACATTTGCCGAGCTTGGCCTTCCGATTTATCCGCGCATTGACCGCGGCATCTTTGCGCCGCATAAACTTCCCAAGGAGATTGAACAGAAACTCGACAAGGCATTCTATTCGGTTGTGACCAACAAAGAGGTTCAGGCAAAGCTTATCGAGGCAGGATTTGTGCCGAACCCGATGAATGCAGCGCAGACCAGAAAATACATTCTGGAGCAAAAAGAGCAGATCAGGAAGCTTCTCGATGATGAGAAACTGATGCAGACCAAGTAGGAATAATGTGATGCGAAGGGATCCCTTCGCAAACTCCTCTGCTGGAAAGGGTGTAGTAAGCGCATGAAACAGTTGTCTCTTGCAAAGGTCAGGCAGCAGTTCCCCCGGCCACGCATTGATGATGTCGAGGCCGCTATTGTTCAGCAAATGCAGCGATTCGCGCCATGCGTCCGTCCAGGCATGAGTGTCGCTGTTACCGCAGGAAGCCGGGGGATCAATAACATACCGCTCATTCTGAAAACGGTCGTCAAGGCACTTCGCTCCATGCAGGCGAAACCTTTTCTCGTTGCCTCAATGGGCAGCCATGGCGGTGGCACGGTCGAAGGGCAGACTCAGGTTCTCAGGCACCTCGGCATTACGGAAGACGCGGTCTGTGCTCCTTTGCGGATTACATCCGAAGCTGTTGCTGTTGGAACTACTCCCGGCGGTCACCTATTGTATGTCGATGCGGAAGCGCACAAGGCAGAAGCTATTTTCGCAATCAACCGTGTCAAGCCACACACCGCATTCCAGGACAGACTCGCAAGCGGTCTCTTCAAAATGCTGACTGTTGGGCTTGGCAAGGTGCTCGGGGCGACTCAGGTGCATAAACTCAGCTCATCCGGAATGTATGATTCCATTGTCGAAATGGGGCGCCTTGCTTTGGAAAAAATGCCGATCATCGGCGGCCTTGCAATCGTTGAGAACGGCTATGAGGAAACCGCCTGGGTGGAAGCGCTTCTGCCGGGTGAAATGGAGGAAGGCGAAAAAAAGCTTCTTCAATATGCCTCCGGGTTGCTTCCGCGGCTTCCTGTCAAGCAAATTGATGTGCTCATTGTCGAGGAAATGGGGAAGAACTTCAGCGGCACGGGCATGGATACTAACGTAATTGGTCGTTGGAAGGCAACTGGACTGCCAGAGCCAAAATGGCCCAGGATTAAGCGCATCGTTGTTCTGCGCCTGTCAAAAGAATCGCACGGCAACGCAAACGGGCTTGGCCTTGTGGATTTAACAACAAGAAAACTTGTCGACCAAATTGACTGGAACGCCACCCTTATGAACGTCCGGACAACAGGCTTTTGGGACAGGGCCTTTTGTCCGCCATTCCCTGGAAGTGACTATGACGCTATAATGTGGGCACTGAAAGGAATGAAGGCAACAGAAGACCAGTCAGCTTCTGTTGCCAGAATCAGAAATACACTTCATCTCGAGGAACTCTGGCTCAATGAACAAGCCTTTGCATCAGCAGAAATGTGCGAACGGGCAAGTGATTATATTCCATTATCATTTGATGAGCAAGGGAATCTATTGCCGGAGAATTGAGGAGTCGTCAGAACTTCACATTTTATGGCGGTTTGTACACTATCGGCGAGGTGGCAGCTTTTTTTGTCGCGGCTGAACGCTTTTGGAACCATTATTGATAACAGTGGCCAGTCAGTTCAGAACTGCAAAAAAGCGCACTTGAGGTATTCGGTTTCGGGGGCGGCGAGCAGCACTGGGTGATCTTTGCCCTGAGAGCGATATTCGAGTATGCGGGGAGATTGTCCGGCATCGCGGGCGGCGTGGCGAAGCATGTCGAGGAATGACTCCCGGTCTATATGATGTGAGCATGACGAAGTAGCCATAATGCCGCCTTCGGCGATTAGCTTCATGCACATGGCGTTTACATCTCGGTAGCCGCGGAGCGCTTCCTTGATCTTTGCCTTGTTTTTCACAAAGGCAGGTGGATCGCAGACAATCACGTCGTATGATTTACCCGACACGATTTTCCGCTTCAGAAACGAGAATGCATCTTCCTTCACTGGAGAGCATCGGTCTGTGAGGCCGTTGAATTCCGCATGCCGCTGTACCAGATGTATGGCGGCATCGGAATCGTCGACCAAGGTAACCTGCATACCGTGCCGTGCGAGCTGCATGCCCCACGCTCCGGAGTAGCAGAAGAGGTCGAGCGCCGAGCCTCCGCGGGCAAGCGCCGCGAGGGCCATGCGGTTTTCGTGCTGATCCAGAAAGAATCCGGTCTTCTGTCCACCGAACGCGTCGATTTCAAAGACAACACTCCCTTCCGCGATCCGGGGAAGAGTGTCCAGTGAGCCCTTGACAATGATTTTTTCGAGCGGCAATCCTTCGAGAGTGCGCGACCTGCCGTCATTCCTGAGCACAATAATTGCAGGGGTCATTACTTCATCGAGTGCGGCAAGAATAATCGCACGCTGACACTCCATCCCGAGCGTCAGAATCTGGACCGAAAGACAGTCACCGTAACGGTCAACAATCAGTCCTGGGAGTTGGTCGCTTTCGCTGAAAACAGCACGATATGCATTACGGTTCCCGATATACGGTTTCCGGTGCGTGAGCGCCGCGGAGATCCGCCGCGCAAAGAATGCCTGGTCAATAGCCTCTTGCCTGCGAGTCAGCAGCCGGACAGCGATAAGGGAATTCGGATTGATATAGCCGATGCCGAGAAAGGTATCTTTTGAATCAAGCACCTCGACAAGAGCACCCGGCTCAAAGGTTTTCGGACTGCCCGCAATCTCGTTGGAGAAAATCCATGGGTGACCTGCAAGGATACGGCTTGAGCGGTGGAGAATCACTTTTTTCATGCTCTTATTGTACGTTATTTGGCCGAAAAGCGAAAATGAGCTACAATAAATCCGGAGGCGACATGGAACTGAAAAACCGGACGATAGATGAAATCATCGCGTTTCTTTCAAAATACCTTCACGGAAAATCGAGCGCCCTGAAGCTCGCGCTCATCTCTTTTTTCTCCCGCGGCCACCTGCTGGTTGAGGATTTGCCGGGTCTCGGCAAGACCACTATCGCGATAGCCATCGCGAAGGCGCTCGGCATGAACTTTGGGCGCATCCAGTGCACGAGTGATTTGCTGCCGAGCGATATTACCGGGCTTTCGATGTACAACAAGAATGCGAATGTTTTCGAATTTCATCCCGGCCCGGTTTTTAACAATATCGTATTGGTGGATGAAATCAACCGAGCAACGCCGAAAACGCAGAGCGCGCTGCTTGAGGCCATGGCGGAAAAGCAGACGACGATTGAAGGCAAAACCTACAAACTGGCGAGACCTTTTTTCGTGATAGCCACGCAGAATCCGGTCGAGCAGTTTGGCACCTTTTCCCTTCCGGAGTCACAGCTCGATCGGTTCATGATGAAAATCAGTGTCGGCTATCCCGACCGGAATGCGGTTATGGAGATTCTGAAGTCCGGAAGCCGCCGGGAAGATTTGTACGATATTGCTCCGATGATGTTGAAAGAGGATGTGCTTGCCATTCAGGACGAGATCCGAACAAGCATCATAATTTCGGACAAGGTGCTTGAATATATACTCGATATCGTGGATGCGACGCGTTCCAGCAAGTATATCGTCGCGGGCATATCGACCCGCGGTATTCTCGCCATTCAGTCGACCGCGCGGACGCTCGCGTACTTCAGCGGACGTGATTATGTCATTCCTGAAGATGTGAAGCAGCTCGCCCAGTATACGGTGCCGCACCGCCTGATTTACCAGGAAGAATATTCAGGAGTAAACAAAAAGGAGATTATCCAATCGCTCATCGGCCAGATTCGCCTCCCGGTGTAATCCGGATTTCAAAAGCCGGATGGCTGTATATCGCGGTTACGCTTTTGCTCGGGTTCGGCGCGGTTAACACCGGCAACAACCTCATTTACCTCATCGTCTCGGTATTTCTCAGTTATATGGCCCTTTCCGGATTCCTCGGCCGGCATAATTTAAAAGATGTTGAGGTTGTTTTTTCCGTGCCTGAGGAGATCTATGCCGGGACAGAGTTTCCGCTTGTCGTAACGCTCAGAAACCGGCGACGGTTCTTCCCGGTTTTTCTAATGAGAGTGCATATCAACGGCAGGGTGCTTGTTTTTCCGTTTGTCGAGGCCGGGCGGGAGGAGATGCTGTACATTCCGTGGGAGTTCAATCGCCGAGGAACCTACCGCCTTGAAGGTATTCATATTTGCTCGGTCTTTCCCTTCAGTTTTTTTACCCGCTGCCGGAATCTTTCCGGCGTGCATGAAGGGGTCGTCTTTGCAAGGCCGAAACAGTGCATGCTTGTTCAGGAATCGGCGATCGCTCATCGCAGGGCGCAGGGAGATCGTTCACTCGATTCCGCGGGGTTCGATGCCGAGGCGATTTCTGTCCGAGATTATGTTTACGGCGATCCGCTGAAGTACGTTCACTGGAAGGCGAGCGCCCGTACCGGATCCCTCAAAACAAAAGAAATTGCTTCTTTGGCAAACGAGCCGGTTGTTGTAGAGTTCGATCGGATTTCGATTGAGAATATTGAGGAAAGGATCTCCTGCGTCACTGGCTTTATTTTGCAGATGCATCGGCGCGGTATGCCGGTGGGACTGCAGGTTGGCGGACGATTGTTGCGGCCCGCATTGACTCAACAACATAAACGGTCGATGCTCAAGGAATTGGCGTTGTATGGCAGCGCATAGCATCCGCATCGAGACGGTTGTAACAGCGCTGACGTATGCAATAGTGCTGCTTGCTTTTGCCATGGTTGCCCGGGCGGTCGGACTGACGTATGCCTTGATATTCCTTTTTCTCTGCGCAGTTGCACTCGTGTTTGAACGTCGTCCGTCAGAAATGATTCCACGCTGGCTGCTGAATCTTACCGCGATTGCCTTTATTATAGTGACCGTCTTGCGCATTTCGTTTGCCGATCCGGTGACACCGGTGCTTCAGATGTTGTTGCTTCTGACAGGCATCAAACTGCTCGAGAAAAAGGGGTTTCGCGACTTCATGCAGATTTACCTGCTGGCGGTTTTTTTGCTTGCGGGTTCGGCGCTTGTTTCGATTGATATGGATTTCCTTGCAGCACTGCTTGTGCTCATGTATCTGCTCTCGACTGCGATTATCTTTCTGACTTATTATGTTCAGGAGAGCAGCCTTGAGGTCTCGCGGCAGGTTCTGCGCCGCATGCTGTCTGCTTCGCTGCTTATTCCCACGATTGCGATTCCGCTCAGCCTCCTGCTCTTTATTGTTTTGCCCCGCTCGACGTTCCCTCTGATGACCTTTCTGAATCGTGGGTCCGGCGCCTCAACTGGATTTAGCGAAGAGATATCCTTGGGTGATGTGGCAGGGATTCAGGAGGATGCCTCCATCGCTTTCAGGGCCGAAATGCCGCAAGTTGAAGATGCGGATCTTTACTGGCGGGGCATAGTGCTTGAAATCTTCGACGGCAGGAAATGGACCCGCGCCCGTGAAGAACAGGGCGCGGCAGAGTTGCGAGCGGGGCAGGGCCGGTCTGTACGTCAGGTGATATACCTCGAACCGTATCAGAACCGGTATCTGTTTGCACTCGACCGTCCGATTTCTGTTTCGCCCCAACAGGCGCGAATTGACCGGGATCTCACTATTTCGCTTCCATCCGCTTTTGAACGCCGCATCCGTTATGAGGCATACTCTGCGCTTGCAGCGGAGATGGCGGACAGGGATGAACCAGCTTCCCGATATACACAACTGCCTGATAAAGATTTGGATAAAATCAGAAAACACATGCATTCTCTGGTTGATTCGCAGGGTGGACTGGCTTCGGCCGTCGTTCTTGAGGAGCATTTGCGTGACAGCGGTATTTATACTTATAGCCTCACCTCTCTTCCATTAACCGGCAACCCTTTGCATGAATTCTTTTTTGGGAAGCGGACCGGCAACTGTGAATATTTCGCTTCTGCATTGGCGGTCATGCTGCGGCTGAACGACATTCCGGCGCGGCTTGTCGGCGGGTACCGCGGCGGCTATTACAGCGAACTCGGAGGATATTATGCGATTCCGCAGAAGAGCGCGCATGTCTGGGTGGAAGCGTATTTTCCGGGGCGAGGATGGGTCAGGTTTGATCCGACACCCGCCCTGTCAGAAACTTATTCAGCGGCAATCCAACGGAGTCTTGTGCTCAGGATACGCATGCTTGTGGATTCAATTCAATACGCATGGAATGCGTTCGTCATCAATTATGACTTCGAGAAACAGGTCAGGCTGTTTCAATCTATGGGCAATCGCTTGCGAGGATTTGACAGCAGTTTTGCACCTGACCGGAAGACAATTATCATTCTGGGGAGCGTGCTGGCCGTCGTGGTTATAGCAGGATGCGGACTCCGCTATCTGAAAAACCGGAAACGTCCGGAAGAGCGGATTCTTGAGCAGTATCTTGTGTGCCTGCATCGCTTAGGCTCCACGCGGAAATCAGGGGAAGGCCTCTCCGAGATGACATCACGCATCGTGCAAGAGGACCTGCGCATGCTTGCAGCACAATTCGCAGAAGTCTATCAGCGCTGTTTCTATCGAGACGGCATTTTTGATGAAAAAGCGCTGTCAGTTTTGACGACTGTTCTCGATAAAATCAAGAAAATACAGCAGGACAATGCGATAATTTTTTTTAATTTCATAATATTTTTGATTTCAGGTCTGTTTCGGTTTTTGAACATTTGAATTTCGGTATTGTTTCGAATTTCGGATTTTTACAATTCGTATTCCTGTTATTATGTTCGGAAACTTTTGTTTTCTTATCTGCCTTCGCTGAGTCTGTCGG
>JBBIQQ010000034.1:0-19308 GCA_037442225.1 Nitrospirota bacterium
AAGGTCTCAATAATTACATCTCCTCCGAAATCAGCAGCAGTTACTGGCTCAACAAGATTTATCCGCCGGAAATCAGAGCAGCGCATGCAGACGGTGATTTTCACATTCATGATCTGAATCTGCTTTCGGTCTATTGTGTCGGCTGGGATCTTCAGATGCTTTTAATCGAAGGGTTCCGGGGCGTGCCGGGCAAGGTCGAAAGCGCTCCGGCGAAACATCTGAGGAGCGCTCTGGGGCAGGCGGTGAATTTCTTTTATACTCTGCAGGGCGAGGCTGCCGGAGCGCAGGCATTTTCCAACTTCGACACGCTTCTTAGTCCGTTTATCAGGCATGACGGGTTGAGCTATGCCGAAGTGAAGCAGGCGCTTCAGGAGTTCGTCTTTAATATCAATGTGCCGACGCGGGTCGGCTTCCAGACGCCGTTTACCAATATCACCCTTGACCTTGACGTGCCGGCAACCTTCGAGCACCAGCCGGTCATCATTGGAGGCAAGCCGCAGGCTGAAACGTACGGAGAATTCCGCGAGGAAATGAATATGTTCAACCGGGCATTCTTGGAGGTGATGTATGATGGCGACGCCAACGGGAGGGTGTTCACTTTTCCCATACCAACCTACAACATAACAAAAGATTTCGACTGGGATAACCCACATCTTGACATGCTCTGGAAGGTAACTGCTCAGTATGGGGTTCCGTATTTCTCTAACTTTGTCAATTCAGACATGAGGCCGGAGGATGCCCGCTCCATGTGCTGCCGGCTGCGACTCGACAATCGTGAACTGCAGAAAAGGGGCGGCGGGCTTTTCGGGTCAAATCCGCTGACCGGTTCCATAGGTGTTGTTACCATCAACATGCCACGGCTTGGCTATCTTGCGAATGATGAAGACGAGTTCATAGCCATGCTTGAAAAAAAACTTCAGCTTGCCCGGGAGAGTCTTGAGATCAAGCGCAAGGTGCTGGAGTATTTTACCAAAGGAAATCTGTATCCGTATGCAAAGCATTATCTTCGCGACATGTACCAGCGTTTCGGTTGCTACTGGACAAACCATTTTTCGACCATCGGCCTGATCGGCATGAATGAAGCATGCCTGAATCTGCTGGGAACGAGCATTGCCTCACTTCAGGGGCAGGCGTTTGCGCTGAGGATTCTCGACTATATGAGATCGCGACTTGTGGTGTTTCAGGAGGAGACCGGCAATAATTACAACCTTGAGGCGACTCCGGCTGAGGGAACAAGCTACCGTCTTGCCAGAATCGATCAAGCAAAATTTCCGGGAATCGTCTGCGCCAGCGGCGCGGGCACAGACAGCGACAGTGGGATCGCGCCCTTTTACACCAATTCATCCCAACTCCCGGTAAACCACACCGACGATATCTTCGAGTTTCTTAATCTGCAGGACGATTTACAGGTGAAATACACGGGCGGTACGGTGGTTCATATCTTTGCAGGCGAGCGCATCGAGCATCATGGGGTCGTGAAGAATCTGGTGCGAACAGTCTGCGAAAACTACCGCTTGCCATATTTCACGTTCACCCCGACATTCTCGGTATGTCCTGAACATAGCTATATCCCGGGCGAGGAGCCGGCATGTCCATCCTGCGGGAGGACTACTGAGGTCTATTCGCGTGTTTCAGGCTATTTGCGGCCGGTTGCCCAGTGGAATAAGGGGAAAGCCGCCGAGTTCGCGCAGCGGAAGGAATTTGTTGTGCCATGCGCATAGGCGGAATACAGCGGTTTTCACTGGTTGATTATCCAGGGAGGATCAGCGCGGTCGTTTTTACTCAGGGTTGTAATTTCCGCTGCCCGTACTGCCACAATACGCAGTTGGCCGCCCCGTCGCTTTTTGAGCCATCCATGGAGGAATCTGATCTGCTGGCATTTCTTCAAATGCGCAGGAACCTGTTGCAAACGGTTGTCATAAGCGGCGGGGAGGCTCTGCTCCATCACGATCTGCCGGATTTCCTTGCAAAAGTAAAAAACCTGGGATATTCGGTCAAGCTCGACACGAACGGATCGCTTCCTGATCAGCTCGAACTTCTTCTCAAAGAGGAACTCATCGATTATGTAGCTCTTGACTATAAGGCCCCGCTTCGTCTCTATGCGGACGCGGCGGGCGCAGAGGTCAGGACGAATGACATTGTCCGGTCTCTGAGACTTCTTCTGGAATATGGCATTCAGCATGAAGCGAGAACTACGGTCTTTCGTCTGTTCTCTCTATACGATCTCCAAGAGGCGATGGATGAACTCCATGAGATCGGCATCAAACGATATTTTCTCCAGATGTATATTCGGAGTCAGGGACAGCAAAGAGATCTGTCGCAGAGCGGTCTGGATATCGCCAGTTTATCGAAGGCATTAAAGAATCGCTTCCCGGAATGGGGCATCAGAAACCTCTCACGCGCTCAGGAGAAAACCGCAGGTCTGTCGGCGTCATGCAGTTTGGTTTGAGACAGGGCGAGCAGGAGTGCGGCAGTTATGCTGACGCCGGCTTTTGCTCAAAGCACACTTTTCATGAATAGGCTCATTAATTTTCCTGCATTGACAGAAATCGTTATCGTTTATTAAAATTTTTTTTAAGTAACGCCTGCGCAGGAAGTGCGGGCAGCTGCTGAAGCGGCAGCATTGTTTGCATCACCGCAATGAAATTATAGCCACGAAGGCTGTGTGCCATGAAGGCATGCGTCTGCGTGGCTTTTTATCTTTTGGAGGATGAAGGATGCCGGAAGACCGAAGGTTGCTTCTTCTGTCGGGCATGGCGGCCGGGGGGCTGCATCTGATTCTTGCCGGTATCTGGCTTCTGGTTGTTATACACTGGGCAGCCGACTCCCCCCGCTGTTTATGAGGTTTTTCTGATGAATGAAGGGCGTGAGTCTGCAGATGCGATGCCGAGTCGGCTGCGGAATAATCTGAGGATTCCCGGCCGCTCTGAAAAAGTCTTCAGGCGGGAATCATCTGTTCCTGTTGAAGTTGCCTCAACAGAGGTGCCGGCATCTGAAGAGTCGCGTGCATTGTCGCAGCATGGATCTTCCTCTCAGCAGGTTCAGGTGGAAGGAAAGGCGACGAAGGATGTTGTCTCAGGCAGGGGTATTGCACTTGCTGACATGGTATTTGGCGGAGGAGCAGGCCCGAGTTTTCTGAAGCAGGAACGGCCAGTCTATCCGCCGCTTGCCCGGAAAATGGGAAAACAGGGACGGGTTGTGCTCAGACTCTCGATTGATGAGAATGGCGCCCTTACGAATTTGGAGGTTGTCGAAGATCCCGGGTTCGGGTTTGCAGGAGCCGCTGTGTCAGCCATCAGGATGTCCACATTCGCGCCGGCGAAACGGGAAGGCCGCGCGGTTGCGTCACTTGCGCTTCTGCCGGTGATATTTCGTCTCGGCCAGTAAAATCGCGGCGTGGCGGGGAAAAACAGGGAACTGAAGTTTGTGGTTCAGAACAGCAAGAGCAGGGGCGGCAGTCACCCTGGCAGGAAGAGCTGCTGCCTCGGGCAACAATCATCCGGCATTGTTCCCGGTTTCATTCTACAAGATAGGAGCAGAAACAGACAGGAGGGAGAGTAATGAAAAAAAGCGTTTTCGTGGCTCTGATCTTTTTTCTCATTATTGACGGGGGTGCTTTGGCAGAGGAGAAGAAAATAGCAACTGCTGAAAAGAAGCCTTATGAGATGAAGGAACTGGTAGTAACGGCAGACAAGACGGCGCAGCCACAGGAGATGATTACGCAGAAGGTTGAAGTCATTGATGAGGAGGAGATAGGAACCCGGACGTTTCCAAACCGGAATCTTGCTGAAATATTCAAATATCAGCCTGGCACGTTCGTGAACCCGCTTTCACGGAATGACGCAAACTGGGGCTCTTATGGAGGTCTTGGCCCCAAATATAATGCGTATCTGCTTGACGGGCTGCCAATAGATTCTTTTGTTGATCCCATGAGCCTTGATTCGATTTACCTTGACCGGGCGGAACTGCACCGGGGGCCGGCATCGGTCATGTATCCGAATTACATGAGCATGGACTTTGCAGGCAACCAGGCCGCGATTTCCGGTATCTCAAACCTGCTCACGAAGGAGCGGATTGCATCCCAGATGACCAGAATTCTTGCAGGATATGGCACTTGGAATACGCTGCAGGGGAAACTCTATCATCAAGGGTTTAAAGGTGATTTCCACTATCTTCTTGGTGCCGGCTATGAACGCTCTGACTATACAAATTACGGGACAGATTCGTCCTGGCTAAACATGATTGACGACCCAAACTACCGTAAGCTGAAGCTGTTTTTTAAGACCACCTATTTCATCACTCCGGACAAATCGAAAGTTTCACTCTTCGCTCATCATACGACGCATACCGGGGACGCAGGGCGCCCGAATCGCGGGTTTGATCATCAGTACGATCTTATTAACGCGGCCTATGAAAACAAGCTCAGCAAGGATGTTACCCTTCAATTCAAGGCAGGCTATCGGTATTATGATCGCCGATGGGAAGAGGATAATTTCCCGGTGCTGAGCCTTCGGGAAAAGGATGGCGTCAAGCAGAACATCATTCCTGCCGATCTGAATGTTTCTTGGAAGCACGGGAAGAGCAGCCTGCTGACGGTTGGTACCGACTTTCAATATGCCACCTATGAGACCTTTGCCGAAACAGGAGGCATCCGCTCTATAGGGAATGACATGAAGGCCAGAAGCCACGGCCTCTATATTGAAGAGAAGCTGGTGCTTGACAGTTTAGTGTTACGACTTGGAGGTCGCTACGCATATACGCAGCATGATTATGATTTGATCAGCGGGGTTGTTCCAGAAAAGTCCGACAAGTCATGGGATCGTTTTCTCTGGAGCACCGGAGTCAGATATAATTTCTCGCCGCGCGTCGGCGTATATGCAAATGCCGGTTCCAGCTATATCGTTCCTTCGGCAAAATCGGTCGGAGGCACCCTGCTGGCTTCTGATTTCGGAGTTCCCGGAAGAAATGGACAGCTGCCAAATCCTAGCCTCAAGCCTGAAAAAGGCATAAGCTTTGACCTCGGTGGCGATGCGTGGATATTGGAAAATCTCCGCATAGGTGCTCGAGGGTTTCATACGACGGTCGATGAAGCTATTGTCGAAAATATCGTGAGCACGATCCCGTCGCAGTCACAATCGGTCAATGCCGGAAAATCCCGCTCTCATGGGGTCGAGGTGGAATTAGCCCACTTTATCAGCCCGGCGGTGATGTGGTTTGCGAACGCCACGTTTACTGATACCCGAGTGAAGAATCCTATTGATCCAGCTCAGGACGGCAGTGATGTGCCGTTCGTGCCGAAATGGGTTGCAAATGTCGGAATCACGGCGGATCTGCCCTATGATATTTCGCTCTCTCCCTATTTCCAGTACGTCGGGAAGTATTATGACAGCACGGATAAAGGCGGACGCCGCCAGTTTGGTGAACACGGCGTTGTGAACCTTAAGGCAAAAAAAGGTTTATACAAGACGAAAGACTACAGCGCTTCATTGAACCTGGATGTGAACAACCTTTTTGACAATAAGTTTGAAATGCCGTGGCAGTTTAGAGATCCTGGCTTCAATGCCATGGCAAGCGTGGAATTCAGATTTTAGGAGGTCTGAGAGCAGCTCCCGCTTGCCGGGGGCTGCTCCATCATCCGAACATGAAGCTGAGATGGCTGTGTACCTTCCTGCTTTGGGTGCTGTTCATTCAAGTTCATGTGCTTTTCGGTTTTGAGGCGCATGCCGCGCAGCAAGTGATCAGTGTGACCGATTTTCGCGGGAAGAAACTCACCTTTGAAAAGCCGCCGACGCGCATTGTCTGTCTTATTGAAAGCGCCCTGACCGGCATTTACATGCTTGGTGAGGAGCGGCGCATTGTCGGCATATCGGCCAACGTCTATCAGAACCCTGTTTTCCCTTATTACGCGGCACTCGACAGCCGGATACGGGCAAAGAGAGTGCCTGCTCCAGGCAACTGGGATTTCGTGAGCATCGAGAGCGTTGTATCACTCAAGCCGGAGGTGGTCATTATCTGGTCCCAGCAGACCGAAGTTATTGCTGCATTGGAAGAACGAGGGATTAAGGTGTTCGGGGTGTTTATAAAAAACCGTGAAGATGTTGACCGGAAAATGATAGCGCTCGGCAGAATGACAGGTGCCGAAGCGCGGGCTGAAAAACTCGTCGCTTATGTGCGTGATGAGGTTCGGCGATTTTCCGCGCGTGTCGCGGACATTCCTGCTGCAAAACGTCCAGGAGTCTATTACATGTGGGCGCAGGGCAACTTTGAAACCTCATGCGGAGAGAGTACTGTCAACGATCTTGTCATGCTTTCCGGAGGGAGAAACATCTGCGCTCATCTGCCTCAAGAGCATCTAATCGTGAAGTTTGAACAGGTTGTTGGCTGGAATCCTGATCTCATTATCATGTGGTTTAATGCGCGGAAAGACCCGGCTGATATCATCGCTGATGATCAGTGGAGACTGATAAAGGCGGTGCGCTTGAAACGGGTCCATGAACTGCCGGAGGTGTTTCTGTGCGACCTCTGGACGCTGAAATACCTGTATGCAGTCAAGATGGTTGCCAAATGGACGCATCCGGAACTTTTTCGGGATATAGATCTCCCGGACGAAAAACGAAAGATGCTTGATGTCCTTTACAGCGGCAGACTGAAGGGGATCTGATTGAAACCTTTAGTTACCTTCCTGTTGCTTATAATCCCGCTTCTGACCGGGATAGTCTTTCTCCATATAGGCCCGACCGATGTAATAACGCCGGGCGAGGTTTCCTCCTATCTGATGCAGTTGATATTGCAAACAGGATCCCTGCATGATGAACATTTCCTCATGACAGAAGCCATTGTACGCGATGTCCGCCTACCGAGAGTACTGCTGGCAATGCTGGTCGGCGCCGCCCTCAGCCTGTCGGGTGCGGCACTGCAGGGCCTTTTCCGAAATCCCCTCGTATCTCCCGACGTCCTTGGCCTGTCATCCGGTGCAGCATTTGGTGCAGCGCTGGCGCTGGCACTGCCCGTGCTTCCCTTGCATCCCGCTGCGTTTGCGGGCGGCATGGCAGCCGTCGGGCTGACGTATGGTATAGCCTATTCGCGTCAGCGCGTGTCGATTGTCGCGCTGATTCTTGCCGGCATCATTGTAACCGGCCTCTTTACCGCTTTGCTGACGGTTGTGCAGTTTTTCGCGGACCCGTTCCGTCTCCAGACGATCGTGCAATGGACAATGGGCAATATGCATACCGCAACGTGGGGCAAGGTCGTTTCCTCGGCTCCTTCTATCATCATGGCGAGTATCTGGCTGCTTCTCATGCGCTGGCGTCTGAATGTGCTGGCTTTGGGTGATGATGAAGCCCGTTCGGTCGGACTTAATCCGGAGCGGGAGAAACTCCTTATTCTTTTTCCCGCAACGCTGGCAGCATCCTCTGCGGTTGCGGTAGCGGGAATTATCGGCATGGTAGGGCTGGTATTGCCGCATCTAGCCCGATTGCTTGTGGGCGCGGATAATCAGCGGCTGCTGCCCCTGACAGCATCACTCGGTTCAGTTTTTCTTCTGGTCGTTGATGGTTTCTCCCGCTCGGCGGCAGCCTTTGAGTTGCCGGTCGGAATCTTCACTGTTCTTGTCGGCGCTCCAGTGTTTATCGGATTGCTCCGCAAAAAAATCATGAGGTCAGCTTAATGACAGTTCTCACCGTTCGTGCTCTTCAGTGGCGCTATTCCGGCAGAACCGTTCTGCATGATGTTTCGCTAGAAATACCGCAAGGATCGTTCGTTGCAATCCTGGGCCGAAACGGATGCGGAAAATCGACGTTGCTCCGCTGCATGGCTGGAATGCTTCCGGTGCCTCGCGGTACGGTCTTTGTGCATGGTCGGGATATTTCCCGAGTTTCCTTTGCCGAACGCGCCGGATTTCTCGGATATCTGCCGCAGTTTCATGAGCCGGTATTCCCCTTCAGCGTCGAGGAAGTGGTTCTCACCGGCAGGGCGGCACAGGTGCTTTTCACGCCGTCAGATAAAGATCGTGAATGTGCGCGGGAGGCCATCAGCATCATGGGCATCGAACATTTGCGACTGCGGCCGTATAATGAACTTTCAGGGGGTGAGCGACAGCTGGTTATGACTGCGCGGGTGCTCGCGCAGGCACCGAGTACCATTCTTCTGGATGAACCGCTCTCTCATCTTGATCTCTGCAATCAGGTGCATCTGCTCAAGATGCTGAGAACGCTTGCGGCTGGAGGAACCACGATAGTAGCGGTTCTTCATGACCCGACCCTTGCTTTCACCTATTGTGACCGGCATATGTATCTCCATGACGGTTCATTCTGTTTCCCGCCTGTTGGAGCTGATGTTGACGCTTCTTTTCTCTCCGCCATCTATAACACCCGGCTCAGGGTTATCAGGAGTGAGGGAACTCCTGTGGTGATTGCCGAATGAAAACACACGTTGAGCTTTTTCCATTTGTAATCAAAGACGATACTGTTCATTACGGAAAGAGCAGGGCTGACATTACCGGAACCGGCGTAAACCCAGATGCCGCAGTGCGCTCCATGCTTGACAAGTTTGGTTTTTTTGGGCCGGTCGAAGAGAGTGTTATGTTTGTTCATTCAACCAGTTGGCGGTTCGAGGATGAGGGTTCGATTGTGCTTACCTATATGGCGTATTGTCGCCTGCTCGCCCCCGATCCGAGGTTGCCGCTGACATTGGCATGCACCGATGTCGAAAATGCCCGACAAAGCGATTCTCTGCGCCCCCGTCCAGAAATTATTCAGGAACATCATGTGGTTAGTCATGGACTGCGTCATCTGAGTTTTCTCGCTTGTGAAGACGGTGATGCCGGCTCTGCTCGTATTATTGGCGAGGACGAGCGCAGAGCCTTGAGCATCTTCATTCCTCAGATGGCTGGACAGTTTTCTCAATAAACGCCGCTGTCTGTATTCACCCTGCGATTTTCCCTTTGCGAAGAGATGAGGATTTTTATCATAATAATCATATGAATCAACATGAGACTCTGATCAACCGCAGGGCATTTTTACAAAAAATCATGCTGGCCGGAGGTGTCTGTCTGACGGGCGGCTATTCGTTCGCGATTGAGCGGAATGATATAGAAGTCAATCGTTACCGTATTTCGCTGCCGCGACTTCCCGCTGAATTTGAAGGATTCACTCTTGTGCATCTTACGGATTTGCATTATGGCCCCTTTGCCGGCGAGGCCTTTTTTGAAGCACTGGTAGAACGTGTAAACGGATTGCGCAAAGACATTGTCGTGTGTACGGGTGATTATGTGCTCAACAGAAAGGCATCTGACGAGGTCGATGCGATATGGCCGATTCTTTCGCAGCTGCGAGCGCCGCTCGGGGTTTATTCCGTATTGGGAAACCATGATCACTGGGCGGACGCAGAGCGCTCAATCAATTGGCTCGAAAAGAGCGGCCAGGGGCTTTTGTACCGGAGAGTTCCGCTGGAACGTGCGGGAAAACGCATATGGCTTGCCGGGGCCGGGGATCTCTGGGAAGACCATCGCAGTCTTGACCCTCTGCTGGCGCATATACCGGCAGATGAATTCCGGGTTGTGCTGGCTCATAATCCCGACAGCGCCGATACTTTGCAGCACGAGCGCTTCGATCTGATGGTGTCCGGACATACTCATGGGGGGCAGGTCCGCATTCCTTTTCTGGGCGCCCCCTATATGCCGGTAAAAAACAGGGAGTATACCATGGGGCTGGTGCGGTCAAAAAAGGGGTTGCCGGTATTTATCTCCCGTGGAGTCGGCACGACCATACCGCTGCGTTTCAACTGCAGCCCTGAAATCGCTGTTCTTGAACTAGTCAGGGCGTAAAACTTCCCGGACCGTTGCACAACTCATCCTTACCGTCCGAACCACCAGAAGCGTTTGGCCCGCCATTCAGGATCATCATCATCGTCATCGGTGTCTTGCCCTTCTTTTTTCCCGGAGCGGTAGCTGGTTGCCAGAAGATATATCAGGCCCGCCAGGATTGTTATCCCGAGGAAGATTATCAGATGCAGCGGCAGGACTTCTGTCATGTCAATTCTTCTTACAGTTCAAAATCAGGAGATTCTAATTCAATGTTAGCAGATATGCCGGAAAGTGCAAATTCAGCAAGACATTCGAATGACCGGCAGAGCCGGGATGGGAGGCCGATTACCGCCTTCTGAAGAAGAAATTATTGCTCCACGACGGCAACCCCTTCCGAAGCCTTGAATATGAACAGCGAGTTTTTTATATTGGAGTTGGTTTTTACGTCACTGAAGGTGATGTCGACACGGTTGCCGAGTTTATCGATAACGCTCAGTGCCATTATCGGGAACCCCTCGTCATTTGTTAAAAGTTCAACCCCGGTCACATTGCCCATAGGAGTTTTCGGGGTGAGCATCAGTTTGCCGTCTTTCAGGACAACGGCAAATTCCCTGTCGATGTTGCCGAAGCCGCCCAGCAGGGCAATCGGCGCCTGTCCGTATGTTGCTTGGCTGAAAGGGGCCTTGAACGCCTGTTTTTGCAGAGGCTGATAAATGATAATCTCCTGGCCCGTTATGTAGACAATCTGAGGTTTTCCCCCCTTGTATTCCCATCGCATTTTTTTAGCCTTGATAAAGAACTGGCCTTTATAGGTTTCGGTCTTTTTCAGATCCTTGATGGTGCTTTTCTGTGTAAACGTGCCTCTGATGTCTCTAATGCCCTGATAAGCCTTCTGGATTCGAAGAACCTCTTCATCTGCAGTTATTGCCGCCGCTGATAGTGTTGAATGCAATGAGAGCAGTATAGTAAGCGTTATCATGCGAACGAAGAATCTCTTCATGTGTTGACCTCCGATATGTTTTCTCTCCAAAAGCGCAGAGGAAATACAGCAGCAACTGCCTGAATGAAAGCACCGTCATGTCGCTCCGCGTGTTCGGAGTTATCGTCTCCTGAGGAAGTCCCGCGGCTTGCCGGCACCTTTGGGCGGACCGACAAAACCGTCCTGCTCAAGCTGCTCCATGACAACCGCCGCACGATTATAGCCGATTTTGAAGCGGCGCTGGATTGAGGAGATAGAGACTTCTCCTGCCTGCTCGGCGAAGTCAACAACTTTCTGGTACATTTCATCACGCTCGTCAGCAGACGCATCCTCACGCATGCGCTCCTCAAGCACTGCCATTGATTCAAAGGAACTGTAGTCAGGCGCTCCCTGACTTTTAATGAAATCGGTCATGTTCCTGATTTCACCTTCGCTCACAAAGGCGCCGTGAATGCGCGTCAGGCGGATGCCGGGGAGCATAAAGAGCATATCGCCCATGCCGAGCAGTTGTTCAGCGCCCTGACTGTCGAGAATCGTCCGCGAGTCGATTCTGGTGGTGACCTGAAATGAAATGCGGGCCGGGAAGTTTGCTTTGATGAGGCCGGTGATAACATCCACCGAAGGCCTCTGGGTTGCCAGGATAAGATGGATGCCGCAGGCGCGGGCCATCTGCGCGAGGCGGGCAATTGCGGTCTCGACATCAGCCGGAGCGGTGAACATAAGATCGGCAAGTTCATCAATGAATACGACAATATAAGGCAGCCGCTCTTCCGGCGGGACCTGCCGGTTGAACGTATCGATATTGCGAGCGCTCTTCACGGCAAGCACACGGTAGCGGCGCTCCATTTCGAAGACCATCTTTTTGAGTGCTTCGGACGCGCCTTTCGGGTCGGTGATAACCGGTGAAATCAGATGCGGGATGTCTCCGTAAACAGAAAGCTCGAGCAGTTTCGGATCGATCATGAGCATCTGCACCTGTCGGGGCGACGCCTTATATAGAATGCTTGCAATCATGGTATTGATCGACACGCTCTTGCCCGACCCGGTTGCGCCGGCGACGAGCAGGTGAGGCATTTTAGCGAGATCAGTAACCACGGGATTGCCGAAAATATCCTTTCCAAGGGCCAGTGTCAGCAAAGAGGGGCTTTTCTGGAATTGCTCGGAAGCGAGAATGTCCCGCAACGCGACAGTTGCCCGTTCACGGTTCGGGACTTCGATGCCGATGGTTGCCTTTCCGGGTATCGGATAGACGCGAATGCTTGGCGCGCGTAGCGAAAGTGCGAGATCGTCTGAGAGCGACACGATACGATTAATCTTGACTCCCGGCGCAGGTTCGAACTCGAACATGGTGACAATCGGGCCGGGATGCGCCTGACGGATCTTTCCGCTGACCCCGAAATCTGTCAGCTTCTTTTCGAGTCCGCTGCCTGACGCGTTCATCTCCTCACGTGAAGGCCCTGTGACGGCATCTGCAGGCAAAAGGAAATCGAGGCGCGGTAATTCATAATCGCCGAGGTCGGCGGCAGGCAGCGGCGAAAACGGCTCCGGTTCCGGTGTTTTTTGTTTGCGAGTCCTGCGCAGGCGGTTGAGAAGCGGCTCCGACTGGCGAGCCTCCTCACTGTCAGGCACTCCCAAAAAGGATTCTTCTTCATGCGCCGTTTGCGGCGGTGATGCCGGCATTTTCTGTTCATCTTTTTTGAACAGCCGAGCAAAAGGTGATATCGGGCTGGCAAGCACAATTCCTATCAGCATAACGGCAAAAGCAACAAGGTATGCTCCTACCGGAGAGATGACGCGTTCAAGCGGCCGGATAAACAATGCGCCGGCAGCGCCTCCGGGATTGGTAAGCGAAAAAGGAATCCGCCCGCCTATGAGTTCGAGCAGAAAGGCAAGGGCAACAAGAACAACCGCCGCCCCCGCGATATGAATGCGGTTGCGTTCTTTGCCGAGAATTCTCCGTATGCCATAGGCGAACAGTACAACCGGAATCGCTAGGCTGGCCGTGCCTATCAGGGAATAGAGGATATCGGCAATATACGCTCCGGCGACGCCCCCATAGTTGGATGGTTCAGCTCTGGTGTATGTGAAAAGGGAGGGGTCCCACTGATTATACGAAAGCAGGCAGACAGACAGGTATGCACCGCACAGGATTGCTATAATCCCGAGCACTTCCATGGTGCGGCTGCGTTGCTGTGTCTGCTGACTTTTCATCTAGATCCGGAAAAAATATAGAACTAGTATACCGCCGGCAAGGACAAAACGGTAGTAGGCAAAAACATTCAGTGGATGCTTTTTCAGATACCGCATGAGGAACTGAATTGCAAAGATACCCGAGATAAAAGCCGCAACGAAGCCCGCCGCAAAAATATCAAGCTGATAAGCCCCGGGCGTTTTGAAGAGCTGTTTGCATTCCAGAAGAGTTGCGCCGCCGATTACCGGAGTTGAGAGCAGAAATGAAAATCGCGCCGCGGTTTCACGGCTCAGATTGCTGAACAGCCCTGCGGTAATGGTGATGCCGGAACGGGATACGCCCGGAATGAGGGCAATCGCCTGAGCGCAGCCGATGACCATGGCGTTCAGAAAAGAGACCTTTCGCTTTGTCTGTTGTCCGGTGCGCTCGGCAACTATCATCAGTGCGCCGAAGACAATGAGCGAAGCGACGATCACCAAAGGATGGCGCAGACTGTGCTCTATGATGTCATGGAAAGCAATTCCTGCCACTCCGGCCGGTATGATTGCGGCAAAAATGGTGAAGAGCATTTTTCGGTCATGCATCAGCATGTTTATCCAGTCCCGGTAGAAACAGACGAGCAAAGCAAGAAGCGTTCCGCCATGAAGAGCTACATTGAAGGTGAGCGTGTCTACCTGCCCGGTCCAGCCGAACAGCCACGGCATCAGGATAAGATGCGCCGTGCTGCTGATCGGAAGAAACTCGGTTAATCCCTGAATCAGGCCGAGAACAATCGCCTGAAGTAGTTCGTTTGACATGAAAAATCTCCTTAAGATATTTAGTGTGAAAGAGAGGAAGACCGGAAGAAGACCTTCCTCCTTGAGAGATCTATACTTCGAGAATTATCGGCATAATCATCGGATAGCGATCCATGGATTCGCGCAGATATTTCTTGAGCCGGGCGCGGAGTTTCGCCTGGAGCAGGGTTACATCGGCAATGACGTCCTCTTCAACGGACATGATTGTCTGCGTCATCAGGTCGCGCACCTCGTTGATGATATCCTGCGAGACGTCTTCAAAGACAAAGCCGCGGGATATGATTTCAGGGCCGATGATCACCTGACGAGAATCCTTTTCGAGCCCGACAAGCACGATAACTATGCCGTCGTGACCCAGCCTGCGGCGGTCGCGCAAAACGATGTCTTCAACATGGGGCGCACCCCGTCCGTCGATAAATATCCGTCCCGCATGCACCTTGCCTGCCGAGGAAGGACAGTTTTCAAACAGTTCCAGGACAGAACCGTTGCCGAGGATGAAAATGTTCTCTTTCGGAATGCCGGATTTTTCGGCAAGGCGCGCATGGTAACAGAGGTGGCGATATTCGCCGTGAATCGGCACAAAGTAGCGTGGGCGCACGATGTTCATCATGAGCTTCAGTTCTTCCTTGGACGCATGCCCTGAGACATGGATTTCAGAGGTCTTTTCATATTTCACATCGGCGCCGCGCATCATGAGATGGTTGATGATTCTTCCGATAGAGCGCTCGTTGCCCGGGATCATCTTTGCGGAGAGTATGACGGTGTCACCTTCCCGGATTGATATTTGCTTGTGCTCGTCGGTTGCGATGCGGGAGAGCACGCTCATCGGTTCGCCCTGACTGCCGGTGGTGAGAATGACCACTTCATTGTCAGGCATATCTTTCAACCGATCCATCGTCAGCCAGGTCTTTTCCGGAATCTTCAGATAGCCGAGTTCAAGCGCAATCTGGGCGTTTGAAACCATGCTTCTGCCGCACATGAAAACCTTGCGTCCAAACTGCACGGCAACGTCGATCACCTGCTGGACGCGGTGGATGTTCGATGCAAAGGTTGCGATGATAATCCGACCATGTTTTTTTGCCAGAATATCCTCAAAGGCTCGGCGAACCTCTTTTTCTGAAAATGTGAAACCGCCTTTCCCTGCGTTTGTGCTGTCGGAAAGCAAGAGCAGTGTGCCTTCTTCTCCGTAGCGGGAGAATGTGTGAAAATCCATGAGTTCGCCATCCACCGGGGTGGGGTCAAGTTTGAAGTCTCCAGTGTGGATGATGCTGCCGAGCGGCGTTTTGATGCCGAGGGCAACCCCGTCGACGATGCTGTGCGTGACACGAATGAACTCGATGGTGAATGAACCAAGCGTGATGACGTCGCGGGGCTTCACGGAAACAAGCTCTGCATCTTCGAGTTCATATTCACTGAGTTTCTGCTGAACGAGTGCGAGCGTCAGGGGGGTGCCGTAGACCGGGACCGGCAGCGTCATAAGCAGAAACGGGAGTGCGCCGGTGTGATCTTCGTGCCCGTGGGTAATGATAATTCCGCGGAGCTTATCCCGATTTTCGATGATATAGGTTAGATCAGGAATCACAAAGTCGACGCCGAGCATGTCTTCTTCGGGAAACATCAGCCCCGCATCAACGACAATCATGTCACCGCCGTACTCAAAGACCGTCATATTCAGGCCGATCTCTTCCACCCCGCCAAGGGGAATAACCGAGAGGCGAGGCGCCTGATTTGTCTGAGGTGCAGAATCTGTCTGATTCATTATCAATGAGTGTCCAGTGCCTTTTTCCTGAGTCTGAGCGAATTGGTCACAACCGAAACCGAGCTGAACGACATGGCAGCCGACGCTATCATCGGATTCAGCAAAGGCCCGCCGAAGATATATAACACGCCTGCAGCTATAGGTATACCCACTACATTATAAAAGAAAGCCCAGAAAAGATTCTGCCTGATTGTGCGCATGGTCAGCCGGCTCAGGCGAATCGTGTCGGCAATGCTCAGAAGACTGCCTTTAAAGAGCGTGATGTCCGCTGTTTCGATGGCAACATCGGCTCCGGTCCCGATGGCCATGCCGACATCAGCCTCGGCGAGGGATGGAGCGTCGTTGATGCCGTCACCGACCATGGCTACTATATTCCCTTCCGACTTCAGTTGGCGCACGATATCAGCCTTCATGGCCGGGAGCACTTCAGAAAAAACACGCGTGATGCCCGCTGCAGCGGCAACCTCTCCGGCGGTGCGGGCAGTGTCGCCGGTCACCATGACGACCTCTATGCCGAGTCCGCGCAGACGGCCGACGGCAGCGGCTGAATCCGGCTTCACCGTATCCGCGCAGAAAAATACCCCGGCTGCCCGATTATTGACGGCCATGCAGACTGGACTGCCGGATGGAGTGCCTGCTGCGACGATGCGATTTAACTCGTTAACCGATTCGACACCGCGGTCCCGCAGCAGGCGCTGCGTGCCGATGAGAACTGAAAGGGGAGATCGGTTTTCGGCATTCATGGAGGGCACCGCCGCGATGACCCCGCCGCCAGGAACGGCCTCAAAGGTCAATGCGTCAGCGATTGAGATATGCTCAGAAACCGCTTTGCGCACAATAGCCTTTCCGAGCGGATGCTCCGAGAGCTTTTCGGCCGAGGCCGCAATTGCCAGGAGCTGGTCGATGGTGAATCCGCCGTTGTCATGGATGTTTTGAACCGCTTCGATGGCGATAACCTCGGGAGTTCCCTGCGTTATCGTGCCGGTCTTGTCGAGCAGTACGGTCGTGATCCGATGGCTCTGTTCCAGCGCTCCGGCGTCGCGAATCAGGATGCCTTTTTCAGCTCCCCGTCCGGTTGCCACCATGATTGCGGTTGGCGTGGCGAGCCCGAGTGCGCAGGGACAGGCAATAATCAGGACGGCAATAAAATTCATGAATGCAAGCGTGAACGCGTTTTCTTTCCCGAAGAAGAGCCACGCAGCAAGCGTACACAGCGCGATTATCAGGACGACAGGAACGAATATGCCGGCAACGGTATCAGCAAGCCGCTGTATCGGGGCCTTGCTGCCCTGCGCCTGCTGCACGAGGCGTATTATCTGAGCAAGAACCGTCTCAGCGCCGACCTTTGTTGTCCTGAAGCGGAAACCGCCCGAGGCGTTAAAGGTTCCGCCATAGACCGCATCGCCTGCCGATTTTTCTACAGGAATGCTTTCGCCAGTGAGCATAGATTCATCGACCGCAGAGAAGCCGTCTACAACAAGTCCGTCAACCGGGATGCGCTCTCCGGGGCGGACGACCACGATATCTCCGCCGACGACATCGTCGAGTTCCACCTCGCGTTCGGCATCTCCGCGAATAACCCAGGCTGTTTTTGGCTGGAGACCGACCAGTTTTTTTATCGCTTCCGAGGTTTTCCCTTTTGCCCGCGCCTCAAGCAGTCTGCCGAGCAGGATTAGAGTGATAATCATCGCGGATGTCTCAAAGTACACGTGGGGATGCAATCCCCGCGCCGTGAAAAAATCCGGAGCAACAGTCGCAAATACGCTGTAAAAGTAGGCGGAATTTGTACCGATGCTGATAAGCGTGTTCATGTTGGTGGATCTGTGACAGATAGCCGAGAAAGCGGCGGTATGGAATCGCATGCCGGTCCAGAATTGCACAGGTGTTGCCAGCAGGAGCATGATGCCGGCAAAAAGCCTGCCTTCCAACATTGCCATGCTCATTATCATAAGCGGTGTCGTCAGGAGCGCGCTGATGATAAAGTGTCTTTTGAGTGCCGCGTATTCCTTTTCTTTGCGCTCCGATTCTTCGTCGGTAAAGCCCCGGGTAATGCGAACGGCTGTGTATCCGGCATCCTCGACGGCTTTGCGGAAGTCGCCGAATCCGGTGAGCGTTGGAATATACTCGAGCGTTGCCGTTTCTGTCGCAAGGTTGACTTTCGCACTGAGAACACCGTAAAGCTTTGCGAGCGATTTTTCAACCGCGCCGACGCAGGCGGCGCATGTTATCCCCTGGATGAAAAAGGTCATCTGAGATGTTGCAACCCCGTATCCCTCGCCTTTGATAACGTCAATCAGTCCTGTGAGCGGAGGCATGCGATCAGGGCTGCCGAACTCTATAGCCGCCCGTTCGGCAGGCAGGTTGACCGACACATCAGCAATGCCGACTGTTTTTTTGAGCGCGCGTTCAACCGCCGCGGAACACGCAGCGCAGGTCATGCCGGTTATGGGAAGGTCTATTTTTTTGAAGCTTTCTGGCATGCCATTCTATGCTCTGAAGTTATTCCCATCCTTCAGGAGTGACTGAGCTGAAAAAACGCGGAAGCAGGGAAGCAAGAGAAAGAGATTCGTTCTGCGGCAACCCTGACTTCCGGATTTCGTTCTTTATTCTACTTGAAGTCGACCTTCGGCGTTTCCCGTTCCTGTTTCGGCATTTCATAATATGCGGCTTCCGGGATGTTCGCTATCGAGGCGATCAGACTGCCGGGGAACTGGCGGCGATAGGTGTTCAGTTCCTGCGCTACTTCGTTATATCTTTTGCGCTCAACCGCAATGCGGTTTTCCGTACCCTCAAGGCTATCCTGCAGCTTCAGGAAAGATTCATTCGCCTTCAGTTCAGGATATGCCTCACGAAGCACCAGCAGCCGGGAAAGCACTCCCTCCAGGGCATTTGATGCCGCAATCTTGTCTTTCGGCGTCTGTGCCTGGAAGTATTGCGTGCGTGCCAGCGCGATATTTTCGAAAAGCTGCTTCTCATGCGCGGCATATCCCTTAACCGTCTCGACCAGGTTCGGAATAAGATCGTACCGGCGCTTGAGTTGGTTTTCCACCTGAGCCCACTGTGCCTTAACCTTTTCATCCATTTGGATCACTGTGTTGTACTGGCCGACAAACCAGCCTCCAATTGCGATGCCGAAGACAGCAAGCACGCTGACAATAATCAATGCAGTTTTCACTCCGTTGCTCATGGAGCCTCCCTATTTTAAAGATTTAAGTGCGAAGCGAAAAGATAGGGACTTTCCTGTGCCGCAGACGCTCAAAAAAAAGCCCGTTCCTTTCAATTTCCCGCTTGCCGCTTCCAGCTGTTTTCTTAGTCTCCCCCTCCACCCCAGTCGCCGGATGCGCCTCCTCCGCCGAAGCCGCCGCCGCCCCCGAATCCTCCTCCGTAATCACCGCCGAAGCCCCCGCCGTACCAGCCGCCATAACCGTTTTCATGTCTGCGATAGCCTTGCGATGACCAACGCCCGCGGGTGAGCATGCCGAACAATACCGCAATCGCGGCTGCGATGAGCAGAACAGTTTGCAGGTCGAAGCCATCTTCCGCTTTTTTCTGTGCCGCCGGAGGACTGGTGAGAGCAGGAGTTTCTCCCAGATCAATATTTTTATCTTCCGCGATTCTTTTTGCAATGATGGTCGCGGCATTCAGGATTCCGGTCGAATAATCACCTGTACGGAAAAACGGTCTGAGCTGCTCGCGCCCGAGCGTACCGAGAAAGCTGTCGGGCAGCAAACCTTCCAGACCGTACCCCGTCTCGAAACGGAATTTTTTATCATTGAGTGC
>JBBIQQ010000035.1:0-19013 GCA_037442225.1 Nitrospirota bacterium
CCCATGATGTCGGGCCAGCAGGCAGCTCCGGGGAGTAACCAGCAGATGCCTGGCCAAGGAGCTACGGGTGGCATGATGGGCGGAAAAACGGGAAGCATGATGATGAATTGCCCGATGAAGAAGAATATGGGTGAAATGATGACCATGATGAAAGAAGTCATGGTCATTCAGGATGCACTGCTGAAAGGCGTCGGGGCAAAAGAAAAAAAAGCGCTTCAAACAAAGCTTGGCGAGATGACGGCGAAGGTCGATGCCATGAAGGCCGCGCCAATGGTCTGCCCGATGATGCAGAACACGGACCACGGCAAGCATCATATGTCACCGGCGTCTCCCGCCGACCCGAAAGCTCCGACAGCGCCTGCTCAGCCTCAGATGCCGGCTGGGCATAAGCATTAAGAACACTCGGGAGATTCAGAAGAGAAAAAGCGGAGCATTGCGTACTCCGCTTTTTCTCATGTCTTGCCTGCTGAAGCGCCTCCATTATCTGCTACACTTAAGTGTAAAACCTGTTTATCCCATTCTGAAGGAGGTTCTGTGCCAAATCACGAAGAGCTGATTCTCGAACTTGCGGATCTCTGCGGCATTGTTCCCGATTACTGGGATATCTTCGGAACCCGCCACTGGGCATCTCTGGAAACGAAAAGAGAAATTCTTCGATCCATGCGTATCAGTGTCGATTCGGCGGAGTCTCTGCAACATGAAATAGCCGAGCGCAGAGGACGGCCATGGAATCGCCTGCTGGAGCCGGTGCACATCATTTCTGTCAAGGCTCAGCCAGCCGGCATCCCTGTCTGCATTCCGATTGCTGAAGACCTGGAGCGGTTGCTGACACTGTCATGGACTGTCAGGGACGAACGGGGGCATACATGCAACTGCTTTCTTTCGGACGAGGAACTCGTGCCGGCCGCTTCAGCCGAAATCGACGGACAGCGGTATGTGAAAATAGTACTCCCCGACATTGGAGTGAGAAATATCGGCTACTACGACGTGCGGGTCACCTGTAGCCATCCACAGCCGATTTTTGACGGGGATCTTTCAGAAATCACCGGCTTTACCTTGATGATTATAACGCCGGACGAATGTTATCTTCCGCCCGAGCTTGTTGAAGGCCGCACATGGGGGGTATCTTCCAACCTGTATGCTGTGCGCTCCCGCCGGAATCAGGGCATCGGCGATTTTGGCGACCTTGCGGTTCTTGCCCGCAAGGTCGGGGAATGCGGCGGCGGATTTGTCGGAATCAATCCGCTCCATGCCGTTCCGAATACCTATCCGTACGGCATCAGTCCGTACTCTCCGGTGAGCAGAATATACAAGAATCCGCTCTACTTAGCTATTTCGGACATTCCTGATGTGCGGGAGTCGGCCATCTGTATGCAGATAATCTCCTCAGAGGAATTCCGCAAGCAGGAGGAATCGCTTCGCAATGCCGATACGCTCGATTATGAGGCGGTTGCGGCTCTGAAGGAGCGGGTGTTTCGCTGTGCCTTTGAGTGGTTTTATGAGTACCACTGGCAGTCGCGGACTGACCGTGCCCGGCAACTGCATGAATATATCAAGGCGTGCGGCGAGTCTCTTACCGCCTATGCGACGTGGTGCGCGCTGCGCGAGCATTTTGGAGCGGCGCAGCCGTCTGATTCCTGGCAGCAGTGGCCCCGGGACTACCATGATCCGCAAAGCGATGCTGTCAGGGCGTTTCGTGCGCAACATGAAAAAGGACTTCTTTATTATCAGTATCTGCAATGGCTACTGGACGAACAACATAAGAAAATAGCCGCACTGTCGCAGGATATGCGCATGCCGGTCGGACTGTACCATGATCTTGCAGTAGGCTCCATTGTCGGCGGCAGCGACGTATGGATGGCCAAGCAGTTTTTCGCCGACGGCATCAGCGTCGGCGCGCCGCTTGACGACTTCAACCCGTCCGGGCAGAACTGGGGATTCCCGCCGGCAATTCCGGAGCAGTTCCGGAAGAACGGATACCGGTTCTTCATCGAAGCGATCCGGAGCACGATGCGCCACGGCGGCGCCATTCGCATCGACCATGCCCTCGGCCTCTTCCGCCTCTTCTGGATACCGGACGGCAGACCGCCTCTTGAAGGCGCCTACGTGAGGTGTTTCACCGAAGAACTGCTTCGCATTATCGCGCTGGAGAGTGTCCGCAACAAAACGATTGTTGTTGGAGAAGACCTCGGAACCTTCGGCGACGGTATGCGGGAGATGTTGCAGTCGTTCCGGATGCTTTCCTTCCGTCTGCTTTATTTCGAGCGCTTTTATCCCGACCCGAATTTCAAGCGGCCGGAACACTATCCGGAAATGGCGATAGCCGCCGTTACGACGCATGACCTCCCGACACTCGCAGGTTTCTGGACCGGGCGTGATATCGACATCAAAGGAAAGCTGCATCTCTTCCCTCGCCCCGAAAAAATTCCGGCATATCGTGAGGAGCGCCGGCACGACCGGACGCTACTGGTTCGTGCCCTGAAAGAGCGCGGGCTTCTGTCGCCAGACTTTCCGGAATCGCCGGACGATCTGCCGGAGATGACGCCGGAGATTGCGGTTGCCGTCCATGCCTATCTTGCACGCACGCCGAGCAAGATGCTGAGCGTGATGTTTGATGACCTGATGCTGCTCGTGAGCCAGCAGAACCTGCCGGGCACGGTGAATCAGCATCCGAACTGGGTCCAAAAGTCGACAGGCGCGATAGAAGATTTGAGCGAACAGTCCTGGCTTCAGGCATTTGCCCTGGCAAGCAGGCAGAACGGGAGATAATACGGTGCTTTTGGAATCAGGACTGAGCGGGAATGCCGTACAACAGCAGAAGTGCCAGATGGGGCGAAAGATGAGGATTGCAGCCATACTTTTTTTCCTGATATGCATGGGAATCTCATGTGCCGGGGCTGAAGAAATCCGCATCCCGATAGGGACAACTATTGAAGGCGAGACCATGTTTGGCGCCTATGCCGCCGAGCCCGGTTCAAACCCGGGCAACCCGAATCCCTTCCTGGCAATCCGGGCTCTGCAGAACCCGAAGGGGGTAGGAGGCAAAGAAATTCCGCTGAAGGATTGCATCTTCCTCGGGGATGTTTTTTCTGATCTCACAGTCAATCGGGCCTTTTTCAAGGCGAGCAGGATAAAATGCTCGAACGCTAAGGAAATGAACGGATCCGCCATTAAGGGGTATGCTGTCGACATGAGGGACAACAAACTGGGTTTGCAAGGGAGGGTCGGAACTGCTGTTCCCAAGGCTGTCGAAGTTCCGCCAGGCGCGAAAATTTATCTAATCATTGTGGAAGCTGCCAGCATAACCGTGAAGTAGTGCCTGCTACGGCATGGTAATCGCGATTTCGTAACTGCCGACGCTGACGCGATCCATAATCCCTTTCTGCCAGAGGATGTCGGTTGCCTTCACCCGCGAGTTTTTTGGAACCATAAGGACGAGCTTGTTGCCTTCTTCGACAATTTCCTTCCATCTTTCCGCCTTGCCGGGGGTAATGGTCGAGTCGGTCTCAACTGCCACGACGGCAAGAACAAGGCCGTGATTCTTAAGAATGAGCTCCGGACAGGCGTCCGCATCCGCAATGATTTCCTTGTATTCACGCGAATATTTTCGGCGCATCGTGTCAACAATCAAGTCATGTAAGAGTTTTTCGTCAGCCATTACGCATCCTCCTTGCCGGTGTCGTCTTTCCTGCGCTGCAACTTTTGCGCGAAGTCAACCGTTATAAGTTTTCCGTGCCGCTGTGCGCTGTCGCATGATTTGGCTCGCCGTGACCCCCGACGCATGTGAACCGGGTCGAGAGACAGGGGTTTTGGGCCGGGCTGCCGTGAATCAGCATCCTCGGCCTCCCGCGCAGACGCGGTAAGCTGCACCTGCATCTCAGGAGAGTAAACAGCTACGATGTCTTTTGAAGGAATAAAACACTTCTGTGCCTGGGAGCCGAAGGAAAGCGTCGCACTGATGCCGTACTCTTTCCACTGCATGCGCATCCGGCTGGTGAAGACAAGGGTCAGGCCGGATCGTTTCTCTTCGTCGCTGAAGGTGCGCTTGCCGAGATTAACCTCCGGAGAGTGCCGGATAACGATGAAAACGCGCCCGGCGAGGTCAAGCAATTCATAGAAAAAACTTCGCTTCAGGTTGTTCAGCGCTGGTTTTATAATGCCGCCCTCCTGCGGAACCAGAACAGAAGCGCTCCGCCGATAATCATGCCGATGCTCAGAAGCTGGCCCATGGTGAGAAACCCGAAGACATTGCTTACTTCCGGCTCCCGAACGAATTCAACGAAAAAACGGAACAACCCGTAGAGCATTGCAAAAAGCGCTGTCACCATGCCGCTGCGCGGAAGCCTGTCTTTGACAAACCACAGGATCATAAACAGAAGCAATCCTTCGAGCAGGCACTCGTAAAGCTGCGAAGGATGGCGCAAGTATGGCCCGCCGTCCGGGAATATCATTGCCCACGGGACATCCGTAACGCGTCCGTAAAGCTCTCCGTTGATAAAGTTGCCCAGACGCCCCAGCCCGAGGCCGAACGGCGCTGTCGCGATGACCATGTCCGCAATGAGCCAGAAATTCTGTTTCGTGTTCCGGCAATATAAATACCCTGCAAACACACTGCCGATAAACCCGCCATGAAACGACATGCCGCCGTGCCAGACGGCAAGAATTTCAAACGGGTTTTGAAGATAGAACGGCAGCCCGTAAAAAAGCACATGTCCCAGTCGGGCGCCGATTAAGAGGCCGAGAATAAGCCAGGTGAAGAGAGACTCGACGAAGTCCTTTTCTACATGAAGCCCTTTGCGGCGAATCTGTGAGCGGACCAGAAAATAAGAAGCGGCAAATCCGAGCAGATACATGACACCGTACCAGCGGATTGCGAGAGGCCCGATTCGTATGATTTCGGGGTCGATGTTGGGATATTGGATCATGGTGCTATTATTCTACCCCGGCGGCGACTATTTTGCAGGCCGCTCCGCCCGATGCGCATATACAGTGCCAAGTGTGAGCGGAATCTGGCGGCAATTGATAAAGCCCGCGTCTTCCATCAACTTCCGGAAGTCGTCCGGCGGGTAAAATTTCTCAATGGAGTCGCCAAGATATTCGTATGCCGAACGCTCTGAAAAGAGGCTTGCGACAGCCGGAATAGCCTTTCTGACATAGAACCGATAGAGCGGCCTGAACCAACCGTGCGGCATCGAAAACTCGAGTATGACGATGCGTCCGCCTGGCTTCACCACCCGGAACATCTCAGCAAGGGCCTTCGGGGTTTCATGCATATTCCGGATGCCAAAAGAGCAGGTGAGTCCATCAAATGATGTATCGCGAAACGGCATCTGGTATGCCGAACCCTGCATGACGGCAAAGACTGGGTTCGCGATTTTTGCCTGCGCGATATTCAGCATGTTGAAGCTCAGGTCGAGCCCTACCACGTGAGCCCCCTTCTTCAGTAAGCCGAGAGAACTGTCACCGGTGCCTGCGGCCAGATCAAGCAACCGCTCGCCTGCATGCACGCCAAGTTCTCGGGTCATGACATGCCGCCAGTAATAATCCTGTCCCATCGACAGCAGATGATTCAGAAAGTCGTAGCGTTTTGCAATATCGTCAAACACTGAACAAGTAGTATACAGGAGGGAGATGAGCGGAGTCAGGAGTGCGAATTGCCAAACTGGGACCATGTGAATCAACTGAATCCGCCGGTATCGCCGAATGAGCGGATTATTTCACTCCGACGACCTTGAAGATGCCGCTCTTAATGAGGTGCACGGCTATTGCCGCGAGGAAAAGGTAAGCAACTTTTGCCATAGCCTTTGCGCCGTTGTGACCGATGACGCGGATGATAAGCTCCGCCCAGGTGAAGCTGAGCCACGCCAGAAAGAGCACAAACCACAAGGAAAGAATGACCGGCAGATAGCCATATGAGCCAACAAGGATGAGCGCCGTAGTCAGTGTCGCCGGACCTGCCAGCAGCGGCGTGCCGAGCGGCACGGCGCCGAAGTCGGCTCCTTGTTGCTCTGTTTTTGGCCGTCCGGCAATTATCTCGATGATCGAAATCACAAGAAGCAGCACGCCGCCGCCGATCATGAAGTCTTCGACCTGGATTCCGAGCGCGTTGAAAATCGCCTGCCCCAGAAAGACAAATCCGACGCCGACGATGAACGCCGTAATAACCGAATGCAGGGCAATTTTTCTTTTTTGCTTTTTATTAAGCGGTTCGCTGATGGAAATGTAGATTGGCAGAACGCCCGGAATGTTGATGGCGACCAGAATGGGGATGAAGGTGAGAAACAAAATTTCAAAATGGCTCATGCCGTATTGTATCGGGACATCCGCCTTTAAGCAACTGCCGTGATGCGTTTGCATGCCGCCGCGCTTGAGGAATAAAATAGGATAGAGGATGCTGGAATCTGACGGCGAAGGAGCTTTCTGTTTATGAAGTGCATTCAAAAACTGTTTCTTATGGTATCTCTGTCGCTGCTTTTGGTGTCATTATCGGGCTCTTTTACTGCGGCTGCCGATTTTGAGAAATGGGTAACTCAGCTTGGCCATGACGACGAGGATGCCCGCACGGAAGCGGTTCGGGAACTTATCAAGATGAAAAGCCCGAAAGCGGCATATGCGCTTGCCGGATTCATGGATTATACATTCATGGACTGGAACCTCAAAATCGAGATTATGAAACTGCTTGGTGAAATTAAGCTCCCCCGCGCGGTGAAATCGTTTGCCAATGTTATGGAGATGGAAAAATGTCCGGCGTTGAAGTGGCATGCAGCCCTGGGGCTTGGCAATTTTCCGGGCAGTGAGGAGGCGCTTTTGGCGCTTCTGTTCGCGTTCCCCGGTGAAGATGAACCTCAGGTGCGGGAAGGAATTGTTATCTCGCTTGGTGAACTTCGTGACGACAAGGCGGTGCCCCTGCTCTCGTCGCTCCTGTATGATGCGAGTTTTGCGGTGCGGCACGCAGCCATTCAGGCGCTCGGAAAGATTGGGGCTTCGGAAGCACTTCCGGCGCTGCGGAAAGCTCTTCTGTCCGAAAAAGACGCCGCTGCTCAAGATGCTCTGCGGAATTCCATGCGGAGCATCGAATCGGGCATGGCGCGCAGGTGAGCCGATGAGCTTGACTTTTTTGCAGGGAACGGGAAACAATATGCGCATGTTTCAGAATGTGTTTTTCTATTTTAGCTTTGGTTACTGGTTCGGCTTTTATTTTAGGCCGTCTGCCGGAGGCAGGGTTAATTAGAAAAACCAAAATATATTAACCAAAGCCGGGGGCAGACAAAGGCTCCCGGCTTCTTTTTTTGGAGTATTCCCAGAGAGGCCGGGGCGGACCACCCAGGCCTCTCCCTTTTTCGGGAGCAGAGAAAGGAGCAGTGTAATGATCGTCGTCATGAAGTCGGGAGCAAGCAAGAATGAGAAGGAAGCGGTGCTGGAGCGCATCAAGGCTCTCGGGTACAAGCCGCATGTGATTCACGGAACAACCCGAGATGTGATCGGAGCTGTGGGAGACGAGCGCAAGAAGCTCATTCTCCAGCAGATCGAATCGATGAGCGGCGTTGAGAGTGTTGTTCCGATTCTGAAGCCGTACAAGCTTGCTTCTCGGGAGGTCAAGAAAGAAAAAAGCATCATCAAAATTACTGATGCGGTTGCGATCGGCGGCAGGCAGATTTGTGTCATTGCCGGTCCATGCGCTGTGGAGAGCGAAAAGCAGATTCTGGAAGCCGCCGAGGCGGTGCGAAAGGCCGGGGCCCGCATACTGCGCGGCGGCGCTTACAAGCCTAGAACCTCGCCGTATTCGTTTCAGGGCATGAAGGAAAAGGGGCTGAAACTTCTTGCCAAGGCGGGCAAAATGACCGGTCTGCCGATTATTACCGAGGTGGTGAATCCTGAAACCGCCGACCTCGTTGCCGAATATGCGGATGTTCTGCAAATTGGTACGCGCAATGCCCAGAATTTCGAATTGCTCAAAAAACTCGGCAAAATGAAAAAGCCGGTGCTGCTGAAGCGTGGCATGTCGATGACCATCAAGGAACTGCTGATGAGCGCCGAATACATTATGAGCGAAGGCAACCATCGCGTTATTCTCTGCGAACGCGGCATCCGCACCTTTGAAACCGCCACCCGGAACACGCTTGATCTTTCCGCCGTTCCGGTCATCACAAACGAGTCGCATCTCCCGGTGGTTGTTGACCCGTCCCACGGAACCGGCCACGTGAAATATGTTGCGCCTATGGCATATGCGGCGGTGGCCTCCGGCGCGGACGGTCTGATAATCGAAGTGCATCCTTCTCCGGAGCACGCCACATCCGATGGTGCGCAGTCGCAGACGCCGGAGGTCTTTGCGGAGATGATGGTAAATCTCAGGCTCTTTGCGGAGGCAGCCGGGCGAACATTGTAGCGGCAATCTGCCCCCGGTATGTTAGAAAATCATATTCCGATTTGCAAGTGCCGGCTGCGTGGCCTTTTATTGAATTGCCGCTGGAGAGAGCTCTCTTTTTATTGTCGGCAATAGTTTCAACGTGTTATATTACGCATACTTAAACTTGTAAGGAAAGGGGCTTTTCCTGTGCTCATTGTCCAGAAATATGGCGGAACATCAGTCGGCAGCATCGACCGGATCAAGAATGTTGCGCAACGTATTGTAAAAACAGCAAAAAACGGCAACCAGGTCGTTGTGGTCGTCTCGGCGATGTCGGGAGAGACCGACAAGCTGATCGGGCTGGCCCATCAGGTTGCAGCCAACCCGCAGGAGCGTGAGATGGATCTGCTGCTCTCTTCAGGGGAGCGCATAACCACCGCACTCACCGCTATGGCGGTAGAAGAGCTTGGCGTGAAGGCCAAGGCTTTTACCGGATGGCAGGCGGGGATCGTTTCCGATTCTGTGCATACCAAGGCCAAGATAGAGAAAATTCATGCTGGCAAGCTAAAGGCCGCGCTCGATAAGGGATATGTCGTGATCGTCGCGGGCTTTCAGGGGATTAGCGAGGATGGCGACATTACAACGCTTGGCCGGGGCGGCTCCGATCTGTCTGCTGTAGCGATTGCCGCGGCGCTTGAGGCGGATGCCTGTGAAATTTATACTGATGTCGACGGCGTCTATACCACCGACCCGAATATTGTGCCGGAGGCCCGGAAACTCGATAAGATTTCCTATGAAGAGATGATGGAGCTTGCGAGTCTCGGGGCCAAGGTGCTTCAGACCCGCTCGGTCGAGTTCGGCATGAAATACAATGTGCCGATTGTTGTGCGATCAAGCTTTAACGATAATCCCGGGACGCTCGTTACCAAGGAGGATGCAGATATGGAGCAGGTCGCTGTTTCCGGTGTTGCTTATGACAAAAACCAGGCGAAGATTACAATTCAGGGCGTTCCTGACAAACCCGGCATTGCCGCCCGGATTTTTAAAACGATAGCGGCTGCAAACATCATTGTCGACATGATTGTCCAGAACACCAGCACGGACGGAACATCTACCGACCTGTCGTTCACGGTGGCGAAGGCGGAGGCAAAGAAAACGCTTGCGCTGACCGAGGATTTGATGCGCGGACTCGGCGTAAAAGGCGTTACCATGCGGGACGACGTTGCCAAGATTTCGGTCGTCGGCGTCGGCATGAGAACCCACTCCGGAGTTGCCGCAACCATGTTCGAGACGCTTGCGCGGCACGGCGTGAACATCATGACGATCAGCACGTCGGAAATCAAGGTTTCCTGCCTTATTGAGCTCAAATATATGGAGCTTGCGGTTCGTGCCCTGCACGAAACCTTTGGCCTTTCCGCTGAGGCGAAGCCGTGAAAAAACTGCGAACCATAGAAATCTACGATACAACGCTTCGCGATGGCAGCCAGGCTGAGGATATTTCCTTTTCGGTAGAGGACAAACTCCGTATTGCTGAACGGCTTGATGAGTTTGGAGTTCATTTTATTGAAGGCGGCTGGCCCGGGTCCAATCCGAAAGACGCGGAATTCTTCAAAAAAGCCCGAAAGCTGAAGCTTGCCCACGCGAAAATGACCGCTTTCGGAAGTACCCATAACCCGAAGCATGCAGCGGAAGACGACCCGAACCTAAAAGCGTTAATAGACTCAAAGTCTCCCGTCCTGACCATCTTCGGCAAGACCTGGGACTTCCACGTGAGGGAAGCCCTCAAAATATCTCTTGATGCCAATCTCGAGATTATTGCCAATTCGATAGCTTTTCTGAAAAAGCATGCGGAGAAGGTCTTTTTCGACGCCGAGCACTTTTTTAACGGCTACAAGGACAACCCGGAATTCGCCGTTAAATGCCTGATTGCCGCTCAGCAGGCAGGTGCCGACTGTCTGGTCCTCTGTGACACAAACGGCGGCACTTTGCCGTCAGAGGTTATGTCCATTATCGGACAGGTGAAGAAAAAGATCTCGGCTCCGTTCGGCATCCATGCGCATAACGATTCCGAGTGCGCGGTCGCAAATTCTGTGATGGCGGCTGAAGCCGGGGCGTCACAGGTGCAGGGCACCATTAACGGCTTCGGTGAGCGCTGCGGCAATGCGAACCTTTGTTCAATTATTCCGAACCTGCAGCTGAAGCTCGGTTATTCATGTGTTTCCGATGCTCAGCTCCGCACCCTGCGTGAGTTGTCGCGCTATGTCAACGAAATCGCGAACATCAGCCACTTTAAACGGCAGGCATTTACGGGTGACAGCGCCTTTGCGCACAAGGGCGGCATACATGTCAGCGCGGTTCAGCGGCGGCCCGAGACATACGAGCATCTTCGTCCCGAACTGGTCGGCAATTCCCAGCGGGTGCTTATTTCCGATCTTGCCGGCAAAAGCAACGTGCTCAGGAAGGCTGAGGAGTTTAATCTGCATCTCGAAGCCAACTCTCCAGAACTTACGCGTATTATCGAGGATCTGAAGGGGCTTGAGCATCATGGGTTTCAGTTCGAGGGCGCTGAAGCTTCGTTTGAGCTGCTGCTCCGCAAGGAGATGGGTCTGCATCGCCGGTTTTTTGATCTCGTCGGGTTTCGTGTCATCGTCGAGAAGCGGAATGAGAAGGAAGATCCTCTCAGTGAGGCGACCATTATGGTGCGGGTGGGCAAGAATGTGGAGCATACGGCGGCGACAGGCGCCGGTCCGGTCAACGCGCTTGACAATGCTCTCCGCAAGGCGCTCGAGAAATTCTATCCGGACCTGAAAAAGATGCGCCTGCAGGATTACAAGGTGCGCGTTCTTGCAGCAGGCAAGGGCACCTCTGCGAAAGTCCGCGTACTGGTCGAGTCAGGAGATGACGGCCGCAGCTGGGGCACGGTGGGCGTATCGGAGAATATCATCGAGGCGTCATGGCAGGCGATTGTGGACAGTATCGAATACAAGCTTCTGAAAGGCAATCAGTAGCAATTTATGGAAGAGACCGGCATCGTCAAGGAAATTCGTGGCGACAAGGCGATTATCTCCGTGCAAAAACAGAGCTCTTGTGACAGCTGCAACGCGGGAGGCTCCTGCAAGGCGGGAGAGAGCGGGGCCGAGCTGGAGGCAATCAATCAGGCTGACGCTCATGTCGGCGACCGGGTGAAAATAGCATTCACTGCGTATACTTACCTGAAAGGCTCCATGATTTTTTATGGCATCCCTGCCGTTGCGCTTGTGGCCGGCGCGATTCTCGGAAAAGACCATCTCAGCCGGTTTTTTCCAGGCATTGATCCGGATTCTTTGTCGGGCATTGCAGGAATAGCGTTGTGTGTCCTGTCATTTTTTGTTGTGCGTATTTTCATGAAGCGTTTTGCAAAGAAGCGGGAAACGATCCCGGTTGTGGTAGAGGTGCTGGAATCACGGCAGGATATGCCCGTCTGAATGAAGAGAAGCGGGCTCGGCGGCGTCGGCCCGTTGCGATACTATTGAGGAGGAGAGGACATGGCAAAATTCGATGTCGGTCACATCAGAAACGTAGCGATCGTTGCACATAGCGGAGCAGGAAAGACCTCACTCACGGAAGCTCTTTTGTTCAACGCAGGAGCAATCGACCGCATCGGCACGATTGATGCCGGAAACACGACGACCGATTATGAGCCCGAAGAGATTGAGCGCAAGATCAGCGTAATCTCGGCTGTTGCTCATTGCGCGTATCAGGGGACACGCATTAATCTTATTGACACTCCCGGCTTTATCAATTTTATTGAAGATACCCGCGGCTGCCTCCGCGTCGCGGACGGAGCGGTTGTTATCGTGAGCGCTCTTTCGGGCGTCAAGGCAGAAACCGAAAAGATATGGAAGTTTGCATGTGAATTTGAGGTGCCGCGTGTTGTTTTTGTGAACAAGCTCGACAAGGAGTCGGCAGATTTTGCGAATGCTCTCAGCGAACTGCAAAAATCGTTCGACCAGGAGGCGGTTCCGCTCAATATTCCGATAGGCGAGGGTGAATCGTTCAAGGGCGTCATTGACATTATCACCATGAAAGCGCATGTCACGCAGGGCGGCAAGACGGCTGAAGCCGAAATTCCCGCTGAACTGAAGGAGAGTGCTGAAGAGTATCGCAGGAAGCTGGTTGAGAAGATTGCCGAAGCTGACGATGCGCTGCTTGAGAAGTATCTTGAAGGAACAGAACTGACGAATGATGAGATTATCACGGGGCTGAAAGAGGCTTCCCTTACGCGCCGGTTTATTCCTGTTGCATGTGGTGCTGTCTCGCTGAATGTCGGAGTTTCGCAGTTGCTTGATGTTATCCTGCTCTGCCTGCCGAATCCGGAAGAGATGAGCCGCATTTCGCCGATTCGCGGCGAGTCACCAAAGGACCGCAAGGAGGTTGCCCGCAAGCCTGTGCAGACCGATCCGCTGACGGCGTTCGTCTTCAAAACGATTGCTGATCCGTTTGCCGGCAAAATGTCAATCTTTCGTGTGTATTCAGGAGTTCTCAAGGCCGATTCGACCGTGCTGAATGCCAATAACGGCACCAAGGAGCGAGTCGGGCAGGTTTTTTATCTGCAGGGGAAGAAGCATGTTTCCGTTGCGTCAGTCGGGCCGGGGGAGATCGCGGCGGTGGTGAAGCTGAAAGACACGAACGTCGGCGATACCCTGTGCGAGGAGCACCACCCGATGGTTCTGGACCGTGTCAAGTTCGCCGAACCCATAATATCCTATGCGATTGCGCCGAAGACCAAGGGAGATGAAGACAAGGTCAGCACCGGCTTGCACCGCATACTTGAGGAAGATCCGACTCTCCGCTTTGTCCGCGACGAAGAGTCGAAGGAAATGATCTTCTCAGGCATGGGGCAGGTGCACCTCGAAGTGGCATTGGAGCGGCTGAAACGGAAGTTCGGAGTTGATGTCGTGATGAAGACGCCGAAGATTCCCTATCGCGAGACGATCAAAACGACTGTCAAGACGCAGGGAAGATACAAGAAACAGTCCGGCGGCCGTGGACAGTTCGGTGACTGCTGGATCGAGATTGCTCCGCTTCCGCGTGGCGGCGGATATGAATTTTTCGACAAGATTGTCGGCGGTGTCATCCCGCAGCAGTATCGCCCCGCGGTCGAAAAGGGCGTGCATGAAACAATGAAAGAAGGCATTCTCGCCGGCTTCCCCGTTGTGGACATGAAGGTTACCCTGTATGACGGTTCCTACCATTCAGTCGATTCATCGGAAATGGCGTTCAAGATCGCCGGTTCGATGGCTCTCAAAAAGGCGTTTATGGAGGCAAAACCGACTATTCTTGAGCCCATTATGAAGGCCGAAGTCATTATTCCCGATGACGTGCTCGGCGCAGTCATCGGAGATCTCAACTCCCGACGCGGCAAGGTTTCTGGCGTCGAACCGCAGGCAGGCGGCAACCAAAAGATCGTTGCTCATGTCCCGATGTCGGAGATGCTCACTTATGCGAATCAACTGCAGAGCATTACCTCAGGCCGCGGACTCTATTCGATGGAGTTCTCTCATTATGAAGAGACTCCGGGGCATATTGTGTCGAAACTGGTAGCGGAGCGTCAGGCCCAGAAAGAAGAGGAACAAAATAAGTAAGTCAGTTAAAAAACCCTGGGCAGGGCGGTTTACCGAGCAGACCTCCAAAGCGGTCGAGGCGTTTACTGAATCGATTTCTTTTGACCGCAGGCTTTGGCGTCACGACATCTCCGGCAGCGTTGCGCATGCGAAGATGCTCGCGAAACAGGGCATTATTCCGAAAAAAGACGCTGAGAAAATCATCGCAGGACTGGAGGAAATCGCTCTGGAAATCGAGCGCGGGGATTTCCGATTCCGCCAGGAACTCGAGGATATTCATATGAACATCGAGGCATCGCTGATTGCGAAGGTTGGCGAAGTCGGCGGCAGGCTCCATACCGCACGATCCCGCAACGATCAGGTCGCTCTTGACCTGCGGCTCTATCTCCGGGAAGAAACGCTCGCCATTCTCAATTTGCTGACCGCGCTGACGACGGTGCTGACCGACACCGCGGAAAAAAATATTGATGTCATTATGCCTGGATTTACGCACTTGCAGCGGGCTCAGCCGGTTCTGCTCGCTCATCATATTATGGCATACTCGCATATGTTTTACCGTGATCGCCAGCGTTTTCAGGATGCGCTGAAGCGAATCAATGTCCTGCCGCTCGGGTCATGCGCTCTTGCGGGAACCTCTTTGCCAATCGATCGCGAATATGTAGCGAAACTGCTCGGTTTTGATGCAGCTTCGGAGAACAGCATGGACGCTGTTTCGGACAGGGACTTTGCCATCGAGTTTGTTTCGTGTGCTGCCATCTGTATCATGCACGTTTCCCGTCTTTCTGAAGACCTTATTCTCTGGTCGTCCGAGGAGTTCGCGTTTGTTGAACTGCCGGACGCATTCACTACTGGATCCAGCATCATGCCGCAGAAGAAGAATCCTGATGTTGCGGAACTTATGCGCGGAAGCACCGGCAAGATATACGGAGATCTCATGAATCTCCTTACGCTGATGAAAGGTCTGCCGCTCGCCTATAACCGGGATATGCAGCACGACAAGGAGCCGGTTTTTCAGACGGTCGATGTGCTGACGCGCACGCTGACAATTCTTGCCGAAATGGTGCCGCATATCGTATGGAACAGGGAGCGGTTGCTTTTGACGGCGGACGCTTCGTTCTCGACCGCGACAGATATTGCGGAATATCTGGTGCGCAAGGGGATTCCGTTCCGCGCTGCACATGAAGTGACCGGCAGGATAGTGCGGTTCTGTATCGAACGCAACCGGCAGCTTGCTGCGGTGACTCTGGATGAATTCAGGCGCTTTGCCCCTGAGATTGGCAAGGATATTTACGCGCTCCTGTCTGCGCGGGAGTCAGTGCATGCCCGCAGCTCTTTCGGCGGCACCGCTCCCGCAGCGGTAAGGCAGCAGATACAGCGTTTCAGGAAGAAACGCTGATGAGATCATCTGCCTGCCGTTCAGGATTGATGCTTGTTGCTGCTGCTGCGGGGTTTTTCCTGCTCGCAGCTTGCGGAGCAAAGGGACAGTTGAGCATGGTGGCGTATGAAAAACCGGATGAGGTGAGCAACCTGCGTGCCGTACACCGGGAGAACGCGGTAATACTTTCATGGTCCTATCCCGGTGGAGAGAAGTACTTTATTGCTGGGTTTGTCGTTGAACGCGCCGATTCCGGTCAGCAGTATCGCAGGCTTGCGCTGCTTGCGGCAGACACCACGAACTATGTTGATACTTCGTTTGTTCCAGGCGCGGTCTACAGGTATCGTATTTTTGCGGTGAGCCGAAAAGACAGGCTGAGCGAGGCAGTGGTTCCGGTTCGCGTTGAGCCGAAGCCGATTCCCGCGCCGCCGGCAGGACTGCAAGCGAAGACGACCGACGAGGGCGTGGAGCTTCGCTGGCAAACAGCCGGTCCCGGCGTCCGCTACAACGTTTACAAGAGCACCGTGCGCGGAACATGCGGTGAATCTCTTGCTTCCGCGTCGCCGCTGGATACGCCGGTTTTTCGCGACACCGTCAATCTGGCATCGACAGTGTACTACTGCGTCCGGTCGCTGTATGCGACGGAGTTGCTCGATGAAGGGTTCCCGTCTGCTGAGCATGCGGTAGCTCATGAGATGTATGTTCCGGGCCGGGTTTCCGAACTCAGGGGGATTGCAGCGAAGCAGGGAGTTCAGCTTATCTGGAACGAGCGGCCCGAGCATTGGGTGAAATCATATCGCGTTTACCGCAAACTGCAGAATGAAAATGAGCTCCGGATGATAGGGGAGACTGTCATTCCTGCATTTCTTGACGACTCTCCCGATAAAGCCGGTGCGTTCTATGCCGTGGAAGCCGTTGGTCCCTTACATACTGGTCTGCGGTCATCTCCGTTACTCATTTCGCCTTATCAGGAGCCCTGAATGGAAAAAATACTTCTCGGACATGGCAGCGGCGGCAAGCTGATGCACCGCCTTATCAGTGATACAATAGCCCCAGCCTTTCATATGGAAGAGTTGGGCGATGCTGCGGTGCTGTCATATTGTGGAGTCCCGGGGAGCCGTCTTGCATTCACGACCGATTCCTATGTCGTCTCGCCGATTTTTTTCCCAGGGGGCAACATAGGCGAACTTGCAGTAAACGGAACGGTCAATGATCTTGCGATGGTCGGAGCTAACCCAATGTGGCTTTCCGTCGGCATGATTATTGAGGAGGGGTTTCCGGCGGATTCGCTGCAGAGGATTCTTGCTTCCATGTCAGAAGCAGCGGAGCGCGCCGGCGTGCGCATTGTTGCCGGCGACACGAAGGTTGTCGATAAGGGCAAGGGCGATGGTATCTTTATCAACACCACGGGCGTTGGTTCTGTGCCCGTAGGGATATCGCTCGGAGCGCGTTCAGTGCTGCCCGGCGATGCGGTTCTCGTAAGCGGCTACGTCGGGAATCACGGTGTTGCTGTCATGTCAGAGCGCAACGGGCTGAGCTTCGAGCCTCCGGTGGTGAGCGATACTGCTGCGCTCAATGGACTGGTTGCCGAATTGCTTGCCGCTCATGCGGGCGAGGTGCGGATGATGCGCGATCCGACCCGTGGCGGTGTTGCAACGACGCTGAAAGAGATCGCGATAGAGTCAGGACACTGCATTTCGCTTGCAGAATCCAAACTCCCAGTTCTTGGCGGAGTGCAGGGAGCATGTGAACTGCTCGGTCTGGATCCGCTGTATGTTGCAAACGAAGGAATATTGATTGCCATTCTGTCATCTGATGCTGCTGAATCTGCGCTCTCCATTATGAAGCGGCACCCTCTTGGAACACACGCGGTCAGGATTGGCGAGGTCATTGCTGCTGATGAGCGGTCCCGCGGCATGGTTCTGCTCAGGACGAATGCCGGCGGTACACGCATAATTGATATGCTTGCAGGCGAACAGTTGCCAAGAATCTGTTAGCTCGGTTCGATACTATTTGCAAGGAGGAGTAAGGGATGAAGCGATTTACGGTGAGTGCGACGTTTGCGATGCTTTTTGTGAGTGCGGTTGCGGCAGACGCGGCAATTCTTCTCGATAAAGTAGTGGCAATCGTAAATAAAGAGGTCGTGACCTGGAGTGAGCTTTACAAGGCTATGGAATTTGAGGCGACGGACAGCCTGAAGCGCATGCCTGACAAGGAGCGGCGCGAACATTTCCGGAAGAACGAACCAAACTATCTTGAGGCGCTTATTGAGCAGCGCCTGCAGTTGCAGGAAGCTGCGCGGCTTGGGATTGGGGCGAGCGAGGAAGATGTGAACGCTACCATGCAGTCCATCCGCGACAAATATAAAATGAGCCAGCAGGAGTTTGAAGCAAGCATCCGGAGAGAAGGCTTTACGGTTCAGGACTATCGCAAGAAGCTGGCCGAGCAGATTGTTGTCGGGCGTCTCGTTGATACTGAAGTTCGCTCGAAGATAGTGGTTACTGAAGCTGATACCAGGTCTTTTCTTGCCGCGCATCCTGAAATCTCGATGGAGAACGAGGGATATAACATCAGCCAGATTTATCTTTCGCCGAAAAGGACGCAGCAGGAAATGGACGAAAAGCTGAAGGCTGTCTATATGGACTTGAATTCTGGAATGCCGTTCCCTCTTGTGGCCCGAAAACACTCTGAGGATCTGTCCGCCCAGAGCGGCGGCGAGCTCGGTTTTGTGAAAAAGGACCATCTGTCCAAAGACTTTCTTGATGTAATCGCCAGAATGCGCGATGGAGAAATCAGCCAGCCGTTCGGCAGTGAAGCAGGCGTGCACATTGTGCGCCTCAATGAGATGCGTCTCTTCAAGAATGAAGCTGAGTTTTCAGTGCTGGTCAGGCAGAAGGTTGTCGAAGACCGTCTGGCCAAGGCATATAAAAACTGGCGGCGCGGGCTCCGAGAACGTGCCTACATTGATATTACACTGGAATAAGGCCATTTCCTTTATTGCTGGTTGACGCGTCGCGAACCCAGGGAATTGTTCCTGCCGCGGCGCGCTTTTTTCTGAAAGAAGGGCTATGGAAGAGCGAATTCAGAAGATAATTGCACAGGCAGGAATTGCCTCGCGGCGGGCAGCGGAGCAACTGATTCTGGCCGGAAGGGTAACAGTGAACGGCCAGACCGTTTCTTTGGGTATGAAAGCGGACCCATTGCGCGATCATATCAAGGTTGACGGAAAGCTGATAACTGGCAGGGAGCCGAAGGTTTACTATCTGTTCTACAAGCCCCGCGGTGTCGTGACATCTGTTTCGGACCCGGAAGGGCGACCGACAGTGAAAGATTATTTCGCGGGAATTCGCATGCGCGTATTCCCGGTCGGACGCCTTGATTCCGATTCGGAAGGCCTTTTGTTTGTCACAAATGACGGAGAGTTTGCGAACATCATGCTGCATCCTTCTCACGAAATGCCGAAGACGTATGCCGTCAAGGTGAAGGGTGAGATTTCTGATGGGCATATCGCCAAGCTGCGACAGGGAATCCGTCTTGAAGATGGCATGACTGCTCCTGCGAAGGTTCGCAGAATACGCGCGACTGAGAGCAATTGCTGGATTCAGATTACCATCCATGAAGGCAGAAACCGTCAGGTGCGGCGCATGCTCGAGCAGGGCGACCCCCGCCGCGACGAGATGCTGCGGTT
>JBBIQQ010000036.1:0-18395 GCA_037442225.1 Nitrospirota bacterium
TCGGATGCGATGCTGTCGCTCCGGTTCATGCCGTACCGCGGCGCGAAGCTCATCGAGAAAGTGCTGAAGTCTGCCATGGCAAATGCCGAACAGAAGAACGCGCATCTCGACATAGACAAGCTTCGAGTAAAAACCGCGCTGGTGGATCAGGGGCCGATGGTGAAGCGCATGGAGCCGAGGGCAATGGGCCGCGCCAACATGATTAAAAAGAAATCGAGCCATATCACCATTGTGGTTACGGAGGAGTAACGTGCAAGAGCTTGGACAGAGCGCGCATATGCTGCGCATTATACGGGGGTGTTGATTTGGGCCAGAAAACGAATCCGATTGGAAACAGATTGGGAATTATTCGTGCTTGGGAGTCTCGGTGGTTCCTGAAGAAAGGCTACGCAGATCAACTCCTCGAAGATCTCAATGTCCGCAAAATGATCAAGCAGAAGTTGTATCATGCGGGAGTTGCAAAGATTGAAATTGAGCGACCCGGACAGAAAATCAAGGTTATTATCCACACCGCCCGCCCGGGCATTATTATCGGCAAAAAGGGTGCCGAGGTCGAGAAGCTGAAGAATGAGATTGTAGACATGACCGGCAAGCAGGTTCAGATTGATATCAAGGAAATCCGCAAGCCCGAGCTCGACGCTCAGCTTGTTTCCGAAAATATCGCGCTTCAGATTGAAAAGCGCGTCGCTTTCCGCCGTGCACTGAAGCGTGCGGTTTCATCGGCAATGAGGTTCGGCGCTCTTGGCATCAAGGTGCAGTGTGCAGGGCGCCTTGCCGGAGCGGAAATTGCCCGCACAGAATGGTACCGTGAAGGCCGTGTTCCGCTCAGCACCTTCCGCGCTGACGTGGACTATGGTCTTGCTGAAGCGCATACCACATATGGAAATATCGGAGTGAAGGTCTGGATTTATCATGGCGATATTCTGCCGGAAAAGACCGCAGCTTCCGCGATAGGGGAATAAGATGCTAGCGCCAAAGAAGGTAAAATTCAGGAAAATGATGAAGGGGAACATGAACGGCAAGGCCTACCGTGGTTCCGAGGTGTCCTTCGGTGAATTCGGGCTAAAGGCCATGGAGCCAGGATGGATTACCAGTCGCCAGATTGAGGCTGCCCGTGTCGCCATAACGCGTCAGGCAAAGAAGGGATGCAAGCTCTGGATCCGGATATTCCCGGACAAGCCGATCACCCGCAAGCCTGCAGAAACGAGAATGGGCAAGGGCAAAGGCAATCCTGAATTCTGGGTGGCCGTAATTAAGCCGGGTCGCGTTCTTTACGAAGTGTCTGGTATTACAGAAGAAGTGGCAAAGCAGGCCTTTGTTCTCGCATCCAAGAAGCTGCCGCTTGCGACCAAGTTTGTGAGGAGACAGGAGGCTACGGTATGAAGGCTGCCGAAATGAAAGGGCTTTCTCTGGACGAGTTGAGACAGAAGGAGAAGGACTTCCGCAGAGAGTTGTTCAACCTTCGCTTTACGCTTGCAAAGGGTGAGCTTGAAAACAATCAGCGAGTCCGCCAGGTGCGGAAAGACGTTGCTCGGATCCTCACGGTTATTGCCGAAAAAGAAGGATCCTCTACAGTGGCGAAGAGGAGAACGAAAAATGCCTAAAAAGGTGTATACCGGCAAGGTCGTCAGCGACAAGATGGACAAGACGGTTGTGGTGGCAGTGACGCGCACATATCAGCATTCCACCCTCAAAAAGACCGTCAAGCGTGTCACAAAACTCAAGGCGCACGACGAAACCAACCAGTGTAAGATCGGCGACGTGGTTCAGATAGTCGAGAGCCGCCCGATCAGCAAGGACAAGCGCTGGCAGGTTATCAAGGCGGAAGGCGAGGAGCGGCAGCAATGATCCAGACACAGAGCATGCTCGAGGTAGCCGACAATTCCGGCGCAAAAAGAGTCCAGTGCATTCATGTGCTTGGCGGTTCCCGCCGGCGCTATGCGCGGCTCGGCGACATAATTGTCGTCGCGGTGAAGGAAGCGCTTCCGGATGGAACCGTGAAAAAGGGGACAGTTCAAAAGGGTGTGGTGGTTCGCGCCAAAAAAGAAACGAGAAGAGCCGACGGCACCTATATCCGTTTCGATCAGAACGCCGTCGTTTTGATAAATAACCAGAAAGAACCGATTGGTACCCGTATTTTTGGGCCGGTTGCAAGGGAACTCAGATGGAAAGAGTTCACGAAAATCATCTCCCTTGCTCCTGAAGTTCTGTAAGGAGGCAGCAGGTGGGTTTGCGAATAAAGAAAAACGATACCGCAGTTGTTATTACCGGTAAAAACAAGGGGTTAAAAGGTCGTGTTCTTTCGGTAAAGACAGAGAAGAAGTCAGTGCTTATTGAAGGGGTCAACATTGTCAAGAAGCACATGAAGCCCAACAAACAATACCAGCAGGGTGGCATCATTGATAAAGAGGCTCCCCTTCACATATCCAATGTCATGCTGGTTTGCCCGAAATGCCAGAAAGCGACCCGTCTCAGCAATAGCGTTCTTGGAGACGGAAAAAAGCTCCGGACATGCAAGAAATGCAAGGAGGTCATCGATTAGTATGGCATCCAGAATGAGAGAAAAATATACGCAGACAGTCGCCCCTGCCTTGATGAAGGATTTTAATTACGCCAACATCATGCAGGTGCCGAAGATACAGAAGATTGTTGTGCATGTTACGATGGGAGAAGCTACCCAGAATGTGAAACTGCTGGACGCAGCTGAAAAGGAACTGGCGGCTATTACCGGCCAGAAGCCGATCATCACTAAATCCAAGACGGCAATAGCCGGATTCAAACTGAAGGCGGGCGTGCCGCTCGGCGCGAAGGTAACACTCCGCGGCCAGCGCATGTATGAGTTTCTCGATCGCCTCATCAGCCTCGCGCTGCCGCGCATCAGAGACTTCAGAGGGCTTTCGACCAAGTCGTTCGACAGTCGCGGGAACTACTCGTTCGGCCTGAAGGAACAGTATATTTTCCCTGAAATCGATTATGACAAGGTTGAGATGGTGCATGGTCTTGACGTTACCATCTGCACTACTGCGAAAACCGATGAAGAATGCCGCGCGCTGCTGAAGCATTTTGGCATGCCGTTCAGAAAGTAAGGAGGATGTGTGGCTAAAACGTGTTTAATCGAAAAGTCTAAGCGATCCGCCAAGTTCAAGGTGCGGGTTCATAATAGATGCAACGTGTGCGGCAGGCCGCGCGCATTTATGCGCAAGTTCGGTATCTGCAGGATATGCTTCAGAAACCTTTCGCTCCGCGGTCAGATCCCGGGCGTAACGAAATCAAGCTGGTAGGAGTGCGCGCATGATGACCGATCCGATCGCAGATATGTTGACGAGAATCCGCAATGCGGTACGCATTAAAGCCGAAAAGGTGGATATTCCAGCATCCCGCATGAAGGTGGAGATCGCCAAGCTTATGAAGGAAGAGGGCTTTATCAAGTCCTACAAAATTATTAAAGACAAGAAACAGGGAATTCTGCGCGTAGCCCTGAAGTATGCGGGCGATAATCAGCCGATTATTACAGACCTGAAGCGCATCAGCAAACCGGGTTGCCGCGTTTATGTCGGCAAGGACAGAATTCCGACGGTCGTCGGTGGTGTTGGTATCGCAGTTTTGACGACACCTAAGGGCATTCTGACCGACAAGACCTGCCGTCACGAAGGCGTGGGCGGCGAGGTTTTATGTTATATCTGGTAAGGAGAATTCCATGTCGAGAATTGGCAAAAAACCGATAGATATCCCAAAGGGTGTGACGATTGATATTGCGGGCAGCGCTGTCAAGGTCAAGGGACCTAAGGGAGAACTCAGCTGCTCAGTTGCGGGCAACGTCGCACTTGCAGTCGAAGCTGACAAACTGATTGTCACCCGAGCCACTGAAACCAAGAATGACCGTGCACTTCACGGACTGGTTCGCAGCCTGGTTGCAAATATGGTAAATGGAGTATCTGAGGGATACACTCGTGTGCTTGAGATTAAAGGCATAGGTTATCGTGCACAAGTAAAGGGGAGCAAGCTTGCTTTTACTCTCGGCTACTCACATCCTGTCGAGTTCGAACTGCCGTCCGGCATTACGGCTGCAGTGGATGAAAAACAGACAACGGTGACTCTTGGCGGAATAGACAAGCAGTTGATCGGACAGGTTGCGGCAAACCTTCGCGAGCTTCGTCCGCCGGATGCCTACAAGGGCAAGGGCGTTCGCTATAAAGGTGAGCGCCTTAAGCTGAAGGCCGGGAAAACGGGCAAGAAATAAAGGAGGATTCTCGTGCAGCTCAAGACAGAGGCGAAAAAAAGAAGACAGGCGCGGATCAGAAAGAAACTCTCCGGAACTCAGGAGAGGCCGCGGCTCAGTGTTTTCAGGAGCCTGAATAACATATATGCGCAAATTATTGATGATTCTCAGGGGATTACGCTTGCCGGCGCCTCGACGCTGGATGAGGCATTTGCCGAAGCGAAGAAGAATCGCGGCGGCGTAGCTTCGGCAAAGAAGGTTGGCCAGCTCATTGCTGAAAAAGCAAAAGCCGCCGGCATCACGAAGGTTGTTTTTGACCGGAGTGGCTTTCGGTATCATGGCAGCATTAAAGCCCTCGCAGATGGCGCGAGGGAAGCCGGACTGGAATTGTAAGGAGGAGTGGTGAAGACCGAAAGAATCGACCCTGAAGGGCTGAATCTTAAAGACAAAGTTGTTTTCATAAACCGGGTCGCCAAGGTTGTGAAAGGTGGTCGGAGGTTTTCCTTCAGCGCGCTCGTCGTGGTGGGAGATGAGGCTGGAACAGTCGGCATCGGAAAGGGCAAAGCCTCGGAAGTCCCTGAGGCGATTCGCAAGGCGGTAGAGCAGGCGAAGAAACGCTTGGTAAAATTTCCGATGAATGAGACCACAGTGACGCACCGTATTGTTGGAAAGTACGGCTCCAATTCTGTTGTTATTAACCCGGCCCCGAAGGGCACCGGCATCATCGCCGGCGGCGCGGCTCGCGCCATCTTCGAGGTGGCTGGAATTCAGGATATCGTTGCGAAGGCGCTTGGCGGTCATAATCCGTTCAATACGGTGAAGGCAACATTGAACGGCCTGACCAGCCTGAAAGACCCTGATGTGGTAAAACGGCTCCGCGGCAAAGCAGAGGGGGAAGCCCCCGTTGCTGAAGAAACCAACGAATAAGGGATATAGAGGGTAGGCATGAAGATACATGAACTGAAACCTGCAGAAGGAAGCAAGCATTTGCCCCGCCGTGTCGGAAGAGGCCTGGGGTCCGGTCTCGGAAGAACATGCGGAAAGGGGCACAAGGGACAAAAGGCGCGAGCCGGATCAGGAAAGGGTCCTGCCTTTGAAGGCGGTCAGACTCCATTGGCGCGGCGTCTGCCAAAGAGAGGATTCACGAATGCACCTTTTAAAAAGGAATTTGCGATTCTCAACCTTTCTGCGATTGAAAGTCTGGGTGTTGATATTATCGACCCGGAGATGCTCATTGCCAACAATATCGTCAAGAATATTAAGGACGGTCTCAAGATTCTCGGCACGGGAGAGCTGAGGCGGGTGGTTAAAGTGCAGGCCCATGCGTTCAGCGCCGCCGCAAAGGAAAAAATCATGGCCGCAGGCGGCACGGCGGAGGAGCTGTAGCCTTGAGAGTTCTCGAGAGCATTCGCAATATTTTCAAAATTCCCGAACTGAAGAGCCGGGTGTTGTTCACTCTGGCTCTTCTTGCCGTCTATCGCATCGGAGCCCATATTCCGACCCCCGGCATTGACGGTGCCGCTCTGAGCAAATTCCTGCTCGACCACGGTGGCGCAATGATGGGTTTTTTCGACATGTTTTCGGGTGGAGCGCTTTCGCGCCTCACCATTTTTGCACTCGTCATTATGCCTTACATCAGCGCATCTATTATTTTTCAGCTCCTGACCGTCGTTATTCCTGCTCTGGGCAAGCTTGCAAAGGAAGGCGATGCCGGACGAAAAAAAATAGTTCGCTATACTCGGTACGCGACTGTTGTTATTGCAGCTATCCAGTCTTTTGGCATCGCCGTTGGGCTTGAAGGTATGTCGGGCGGCCAGTTCGTTCAGAATCCCGGATGGGCTTTTCGAATTATGACAATGATTACCCTTACGTCGGGAACGGCATTTCTTATGTGGTTGGGAGAGCAAATAACGGAGCGCGGTATTGGCAACGGAATTTCGCTGATCATTTTTGCCGGCATCGTGGCGCAGTTCCCGAATGCAATTGCAAGTACATTTAATCTGGTGCGTGCAGGTGAATTGAATGTCTTCTTTGTTATTCTGTTGCTCATAGTGATGGTAGCAGCGGTTGCTGGCATAGTTTTTATTGAGCGCGGGCAACGGAAAATACCGGTGCAGTATGCAAAACGAGTGGTTGGTGGAAAGATGTTCGGTGGACAGAGCACGCACCTGCCGCTCAAGATTAATACGGCCGGAGTTATTCCGCCAATTTTTGCGTCGTCGATCATCATGTTTCCTGCAACCCTGGCAGGGTTTATAGCTATCCCATGGGTGCAGGAGTTCGCAAAGCTGCTTACCCCGGGACATTCGCTCTATACAGCGTCCTATGTTGGAATGATCGTCTTCTTCAGTTTCTTTTATACGGCGGTTATTTACAATCCGATGGATATTGCTGAGAATCTTCAGAAGAATGGCGGATTCATTTACGGTATCCGCCCGGGACAGAAGACGGCTGAGTACATATACAAAGTGCTTACACGACTTACCTTTATCGGAGCATGTTATCTTTCGGTCGTCTGCGTAATGCCAGAACTTATGATTCAACAGTTTAACGTGCCTTTCTACTTTGGAGGCACGTCTCTGCTCATCTCGGTCGGCGTTGCTCTTGATACGGTTTCGCAAATTGAATCGCACCTTATAACGCGCTCCTATGAAGGCTTTCTGAAAAAAGGTCGGATCCGGGGCAGAAAATAAGACGGATATCAGACAGCAAGCGTGATAGTTATTAAATCTCATGCTGAAGTGCGGAAGATCGGTGGCGCTGGACGCATTGTTGCCGAGATTCTTGAAGGCCTGAGGATATATGTTGTTGCCGGCATGACGACCGCAGATGTTGAAGCCTATGTCGACTGTGATATACAGAAACGGAATGCCGTAGCAGCATTTAAAGGTTATCGGGGATACCCCTCGAGCATTTGCATCTCATTGAATTCGGAGGTCGTCCACGGAATTCCTTCACGCTCGGTCAAGATACGCAATGGCGATTTGGTGAGTATTGACCTCGGGATCCTGCTGGATGGTTTTTATGGTGATGCTGCGATAACACTACCGGTTGGCACCGTTTCCGCTGAGGCTGCAAAGCTTTGTACAGTAACCGAACAGTCTCTGCATGCGGGAATTGAAAGGGCAATAGTTGGCAACAGGGTGTCAGACATTTCTGCAGCGATACAAAAACATGTCGAATTGCACGGGTTTAACGTTGTGCGGGCATTTGTCGGTCACGGCATCGGACGTCAGCTTCATGAGGAGCCGCAGGTGCCGAACTACGGCCGTCCCGGGCAGGGAGCGCGCCTGAAAGAGGGGATGACATTGGCAATTGAGCCAATGGTGAATGCTGGGTCGCCCGATATAGTCATTATGCATGATGGCTGGACCGCTGTGACTGCTGATGGAAGCCTTTCGGCGCATTTTGAGCACACCATTGCGGTGACAAAGAACGGGCCTGTCGTATTGACGAAACTATAAAATCATCGGTATACTAAAAAACTCTACATGGCAAAAGAAGACAACATAGAAGTCCAAGGGACTATTCTCGAACCCTTGCCGAACGCGATGTTCCGGGTTCAGCTCGATAACGGACAGCAGATTCTTGCGTATGTTTCCGGCAAGATGCGTATGCATTTTATCAAAATTCTACCAGGCGATAAGGTTACGATCGAACTATCACCATACGATCTTACCAAGGGCCGGATTACGTATAGATTCAAATAAATTTTTACAGTACCCATGCACGCGGCGTATGGAGTACTGTCGTGTTGTGCAAGGAGGATAGTATTTATGAAGGTCAGACCTTCGGTAAAACAGATTTGTGCAAAGTGCAAGATCGTGAAACGCAAAGGCGTAATCAGGGTGCTGTGCGAGAATCTTCGCCACAAGCAGCGCCAGGGGTAGGTCTTTGCGGGAGACGCTGAACAAACAGATAATTTAGAGTGTCAAGGAGCTTATATGGCAAGAATTGCAGGTGTAGATCTTCCCAAAAGCGAGCGAGTCGAGATCGGGCTTACCCGTATCTTTGGCATCGGTCGTCCGGTGTCGAACAAAATCCTGGCTGAAGCAGGCATCGATCCGAACATCCGGGTCAAGGATCTCACCGACGAAGCTATCGTTAAAATCAGAACACTGATTGATCGTGATTGCAAGGTAGAGGGTGACCTCCGGCGCGAAATTGCTCTGCATATCAAGCGCCTCAATGAAATCGGCTGCTATCGGGGTCAACGTCACCAGGCGCGCCTGCCGGTTCATGGACAGCGTACGAAGACAAACGCTCGTACCCGCAAGGGGCCGAGAAAGCTTGTCATCAAGAAAAAGTAACAAGGAGGATTATCCATAGATGGCGCAGAAAAAGAGAACCGGAAAAAAGGTTAAAAAACATATCCCCGTCGGTGCGGCGCACATCCAGACGACGTTTAACAACACAATTGTTACAATCACTGACGCTAACGGCGCAGTAATCGCGTGGTCGAGCGCGGGCAGCCTTGGCTTTAAAGGATCACGCAAGGGAACGCCGTTTGCAGCACAGATGGCTTCTGAAGCCGCCGCTAAGAAGGCAATGGAAATGGGTCTTAAGCAGGTCGATGTGTTCGTCAAGGGTCCTGGCGCAGGTCGAGAAACTGCAATCCGCGCCCTGCAGGCAACCGGGCTGGAGATAACAATGATCAAGGACGTCACCCCCGTGCCGCATAACGGCTGCAGACCCCCGAAAAGGAGGAGAGTCTAAGATGGCGAGATATACCGGGCCTCTCTGCAGGCTCTGCAGGCGTGAAGGCGAAAAGCTCTTCCTGAAAGGAATCAGATGCACTACGGAGAAGTGCGGCATTGAGCGGAGGAAGTATCCTCCGGGTCAGCACGGCCAGGGCCGTGGCAAGTTGTCAGATTACGGCATTCAGCTTCGTGAAAAACAGAAAGTCAGAAGGATTTACGGTATCATGGAACGGCAGTTTCGCCTTTATTTTGAGGAGGCTGTCCGCATGAAAGGCATTACCGGTGAAGTCCTGCTGCAGCTTCTTGAGCGCCGCCTTGACAATGTCGTATACCGCATGGGCTTCGGCGCAAATCGTCGTCAAGCCCGCCAGTTGGTTCGACATGGGCACTTCCAGGTGAATGGTCGTCGTGTCGATATCCCGTCGTTTCTGCTTCGTGCCGGCGATGAAGTCAAGATCATGGAGTCAAGCCGCGAAAGCGCGGTTATTGCCGATAACCTTGCGATTGCCGAGCACCGCGGATCTCCTGAATGGATTGAGTTTGATGCGCAGGGACTGAAAGGCAAATTCGTCAGGATTCCGACCCGCGAAGAGATACAGTTGCCGGTTCAGGAGCAGTTGATCGTCGAACTCTACTCGAAATAAGCGGCATGGTAAAAATTACTGTGTTCATGAAGGCAGAGGAGGCCTGAGAATGGATCTTGTGAAAAAAGGCTTTCAGATCCCCAAAAAGATCAACTTTGATGCTGACTCGCTCACCGATTCCTATGGAAAGCTGGTGGTCGAACCGCTTGAGCGCGGATTTGGTACCACGATCGGCAATTCGCTCCGCCGCATTCTGCTCTCGTCCATCGAGGGAGCTGCGGTTGTCGGACTTCGGATTGATGGAGTGCTCCATGAGTTTTCTGCGATAAAAGGGGTGAAGGAAGATGTTGTTGATATAATCCTGAATGTCAAAAAACTGCGTTTCCGTTCGCACAGCGAAGGCAGAAAGACGGTGACGGTCAAAGTTAAAGGACCGCATACTATCACCGGCGCAGACATTCAGACCGACAGCGCTGTCGATGTCCTGAGCAAGGATCAGTACATTGCATCTGTCGACAAGGGTGCCGCTGTCGAAATGGAAATCTTCGTCAAGCGCGGAACAGGTTACGCGCCTACCGAACAGAACAAGGAAGAGGGCGGGCCAATTGACATTATTGCGATGGATTCGGTCTTCAGCCCAATCAAAAAGGTGAATTTCTGGGTCGAAAAAGCCCGCGTTGGCCGCGCTACAGACTACGACCGGCTTGTGATGGAAGTATGGACCGATGGCAGCATATCACCTGAAAAGGCAATCAGTGATGCAGCGGCAATTCTTGTCGAGCATCTTGAGTTGTTTATCTTTGTGGAGGATCCGGAGAGCATTGAAGAACCTCAGGGGGCCGTAGCGGCCATAGTGTCTCCGGCAGCCCTGAGCGACCATTTGCAGAAGAATATCGATGAGCTTGAGCTTTCGGTGCGTGCTTTTAACTGTCTGAAGAACGCAAATATAAAAACTATCGGCAATCTTGTTCAGAGGACTGAAAATGAGATGCTCAGAACCAAGAACTTCGGGCGCCGCTCGCTCAATGAGATTAAAGATATTCTCCATGCAATGGGTTTGTCTCTCGGCATGCGGATAGAATCAGACGGCGTTCCTGCCGGTAAAAAGTAAGGAGGTACGCACAACCATGAATCATAATGTCTATGGCCGTAAATTCGGCCGGACTGCAAACCAGAGAAAAGCACTTTTTCGCGGGCTAATCAGCTCGCTTTTTGAATACGAGCGCATAGAGACAACAGTTGCGCGTGCCAAGGCCATCAAGGCTACGGCCGAAAAGCTCGTCACTTTTGGCAAGCAAGGCGATCTTCACGCGAAGAGAATGGTTTTTTCATATATTCCGAACAGAACCGTCGTTGCGAAACTGTTTGCGGAAATCGCGCCCCGCTTTACCGAGAGAAACGGCGGTTATCTGCGCATTGTCCAGACGCGGCGGCGCGTGAATGATAGCGCTCCGATGGCGATCATTGAATTTGTCGATTACGATACAAGGAAGGCCAAGATCGCGCCGATAGCTGAAAAGAAGGGCGAGGTCAAGACAGAGAAGAAAGAGACAAAGGCAAAGAAGTCAGCCGCTGCGACCAAGAAGCCGGCGGAAAAAAGGAACAAAGAGTGAATGACCTCATAGTAGTCGGCGTTCTGATTGTGCTATGGGTTGTTCTTCAGAAATTTGTGTTGCCGAGGCTGGGACTCCCGTCCTGAATCCCTGATTTAAAAGGCCGGGATGGTCAGCCAAAGTGCAAGTGACGAATACGACGAGAGCATTGCCCCAGCGGGCAATGCTCTTTGCTGTTTTAATGGATTGATGAAAACGGTTTTATCAGTGTTTCTGTTTATTATAATCGCTCCACTGTTTGCCGGCGCAGCTCCGCCCAAAATACTCCCAACTGAGGATGTGCATGATTTTGGCAGAGTCGCGGCGGGACCTGTATTGGAACACATTTTTTCCTTCCGGAATGGCGGAGGACAGATTCTCATTATCCGCAAAGTAGCTTCAACGTGAGGCATGGTTGGCCGACTGGTTGGGTCCAGCCAGTTAAAGCCGGGAGAAGCCGGAGCCGTGATAGCACGTCTGGAAACACACGGGAGAATGGGGCCAGTAGTGAAGTCAATCGATATTATCACTAATGATCCAATCTATCCCGTGGCATACTTTGAAATCCGAGCATATATTGTTGAGACATACCCTGCTTCTGAAACTCCGGGAGAATGCAAGTGAAGAAGGAATTGCGACTGATCGCAGAGCAGTTAAAGAGAATAGAGGATGCGCTTTCTCAGAACATTGACACAGTCGTTCTTGACGGGCACCTCGCCTATCGTTTTCAGTCTGGTGCTGGGCGGCCCCGGTTGCGCGGAATTCTCTTCCCCGACCCGATTCGGCTGGATGAACTCCAGGGGATAGATCGCCTTAAGCAGAAACTTTGCATGAATACCGAGCAGTTTCTCCAGGGGCTGCCGTGTAACAATGTTCTGCTCTATGGTCCTCGCGGCACCGGGAAATCGTCTGCCGTTAAGGCACTGCTGAATGAATATTCATCCCGGGGATTGCGGATGATCGAAATGACGCGGGATACACTTGTCTATTTGCCAGACCTTGGCGATAGCATTCGCGAGCGGCCAGAAAGGTATATTGTTTTTTGTGACGACCTTTCTTATGATGTGGATGAAGGTTCCTATCGCCAGTTGAAGGCAGTGCTCGAAGGCGGCCTCGAACTGAAGCCGCAGAACATGATTATCTGCGCGACTTCCAACCGCCGGCATCTCATGCCGGAGACAGTAGCGGACAATCTGCCGGTCATGGAGGACGGCGAACTTCATCCGTCTGACACTCTTGAAGAAAAGATTTCATTAAGTGACCGATTCGGCCTGCGAATAGGTCTTTATACATTTGATGCTGACATATACCTCACGATCATCAGAAACTACGCGCTTTTGCGCGCACTGCCGGTGAGTGATGACGCACTTGTTGGAGAAGCGCTTCAGTGGTCGATTTCGCACGGGAGCTATTCGGGCCGTACCGCGCGCCAGTTTATTGATGACTTGCAAGGGCGCCTGCAATTTATACGGAATGAGTGAATCGTTCCTGGCGCATCCTCTGTCAGTACGTGGTAAACTGAAACAGATATCCAATTATCGAGGTGCTGCGTGACTAAGAAACATGTCTTTGTCTGCGTTCAGAGGGATATTGTAAACTCTCTCAACTGGTCGTTAAAGGAGTTCGACAAGGTTCTTGCCGTAAAGTATCTCGATTCAGCCAATGAACTGGAAAAGCATTTTGCGGCAGGCCATTTCTGCTCCGTGCTTATTCTCGACTCCATGATGGGAGACAAATCGACCATAGAACTGGCGCAGAAGATGAAGGCTGAGCATAACGACATCAAAATTCTGCTCATTCTGGCAACGGGAACCACCAGAGAAGACATTGTCAAGCTTATCCAGACGAAAATTGTGAGTGGAGTCCTCATCCGTCCCTTTACCGCGCAGCAGGTGGCTGACAATATTTACAAGCTTTGCAATTTCGAAAAACCGTCAGAAACTCCTTGGTATATGCAGACGAATATCAAGCAACCTTAGCTATTTGCATGAAACTGGCAACTGCAGAGGAAATGAAACGCATAGACCGCGAGACTATCGGGCAGTATGGAATCTCTGCTGCCGTTCTCATGGAACGAGCCGGGCTTGCGATCGCAGAGCAGTTGAATGAACAGTATCCCTCGAAAAAAATCGTTGTTCTCTGTGGTGCCGGCAATAACGGCGGCGACGGGCTTGTTGCCGCGCGAAATCTTCACGCATGGGGATACCGGGTATCAGCTCGCATGGCGATTCGGCGTGCTGATCTTTCGGATGGGTGCGCGGCACAATTAGAAATTGCCGAAAGGTTTGGCGTCCCGATTGTTTTTCATGCGAAACTTACTCCTGATGATTTGCTCGAAGCGGTTGTCCTTGACGCATTATTCGGCACAGGCCTGAACAAGCCGTTGACCGGATCTCTTGCGAAATTGGTTCGCCTGGTAAATGACTCCGGAGTTCCGGTCGTTTCCGTAGATATCCCGTCCGGCATTTCAGCGGATACCGGAGAGGTTTTAGGCATAGCTATCAAAGCAAACCAAACAATTGCCTTCGGGCTTCCCAAGCGGGGGCATTTTCTCCATCCGGGAGCGGCTCATACTGGTCGTCTTTCGGTTGCTGATATCGGGTTTCCTCCAGCCCTCATGCATGACCACCGGATCGCCGCTGAGACGGTGACTGCTGAAAGCGTCTCTCTCCTGCTGCCATTGCGCCCGCCGCATGCCCACAAAAACATGTTTGGCCATGTGCTCGTGGTCGCCGGTTCGCCAGGCAAGACCGGCGCCGCCCTTATGACAGCGCGTGCATGTCTGCGGGCCGGAGCGGGATTGGTGACTATTGGGCTGCCGGAGAACTTGCTTGATGTTTTCATGGGTCGTGTCACTGAAGAGATGCTGCTTCCCTTGCCTAGTGCGAAGGACGGCATGCTGGCTTCATGTGCTGCTGATGAAATCCTGCGCCAGAGCCCCGGCAGATTTGATATCATTGCAGTCGGTCCGGGTCTCGGTTCATCCGCTGATATTCAAGTTGTGGTCCGGGAGATTGTCGCACGATCTTCTGTCCCTATGGTGGTTGATGCCGACGGTCTCAACGTGCTTGCCGGGCAGTCTGGAGCACTGCGCAATTCCCAAGCTCCGCTTATTCTCACCCCACATCCCGGCGAGCTTCGCAGGCTTGATCCAACCACGCCTGTTGGTATGTCGCGTATTGATTCAGCAATGCGCTTTGCGTCAGCCCATGGCGTCTGCCTGGTCGCCAAGGGGGCTCCGACGATCACAGCAACCGCCGAAGGACAGGCATTTGTGAATACGACAGGCAATGCTGGCATGGCGACTGCCGGAGCGGGCGATGTCCTGACCGGCATCATTGCCGGCCTGTTTGCGCAAAAGATCAAACCCGTTCATGCTGCCGTGCTGGGCGTCTATCTGCACGGACTGGCGGGAGACCTTGCTGTTGCCAAGTTCGGACAGTATTCGCTTTTGGCAACTGAACTCATCGGCGCGTTGCCGGACGCATTTCTTGCCTTGCAGAAAAACGGCGCATCGGATGCATAACTGATGCGTGACTTTCTGATCCGCCCCGCAAATATGTCGAGGTATGCAGTCAGCGCTTTTTTTACGACGAGGGATGTTCCTGATGATATGAAGGTGCTTGCGTCATATGCCGGCTCGGGGCTGCAGAACATCTATCTTCCCATGCAGAAGCATACCGATGCGGTGCAGGTCGTCGATACGGACCTCACCCCGCGTATAGCTGATGCGGTCGTGACGAATCGAGCCGGATTGCTGATTGGCGTGCAGACCGCGGATTGTGTGCCGCTGCTGCTGTTTGACGCAAAGCGACGTATTGCCGGAGCGGTGCATGCCGGATGGCGAAGCACGGCATCAGGAATTCTCCGGAAAGCACTGACCGTCATATGCGATCGTTTTTATGCAAATCCATCGGATATTCTTGTGGCAATCGGACCTGCAATCTGTGGGAGCTGTTATGAAGTCGGCCCTGAAGTGGTAGATGCAGTTGCCAGGGGAACCGGCGCGGGCGACTATATTACAGAGAGAGGCGGCAAATACCATATTGATTTAAGGCTGGCAAACCGTCTTCAGGCATATTCTTCAGGAGTCCGGGCGCACAATATCTGGCAGACGGCTGACTGCACCTGCTGCCGGCCTGAGAAGTATTATTCGTACCGGCATGCCAAGGGCGTGACAGGACGGTTGCATGGCATGATTGTATTAAGACAATGACATTGTCTGAGGAGAGAAGCAACCCTTTGCAGAAAGCAGCTTTTCAGAGAGGCTTTTGCCGCCACTGAACACTCTCCTCAGAAGCCTGTATCCTTATTTCGATGTCTTTCCGCATTGTAGTTAACGCAGCCTGCACGAAATGCTCATCAACCACGCCGACCGTGCAGGGTGTTTCATAAATCCGCTTCGGAATGCGGAGATTATCAAACGAAAAACCCTCGCGCAACTTGAAGCGGAATTTTGCGGTATGAATCTCATCGCCAAGCTTGCGGAGCGATTCTTCAGTACAGTTAAATCCGGAGAGTTTCAAGGCTGCCACGACAACATCAGGCTTGTAGATTTCACGCGCAAAGAAACAGATTACCAGAGAAGAAAGAATCTGCCTCCAGCGTTCCTCCGTTAACAGTTCACCGGCAACCTGTTCTGCGGTCATGGATTTATTCACCGACAGTTTCCTGTCGATGCCGTATCCGCCGCCATCAAGATGGCTGTGGCGTGCCCCGGCAAGATATCCGATATGGGCTGCAGGGCCGGTATGATAGCCTGGCATCTCGTTTTTGCCGAAGGTCAGGGCATAATCCTGCCCGCCATAAACAGAGGATGCAAAATCAGCTCCCTTCGCGAGGGCCGCGTAAAAATCATTCGGTTGCTCCACTGTCCTGGCGAGCGCTTTCTGATATGCCTCATAATCTCCCCATGTCAAGCTGACGCCATCCGTGTGCTCCGTCGAAATCAGACCTTTTTCAAGGGCCTCAGTTGCCCAGGCAAGCACAACGCCGGCACTCATGCAGTCAAGGCCGTATGCCTCGATGGTATCCATAAGTTTCATCATTGCCGGAACGTCAGAGCCGCCGAGCATCGAACCGACTGCGTACAGGAGTTCATAATCGTAACCGATCATCGATGTCTTGTAGAAAAAAGGCTCATCATCGTAAGGTTCCCGGATAGCTGCTATGTGGATGCAGGCAACCGGGCAGTGTGAGCATGCAAGCCTCTTGCCGAGATGGTTCTTCGCGATCTCTTCACCCGATATTGCATGTGCATGCTCGAACTGCGCAGTCTGCAGATTCCTGGTGGGCAGGCCGCATGCTTCATTGAGAGGGATAATGTTTACCGGGGTGCCGATTTTGTGATACTTCATTGTTACCGGGGACTCGATGGCGTTTTTAAAGATGGATTCATAGAGCTCGGAATACTGCTTTTGGTCAAGCACGGGAATCGTGCGTTTGCCTGAAACAACGAGTGCTTTCAGCTTTTTGCTGCCGAAAACCGCGCCGAGGCCGAGACGCCCAAAATGCCGGTATGTTTCAGTCGTAACGCAGGCATAAGGAATCATTTTCTCGCCTGCCCTGCCAATTCGCATAATCGTGCGCAAGCCCGAAGACGGCTCATGCGCGCGGATGACTTTCCCGACCGTTGCGCTTTTTCCCATTCCCCACAGGGTTGAAGCATCGCGGAAGTAAACCTTGTTTCCCTGCACCGAAATGTAGCATGGCCGTTCACTTACGCCTGTAATCACGATGGCTCCATACCCGGCCATGCGAATCGAAACAGCACTGCGCCCGCCGGCATGGCTCTCTCCAAGGTTGCCGGTTAGCGGCGACTTGAACATCGCAACGGTTTTCGATGCGAGTGGATACAGGCTGGTCAGCGGACCTATCGCAAGAATAATCGGGTTGTCAGGGCTGAGCGGATCAATGCCCTGCGGACACTCTTCCAGCAGCAACTGAGAGGCAACTCCGGCACCCCCGATATATTTTTCGAAAAGGTCGGAACGGTCAACAATCCGGAAATTCTTTTTGGAAAGATTGATGTACAGAACATATCCGAGAGGATCATTTTTCAGCATGCTGTTCCTCCGCGGTCGACCTGGCTTTCTCGATGCCAATGACACCGTACGGGCAGTGCTCTGCGCAGTGGCCACAGTGCCAGCAAACAAGCGGCTTGCTGTTTTCCTCGTCCCAGAACACGGCACCAAGGATGCACGCCGGTCGGCACATCCCGCATCCGGTACACCTATCGACTTTCAGCAGAACACCGCCTCCCTTGCGAAGCACAAGGGCGTCCTCTGGACAGGCCCTGGCACAGGGCGAATCTTCGCATGCTCTGCAGGTGATCAGAATAAAGCCGTGCTGCATCCCACCGGCGGACTTGACGCCGATACACGATTTTCCAAGACCCGCGCTCTTATGAATCCGGGTGCATGCAAACATGCAACACTGACAGCCAACACACTTCTCCGCATCAATAACCTGCAGTCTCATAATGACTCCCTAACGGCGATCTTGTGTGAAGGGGCTCCAGCCCATTCTCGCATGACAGCGTCAATGTCGCCAGTCCCTTTCCAATCCATGAGTTCGGTCCAGTCGAGCAGTTTGCCGCTCTCGTCTGCCGGGAACAGATATATCTGAGGATCACGCAGAGGCAGTTTCGGCGCTGACGCCACAACGAAAGATGTCAGCGCGGAACTCTCCTGATTCAGCAGGTACTCAACGGGAGGGTCAATTTTGTACAGATATGCTTTTCCGGTGAACTGTTCGCTAATGTCTTTGATAAAAGTAATCGTTCTTTGCATGATAAGCACATTATACAGGAAGTCAGCTTTGAACTGTGACACGAGGAGTCAACGATAAAGACAATTAGCTGCATATTTTGAGTCGACATTACGCCGGGGTAGTGCTGAATTAAGAAAAAGCCGAAGCGATAATTTCGCGGCGGCTCTTAAAAATGTTATCCTCAAAAGGATAAAATGGTAGGCGATGAGGGTATCGAACCCACGACCTCTTCCGTGTGAAGGAAGCGCTCTCCCACTGAGCTAATCGCCCTGCATGACAACTGTTATAGCAGATATTCTTTTTATCTGTAAAGCAAAACGGGGATTTGGAATAACATAGTAAAAATATTTTTCAATTGCTCCCTCAAAAGTATTGACAAGTTTGAATTAGAAGATGTAGTATAAAAACTCGCTCTTTGAAAAACAGCTAAATACGCGCGTGATGAACCGGGGAACCAAGTTCATTACGTTTTAGAAGTTTTTTCGTTATTAAACAGGATTAAAATGAGAGTTTGATCCTGGCTCAGAAC
>JBBIQQ010000037.1:0-17571 GCA_037442225.1 Nitrospirota bacterium
TGATAAGTTCAAGTATGAAAAGGGCTTCAAGTTCAGCACCTATGCTACATGGTGGATTCGTCAGGCGATCACGCGGGCGCTGATCGACCAGACAAAGACTATCCGCGTACCAGTTCATATGATGGAGTTTTACAATCGTGTGACCAAGGCTGCGCGTGAGCTAACGCAGCAATTGGGCCGCGAACCGGTGAACGAAGAGATTGCGAAAAAATTAGTTGTTCCTGTCCGCAAGGTAGAAGAAGTGTTCCGCGCCATTCAGGATCCGATTGCACTGCAGACGCCGATTGGAGATGAAGATACTGAACTGGAAGATTTTATCGGGGACAAGACGAGCCCGTCGCCATATAATGAAGCTGAACGAGTCGAGACATCAGAGCAGATTCAGAAGGTGCTTGAATCTCTGGCACCGAAAGAAGAAACCGTTATCAAAATGCGCTTTGGCATCGGTGTAGATCGTGACCATACGCTTGAGGAGGTGGGTCGTTATCTTTCGATCACCCGTGAACGCGTGCGGCAGATCGAGGCAAAGGCACTCAGGAAGCTGAAACATCCAAGCCGGTTAAAATATTTAAAAATTCTCTCGAGCTGATCTTCGCAGAAAGCTTAGGAAAGCGGATGTCCTGATTATTCGGGACATCCGCTTTCTTGTTTGAATCTAGTTTCTCGCGGCATCTCCCACGAGGATTTCACTGTTGCTTTTTTTCACGACTGCAGCCGCAGTGCCTTCAGTCACACTCACGATCTGGATTGTTCCAATGAATGCCTTCGGCTCCCGCGCAGAGAATACATCGACCAAATCTCCCATGCGCAGCCCATCACGCAGTCCCTTGTCAATATGGACAGCTTCAAAGGTGCCGCCAAGGTCTTTCTGGCGGAACGTCCTGAGAACAACCCCTGTTAAAGCTGGCTTTCCAGGGGTTCCGACAAAGAAGGGAGCTTCAACAGGGACATGCGGTCCGAGGTCATCATCCTTCTTGATTTCCTCCCATGCTTCCACAACAAGCGCGCGTGTGCTTTCATTGTCTTTCGGAACAACTTCGACTATGCCCTTCATCCGAATCAGATCACCGACGCGTTCGTTTGTAACAGGATGCTTAACTTCTTCCGGCGTCGCGTATATATAAAAACGCTTGCCGATTTCTGCCGGATGGTCAGTTGTAATGTATATGTGGTCGCCGTTTGCTACGATTGTCCTGTCTTTGCTCATGCCAGAAACCCTGCCGGACTTCACGGCAGGTGAGGTTGATATGTATCCGATAGCAAGGAAGTCCTGCTTGCCGGCAAGCAGGTGAGCTTTCTGTATGGGGATTGGATCAGGAGCCACCGGTTTCGGCTTTACCCGGAGAATCGATCCGTCTCCGCGTCCAGCAAGATCGCCATCGCCAACCCCTTCGGGCAGCATGAGTTTCTGTCCAGGATAAATCCAGTGGGGATTTCTGATAAACGAATTCGCTTTCCAGATGCGCTTCCATTGATAGGGATTTTTGAATTTTGCAGAGGAGATCCCCCAGAGAGTATCCCCCTTTTTCACAGTGTATGTTTTATCGGTTGAACGGCTATCGGCATACAGGATTGCCGGCACCAATACCAGCCCAAACAACAGCAGGCTTTTCACCATGCCGGATATGCTGCCTTGAACTGTCATACGCCCTCCTTACTCTCATATCGTTACAGCAATTATAGATTTTTTTATAACATTCATCAAGTGGGCAAGGTTTTCAACGCTGATTGCAAGAGGCGGCATCACCACAATGACATTGCCAAGCGGCCGAATAATGACTGACTCTTCCCTTGCCTTGTATGCCACCTGCCAGCCAATTTTCGACTCCCACGAATAAGGCTCTTTCGTTGTCTTATCTTGCACAAGTTCTATTCCGATCATAAGCCCTTTGTTGCGCACATTGCCGACATGTTCAAGTGTGGCGATGTCCAGCAGCGCTTCGGAGGCAAGAGCAATCTTCCCTTGCAGAGCCTCCAGCGTCCTGTCCGATGAGAATATTCCGAGACTTGCGATAGCCGCAGCACAGGCAAGCGGGTTGCCGGTATAGGAATGACCATGGAAGAATGTTTTCAGCTCGCTGAATGTGCCGAGAAATGCTTCATAGACAGAATCCGTTGCAAGCGTCACAGCCAAAGGCATGTAGCCGTTGGTGATGCCTTTGGAAATGCACATGATATCAGGCACAACCTGCTCATGCTCGCACGCAAACATTTTTCCGGTTCGACCGAACCCCGTCGCAACCTCATCGGCGATAAGCAGCGTATCGAACGTGTCGCACAGTTCTCTGACGCCTTCCAGATAGCCGTCCGGCCAAACAATCATCCCGCCTGCGGCCTGCACAATCGGCTCAAGAATGATTGCGGCAATGTCGTCGGCATGAGCATTCAGAATGTCTTTCAGAGAGCTGAGACATGCCATGCGGCATTCAGAAGGTTCACGTTTCAGTTCGCAGCGATAGCAATAGGGCGATGGGGTTTTCAATGCCTGGAAGAAAAGCGGGCCGAACGTAGCGTGAAAAATATCAACACTGCCGACGCTCATTGCTCCGACCGTGTCGCCATGATAGCCGTTTTTAATTCCGACAAACTGCCGCTTCCTGGGTCTGCCCTTGTGAATCCAGTACTGAAAGGCCATCTTCAGGGCTGCTTCAACCGCGGTCGAGCCGTTATCGGAATAAAAGGCTTTTGAGAGTCTTGGCGACAACCCGGCAAACCTTTCATCAGTAAGCTGAATTAACCCTTCGGCTAATTCAATTGATGGCTGATTGCCAAGACCAAGCAGTGTCGTATGTGCAATCTTGTCGAGTTGCGCCTTTACAGCATCATCAATCTCCTTGCGCCTATGTCCGTGAATGTTCACCCAGAGCGACGAAACCCCGTCCAGATACCAGCGTCCGTCCGCTGCCTTCAGAAAACAGTCGCGGCCTTCAGTGATGACGACGGGGTCTTCCCTGACCCAATCCTGCATTTGGGTAAACGGATGCCAGATATACTGTTTGTCGGCTTCGGCAAGATGTTTTATGTGATCCGCATAGCTCATTGTCTTCTCCGCTGTCTTCTATGATATCAAGAATGCCGTCATTATGGCATACAAAGCGATAAAGAAGCACATGGCGCACTATTGTATTTTAAAGCAAGAGAAAACAGGCGACATGAATTCATTCTGCTCGGGAGGATGATTTGAATATCGACAGATTGGACCATCTGGTCCTGAGCGTGAAGGATATTTAGGCAACAACGGTTTTTTATCGGGACGTTCTCGGCATGGGAGTGGTCATTTTCGGAAATGGCCGCAAGGTGCTTGTTTTCGGCAGCCAAAAAATCAATCTGCATGAGCAGGGCAGTGAGTCTGAGCCGAAAGCCTCGCAGCCGGCACCAGGTTCCGCAGACCTCTGTTTCATTACCCGAACGCCGCTCGCGAATGTACTGGAGCATCTGACTGCCTGCGGGTTTACTATTTTAGAAGGGCCAGTGCGGCGGCTTGGCGCGCAGGGGTGATAGCATCAGTCTATTTCCGCTATCCTGACCTGAACCTGATGAGGGTTCAAACTACTGTTAGTATTTGGATTCTGGGATGGAGTGTTGCTAAAAAGTCCATATTTTGCTGATACTATTCAGTTATCAAACATCAGATGATTCGCTGTTTTATTTCTGGAGGATAGAGATCCATGGCATCTTTGAAGAAGCACTGGTTTTTTGCCGGCATTGCGGCGATGATTTTTCTTGCATACACACTTCCAGATCTCGGCAGATGGGTGCGGGAATATGGCATTCTGAACATAGGCATCTTTTTAGCCTTTTTCGTGACCGGCCTGACATTGGAGACATCAAGCATCGGCGGTCATCTGCGACAGTTCAAGGCTCCCGTTGCGGCGATGTTCTCATCTCTTCTGCTGTTTCCGGCGCTCGCATGGGGGTTGGCGCACATGGCACTGTCGCCGGAGTTTGTCATCGGTGTCTGCATATTAGCAACCGCACCGGTGACCGTTGCCTCAGGTACGGTCATGACCGCGATTGGGCGCGGCAATGTGCCGCTGTCGCTCTTTATCTGCGTGCTCGGCAATTTTCTCGCTATTTTCACAATTCCGGTTTCGCTGAGCCTGATGGTGAGCATCGGCACAAATATTGAATTGCCGGTCTTGAAGATGCTCTCCGGCCTGCTTATTACCGTTCTCGTTCCGACAGTGCTCGGCCAGATTATCCGTCCGTTTGTGAAAGAGCGGCTGCCTCCGTACAAAAAGCTGTTCTCGATTTTCCAGCAATGCGTTGTTCTTCTTATCATATTTAACGCGGTTGCCAGTTCCACAGACCGCGTTCTCCAGGCAGGTATGTCAGTTATTCTCGTGATTGTTTTTATGATAGTCCTGCACTCTCTGGTGCTGGCCATGAACTTCGGGATTTCAAAGGGCATCGGGCTTGATCGTGCATCGACAGTCGCATTCACGATTCATGCGTCTCAAAAGACGCTGACCGTTTCGTACCTTGTCTGGGCTGGTTATTTCGCAGTCCACTATCCGATGGCGCTTATTCCGGGCATTGCATATCATCTGACGCAGATGGTTATGGATACGGTGGTGGCGGAGAGGTTCAGGATAGCTGCGGACAAGGCTGAAGCGCAAAGCAACGCATGAGAGACTACCTGGTCACCTCGATAATGTTTGAAAAAACCTGTTCGGGCATCTGTTCAAACGGACGTGCGCAGAACTCCACCTTCATTCGATACCAGCCCTTCGGCATGTCTGACGGGATATCGGCAAAAAGGAAGCGAGATTTTTTGCGATCCTGGATCATGAAGCAGTCTGAATCGGGGATCTTCTTTAAAAGCGCCTTGGCAGCCATAACTTCAGCATCTGCTGAACTGTAAAAAGCAATTGCGGGCCTGACGCCGAATCTGAAATCGCTCGCTCCCGAGATTGATATGCGAATGGCGTCCCCCGGCCTGTAGCGGTCAAAGTCTGAAGAAATATAAACATGACGGTTATAATCAGGTTCTTTTGTCCGCGTTCCCGATGTGGCCGCCTCCCAGAATCGCGGCCGTCCAGAGTCCAGGTGAACTGTCTTTCCGCCATAGTGTCCAACCCCGCAGCAGTTTTTGCTCCGAATTAGTTCCCAGAGTTCCTTGCCGTCAACCCCCTCAATCCAGAAGTCCAGTGCCATGCCGTCAATATGGCTGCTGGTCCGGGCAGCATTTGCCCCTTTGTTTCTGATAGTGCTGTTATATTCAGGGCTGCGGTAGCCGGATTCGAGATAAATGAGCTGACCCGGCGCGACCAGATCCGAGAAGTAGCTGAGCATGAAAAGCATTCGCGGTGATATGTGTTCACCTTTTTCTTGTGTCGGGAACCCGAAGACACGATCAATTTCAGAGAAAGCAGAGTCATTCAGCGAGCCGTCACGGTTCAGCAGAGAAACGCGAGCTTCTTCGCCGCTGCGCAGGCTCTTGATGTGTAGATTGCCGCTGCCTATCCAGAAAAAGCGTTCAACTGCAGACTCAGTGGCAAGGGTCGAGGACGTGGATGCGAGCGTAAAAACAATTGACACTATCAGCAACAGATGTGCTCTGGTGAAAATTCCCCCGCTCACCGGTCCGCAGCCTTTGCTCTGCAGAGATTGCCGTCCAAGGAGATGCGATTGCGGCCGGCTGAAAATGCGTCATCTGCCGATAGCCAGCATATTCGTTCGCTATGGCCAGGATCAGCCGTTTTCAGATAGAGTTCAGGCGTCCCGTTTTGCGGTATCCGGACAATCCATGAGGCAAGGGTTCTCTTTTTTTTCGGGATGCTTCCGGTGCGCCAGATGCTGTCGTCGGGGCCGTTGCTTTTGTCTTCGCTGAGCCGGATAAAAGCATCGAGAGAAAAAGGACGATTCTGTTCTCTCAGAAGCTGTTCGATCTGCTTAAGCCGGATCGTGCTGCTTGCAGAGGGCAATCTTTCCACTCCCCGCGCATCAGCCGCCAGATAATGGTTCGTATGTGCGAGCGTCCCGGTAGTTCTGCGCTCGACATGCACCCGCCCGTCAGGAGCTACTTCAATACTGGCAATAGTGTTCTTGTCTCCGACCAGATAAAATACGGGGCGGCGAAACTGATTGAGCCGATTCAGAACATCAGCAACAGATGCGCATTCGGCGAGAAGAGTTTTTGTCAGGCCATGCTTCTGCTGTGCCCGGTTTCTTTCTTCGCGCGAAAGCTGACTTGCGGTTGCGCTGACAATAACAAGTCCCTTCTCATTGACGCCGGCTTTCGCTCCTGGTTCATCTCCGCCGGTTGCAATAAGAACAAGAGAGGCATACCCGGCTTTTGGGCGAAGGACAAGCAGTTCCTGGCCATGATCAGGCGTCCAGTCCCGATTCTTTGCGATGAGCGTGCCGTTCCCATCGACTGATTGTCCGGTGGCAGCCCATAGTGTGCATGCCTCCACATGGGAGGCAAAGGAAAGAGTGCAGAAAAAGAAAAGGCCGAGCGTGATCGCCCTGCCTATGCGTATTGATGAAGTCAGGCATCTCATGGCAACCCTAACGGAGCCCCATCGCATGTCTGACCTCTTCCATGGTTGCCTCGGCTATCTTTGCAGCTTTCTTGGAGCCGAGGCAGGCAAGTTCATAGAGGCGATCCGGATTGCTGATGAGTTCGTTCCGTTTTTCCCATACTGGGTTCAGCGCAAGTTGTACATTCCTGACCAGTATCTTCTTGCAGTCGATGCAGCCGATTCCGGCGGAGCGGCAGCCTTCAGCAATTTCGGCCAATTCCTCAGGCGAGGAATATATCTTATGAAGCTGATAAACAGGCGACTGCTCCGGCTCTCCCTTGTCCGTCCGCCGCATGCGTGCTGGATCGGTTTTCATGGTGCGAAGGATCTTATGCTCTACCTGAACAGCCGAGTCGGAAAGGTAAATCGCATTGTCATAACTTTTCGACATTTTGCGGCCATCGAGCCCTGTTACTTTCGGGAACTGCGTGAGCAACCCTTCGGGATCCGGGAAAATATCCTGCTTGTAGATGTGGTTAAAGCGCCGCGCAATTTCACGCGAAAGTTCAAGGTGCGGCATCTGATCAATGCCGACCGGAATGTGTCTTGCTTTATAAATGACGATATCCGCCGTCTGCAGAACCGGATAGCCGAGAAACCCGTACATTGCGAGATCCCGTTCCTCAAGGTTTTCCTGCTTTTCCTTATACGTAGGCACCCGCTCCAGCCAGCCAAGCGGAGTAATCATCGAAAGCAGAAGATGCAGCTCCGCATGCTGTGGCACCATCGACTGGATAAAGATCGTGGATTTTTCGGGGTCGAGCCCTGCAGCGATAAAATTGACCAGCAGATCATTCGTGCTTGCCCGGATAGCTTCCGGATGCGCGTATCCGGTGGTCAGCGCATGCCAGTCGGCAATAAAATAGAAGCAGTCATATTTGTCCTGCAGCGTAACCCAGTTGGCGAGCGCCCCGACCAGATTGCCGAGATGCAGCTTGCCGCTTGGTTGCATGCCGCTGAGTACGCGTTCTCTCGTCACAAAAAACCTCGTTAGATGAGACTGAAAATCATCAGAATAGCCTTGATGATTGTCACAACGACATAGTCAGACATGCCGGTTGCCACAAGGGCGAGCACAATAAAGAAGCCGTAAGGCTCGATCTTTTCAAACGCCGCGGCGTGCTGCCATGGAAGAAAGCCCATCAAGATCCTACCGCCGTCGAGCGGCGGAATCGGGAGCAGATTGAACGCTGCAAGGACAACATTCATAACGACGCCAGCCTTCAGCATAAGCGCAAGCGGGGTCATGATCACGGAGGCTGCACTTCCGGCTGCCAATGTTCCCGCAGAAACCACTTTCAGTAGAATCAGGCAGATGAAGGCTATGATTAAATTGGTAACCGGTCCTGCTGCAGCGGAAATTGCCATGTCGCGGCGAGGGTGCCTGAAGTTGTTCGGATTAATCGGGACGGGCTTAGCATAGCCAAAGACGAACTGCCCGTTAGTCAGCACCAGAAGCAGCCCTGGCATCAGGATGGTTCCCCACGGGTCTATGTGCGAAAGGGGATTGAGCGTCAGACGCCCCATCATTTTTGCGGTAGGATCTCCCAGCTTGTATGCGGCGAAGCCGTGAGCCACTTCATGAAAGGTGATCGCTATCAGAATCGGCAGTGCGGATACCGCAATGCGCTGGATGATTTCTTCAGTGCCCACGCTCTATATTTACCGGAGACGAACCAGCACTTCGTCAGGGTTGACGATGTCTCCTTCGGCAACGTAAATCTCTTCGACTGTTCCAGCTACCGGGGTGTGAATTTCATTCTCCATCTTCATCGCCTCGACGATGAGTATTGTGTCGCCTTCTTTCACAGTATCGCCCTTCTGCACCTTTATCTTCACAACATTGCCCGGCATCGCAGTGGTTATATCTCCCGGAGCTTCGGCTTTCGGGCGCTTGGAGCTGCCGCTTGCTTTCTTCGTGTCGACAATGCCTTCTTCACTTGGCAATACCTCGACGAGCGGCTCTACCAATACTTCAACGAGCGAGTTGTCGACGTAGAGGAAGTAGGGGCGCTTGCCTTCAGATTTATGGCCCTTGCCGCCGACCTTCACATGAAAGGCCTCGCCATGCACGCTAATCATGAACTCAGACGGCGCCAGAGGAGCGCCGCTGTCTGCAGCAGATGCTGCGGCGGCAGCCGGCTTTTCCTTTGGAATCTCAGATGGAAACCCTTTTTCCCTCAGCTCGGCAAACTCAAGAAAAATTTTAGGGAAAAGTGCGAAAGAGATAACATCTTCGTCACTGCGTGCCTTGTCTCCAAGCTCTTCCCGAGCCTTCGGCATTTCCGGCGCAATCAAATCAGCCGGCCGGCCCGTTATGATTTCTTCATCCCCGAGAACTTTTTTCTGGACATCAGCATTGACCGGAGCGGGCGGCTTGCCATAAAGTCCCTTCAGGTAGTTGCGCGTTTCGCTTGTGACGACCTTGTAACGCTCACCTGTCAGCACATTCAGTGTCGCCTGTGTGCCGACAATCTGGCTCGACGGGGTTACAAGCGGCGGAAACCCGAAGTCTTCGCGGACAACCGGAACCTCGTTCATAACCTCGCCCATGCGGTGAAGGGCGTTCTGTTCCTTGAGTTGATTCGCGAGGTTCGATATCATGCCCCCCGGCACCTGATAGATGACCGCTTTTGGATCGATGCCGGTAAATTCGCTCTCGAGGTGCGCGTAGTTTTTCCGCACCACCTTGAAATGGTCGTTAATCTGATCTAGCGTAAGGAAATCAAACGCAGGATCATATTGTGTCCCGCGAAGAATGTTGCAAATCGTTTCGAGCGCTGGCTGGCTGGTGCCTGAAGCCATTGATGAAATAGCGGTGTCGACGATATCAACGCCTGCCTCGATAGCCTTCAGCACGGTTGCTACCGACATGCCGCTTGTGTCATGGGTATGCAAATGAATAGGAACAGAAATCCTGGCTTTCAGCTTTGAAACAAGATCATAAGCGTCGAGAGGCGAGAGCAGTCCCGCCATATCCTTAATGCAGACGGTGTCCGTGCCCATGTCTTCGAGCTTCAGCGCAAGCTCAACAAAAAAGTCATTCGTATAGATTGGCCCGAGCGTATAGCAGAAAGCCGCCTCGACCTTGCCGCCGTATTTCAGGGTAGCTTTTATTGATGTTTTGATGTTTCGAAAGTCGTTCAGGGCATCGAAAATCCGGACGACGTTGATGCCGTTTTCGATCATCTTGGCGACAAACGCCTCAACAACATCATCGGCGTAATGCCGGTACCCGACCACATTCTGGCCGCGGAGCAGCATCTGCAAGGGTGTTTTGGGGATATGTTTCTTTAACTCACGGAGACGTTCCCATGGATCTTCACGGAGGAAGCGAATACAGGTGTCAAACGTAGCGCCGCCCCATACCTCAAGCGACCAGAAACCGACCGAGTCCATCTTTTCCGCAATGGGCAGCAGGTCTTCAATGCGCATGCGGGTTGCCAGAAGGCTCTGGTGGGCATCCCGGAATGTGGTGTCCATTATTTTTATCGGTTTTCCGCCCATGGTCTCCCTCTCTTTAAAATATCTCAGTGCGTTTACAGTTTGCTGTTGGCAACAATGGCTGCGGCAACCGCGCAGACGATGTATATCTTGTCCCGCTCCCGCTGGTACGCAAGGTGTTCAAAGCGATCTTCAATATATGATGTGCTGAAATCGCCGCTCCGGAATACCTCGTCTTTGACGATGTTGCGGTAAAAAGGAATGGTGGTTTTGATGCCCCGAACAAGATACTCATCCAGGCAGCGCTGGGCACGGCTGACGACTTCGTCCCACGTTGCCCCGCGCACAATCAGCTTGGCGAGCATTGAGTCATAATAGGGCGGCACTGTGTACCCTCGATAGGCATTTCCGTCAAGCCGGACGCCATATCCGCCCGGGGACTGATACTCGGTAATCTTTCCGGTAGCGGGCATGAAGTCGTTCAGCGGATCCTCCGCATTGATGCGCCACTGGATGGCAAATCCCCGCAACTGAACATCCTTCTGATTGAACCAGAGTTTCTCGCCAGCAGCAATGCGGATCATCGCCTGCACGAGGTCGATGCCGGTAATCTCTTCGGTAATGGTATGTTCGACCTGTATGCGGGTGTTCATCTCAAGGAAATAGAAGTTCCGGTGCTCGTCGACCAGAAATTCGACCGTTCCCACGCTGTCATACCCAACGGAACGGGCTGCCGCTATGGCCGCTTCTCCCATGCGCTGCCGTAATGCTTCGTCGAGAATGAGCGACGGCGCAATTTCCACCAGTTTCTGGTGGCGTCGCTGAATCGAACAGTCTCGCTCGGCAAGGTGAACGATGTTGCCGTGTTTGTCGGCAACAATCTGGAACTCAATATGATGTGGTTGGTCAAGGTATTTTTCAACAAATATGCTGTCATTCGCGAAAGCTTTCCGGGCTTCGGACTGAGCAATCGGCATTTGACGGCGAACATCGTCGCTGTTCCGGCAAATGCGCAGACCGCGGCCGCCGCCGCCTGCAGACGCCTTCAGCATGACCGGATACCCTATGGTATCGGCAAATGATGTTGCCTCCTCGACGTTAGACAACGCCGCAGAACCCGGAATGACCGGGATGCCTGCCCTGCTGGTCCGCTCCCGCGCTTCGATCTTCAGCCCCATGTCCCTGATGGCGGATGGCTTCGGACCGATAAAGGTAATGCCGGCTTCGGCACACGCACGGGCAAATTCGGCATTTTCCGACAGAAATCCGTATCCAGGATGAATTGCGTCCGCTCCCGTGCTTTTGGCAAGCTCAAGGATGCCGTAAATATTGAGGTACCCGCTCACTGGCCCCGGACCAACAAGATACGCCTCATCAGCTTTCCGGACATATCTCGTGACCGAGTCGGCCTCGGAATAAATCGCAACTGTCTGAATGCCGAGCTCCTTGCATGCCCGGATGATGCGGAGCGCTATCTCTCCCCTGTTCGCTATCAGAACTTTTTTAATCATTAATGGTCACTATTCTACCTGATATGCCCGGCAGATTGCACGCCCTTTTTTGCGCCTAAAAATGCGGTGCGGCCCGATCCAATCCAACGAGTATAGTATTCAATTGTTGCGAAGCGTGTATGGTAATATATAAATTTAAAATTTATTCATGGGGGTCCTGCATGGACAATTCGGAAGCTGTCCTCGTCAGTCGTCTTGACGAGCAATCTCACCAACGTCTTCATGAAATTCAGAGTCTTCAGTTCCATGAATTTCTAGCCCGATATATCGAGTTGTGCAATCCTTCAAGCGTCTTTGTCAACGACGATTCTCCCGAGGCGATGGAGTATATCCGTCAGGCAGCTCTCAAAAATGGTGAAGAGGGAAAGCTTGCTATCCCTGGTCATACCTATCACTTTGACGCGTTCGGCGACCAGGGGCGCGACAAGAAGAATACCGCAATCCTTTTGCCCGCTGGCGAAACCCTCGGCTCAGCAATCGACACGAAAGAGCGCGAAGCCGCTTATGCCGAGGTGCATGAAATCCTGAAAGGGATCATGACCGGCCGTGAGATGTATGTGTCGTTCTACTGTCTCGGCCCGGCAAATTCCGCTTTTACGATACCGTGCGTTCAGATTACCGATTCAAGCTATGTTGTCCATAATGAATACCTGCTGTACCGTCCCGGCTATAAAGAGTTTGTCCACCGCGAACGGGCCGGAACGCTCAAGGATTTTTATCGTTTTGTGCATTCGCAGGGAGAACTGGACGAGCGAAAGGTCTGCAAGAACCTCGACAAGCGCCGCGTCTATATCGATCTCTATCACAATACGGTTTATAGCACCAACACACAATACGGCGGCAACTCCATCGGGCTGAAGAAGCTCGCCATGCGCTTCGCCATCCTGCAGGCATCAAGGGAAGGGTGGCTTACCGAACATATGCTGGTGCTCGGCGTTCGGGGCCCAAAAAACCGGAAGACCTACTTCATGGGCGCATATCCTTCCATGTGCGGCAAAACCTCCACCGCAATGCTCGAAGGCGAAAGCATAGTCGGCGACGATATCGCCTATATCAGAAATATCGAGGGCGTCGCCCGTGCGGTCAATGCGGAGCGCGGCATGTTCGGTATCATCCAGGGCATCAACCCGGCAAACGACCCGCTCCTTTGGAAGGCGCTGCACAGCCAGAATGAAATGATCTTTTCCAACATTCTCGTACAGGAAGACGGCGGCGTTCACTGGATAGAGAAGGGAGGCGAACCTCCGGTGAGAGGCATCAACCATTCGGGCTATTGGCACCGGGGCAAAACTGACGCGCAAGGGAAGCCTGTCCGGAGCTCCCATCCCAATGCCCGCTTTACGCTCAGCATCGAGTCGCTCGACAATGCTGATTCCCGACTCAATGATCCTGCAGGTGTTGAGCTTGGCGCACTGGTCTACGGTGGCAGGGATTCCGACACATGGGTGCCTGTCGAAGAAGCATTTGACTGGACGCACGGCATAATCACCAAGGGGGCGATTCTTGAATCAGAAACCACAGCGGCAACGCTCGGACAGGAAGGTGTGCGCGAGATCAATCCGATGGCGAATATTGATTTCCTTTCAGTTACGGTCGGTAAATATATTCAGATGAACCTCGACTTCGCACAAGGGCTGAAAAAGATTCCGCGCATCTTTTCGGTCAACTACTTCCTCCGTGATAAAGATGCTGCATGGCTGAACGAGCGGAAAGATAAAGCGGTCTGGTATAAGTGGATGGAGCTTCGTGTGAACGGTGAAGTTCAGGCAATTACCACCCCGACCGGTCATATTCCGCTCTATGCAGATCTAAAGATTCTCTTTGCTGAGACGATTCGCAAGGAGTACGCCGAAGCGGATTATATAAAGCAGTTCACTATTCGCATTCCTGAAAATCTCTCGAAGATCCAGCGCGTGACGAAGTTCTATACCACGCAGGTTGTTGATACTCCTGATGTTTTCTTTGAGGTTCTCGAAGAGCAGAAGAAGCGGCTGCTTGCATGTCGCCAGAAGCACGGGGAGTATCCGGCTCCCGCTGTACTCTTGGGCGGGTAGTTCAGAAAGAGAGCAGCCGAGTGGCAGCCCGTGAAAGAGTTCTTTTTTCATGTGAGCGGATTGACAAAAAACAATACGGGCTGTAATCGTTCTTGCAGGGATTGCATGACAATTTCAGGCTAAACTTTGCTGACCCGAGCCCGCTTCTTCGTGTAGCGGAGCAGTCCTCCCTGCAGCAGGAGTTTTATTTCGCGTTCGTTCAGGTTTGAAATCACCTCGAATGTCAGCCCTTGCGTCTTGTTTTCAACTTGGTACCACTGGTCTCCTTTGATTCCAGCCATAATATTCTTGATAGCAACCACGTCGCCCTGATTGATTCGCCCGTAATCAGACTCGTTCGCGAAAAGGAGGGGCAGGATGCCAAAATTAATCAGGTTTGCACGGTGGATGCGGGCAAATGACTTCACCAGCACAGCCTGAACGCCGAGATGCATCGGCGCGATGGCGGCATGCTCGCGCGAAGATCCCTGGCCATAGTTTTCGCCGCCGACCACTATGCCGCCGCCCTTGGCCTTGGCCGCCTCTGCGCGGCTGCTGAAGGTCTTGTCAATATTTTCGAAGACGAACTCCGAAATCGCCGGGATATTTGAGCGGAACGGCAGAACTCTGGAGCCTGCAGGCATGATGTCGTCGGTTGTGATATTGTCGCCGGTCTTGAGCAGCACCTCGGCGGTAATGCTTTCCTTCATCGGTTCCTTCACCGGCACGTCCTTGATGTTCGGACCCTTGATGATTATCACATCTGTTGCATCGGCCTTCGGAGGAATGAGCAGATTATCGTTGATAATAAATGATTCCGGCTCCGCAACTACCGGCACGTCATAGCCGGCGTCACGAGGATCGACAATCTCGCCCTTCAGCGCCATCACAACACAGGCGACCGGATTGGTGAGGTATACCTGCGCGTCCTTGGTGCCGGAACGGCCCGGGAAGTTGCGGTTGAAAGAACGGATCGAAACTTGACCAGACCCCGGAGCCGCGCCCATGCCGATGCATGGACCGCATGATGCTTCCAGAACGCGCGCGCCGGCAGAGATCATATCGGCAACAAGCCTCTCGCGAGAGAGCATTTCGTACACCTGCCTGGAGCCAGGATTAATCATCAGATTCACCCACTCCGGCAGCGTCTTGCCCTTGAGCATAAGCGCAACGGTCTTCATGGCAGGATACGAGGAGTTGGTGCAGCTGCCGATGCAGACCTGTTCGACCTTTTTGCCCGCGATTTCGCGGATGGCAATAACATTGTCGGGGCTGTGCGGCTGCGCGGCCATAGACTCGATCGAGGTGAGATCAAGGTCAATCGCTTCGTCGTAGCCCGCATCAGCGTCGGCGACAAGCTCCACCCAATCCTTCTCGCGGCCTTCGGCCTTGAGGAATTTCCGGGTATTCTCATCGCTCGGGAAAAGTGATGTCGTAGCGCCAAGCTCCGCGCCCATGTTAGTAATAGTGGCGCGTTCAGTGACTGTGAGCGTTGTAACGCCGGGGCCGCCGTATTCGATGATTTTGCCGACACCTCCCTTGACGGTCAGCTTCTGCAGGAGCGTGAGAATGACATCCATAGCTGTGATATGCGGCTTGCGGAGGCTGCCGGTGAGATTCACCTTCAGCACCTTCGGCATCGACATTTCGAGCGGCGCGCCAGCCATAACCGTCGCTGCTTCAAGACCGCCGACGCCGATGGCGATCATGCCAATGCCGCCGCCGGTAGGCGTGTGGCTGTCGGTGCCAAGGCATATCTTGCCCGGCGCGGCGAAACGTTCAAGATGAACCTGATGACAGATGCCGTTGCCCGGCTTCGAGAACCATGCACCGAATCTGGCTGCAGCAGTGCGCAGGAACTGATGGTCGTCAGCATTCATGAAATTGGACTGGAGCATGTTGTGATCAACATAGGAAACAGCGGTTTCGATCTGCACGCGATCAATGCCGATGGCCTCGAACTCAAGCCATGTCATGGTGCCGGTCGCATCCTGCGTCAGCACCTGATCGACCTTCAGTCCAATCTGTGCGCCGGGAGTCAGCTCCCCGTAAACTTTATGTGCGTCAAAAATTTTCCGGACAATATTCTTTCCCATGCCGACTCCTCTGTTTTATTGGTATTTTGGATGTCAGACCGGCGCTTTCCGTTGTCGCTCAAGGAACTGCAGAGGTTCGCGCTTTGACTTTTTTGTACTATTATGGTAAAAAAATGGATAAAAAATCAAACAGATAAAGAGGTTTTCATGCACTTTTTCGAGTTCAGAAAGGGCGAACTCCATGCAGAAGACGTGCCGGTCAGCAAGTTGGCAGAGGAGTTCGGCACCCCGCTTTATATTTATAGCCACAAGACTCTTGTTCGCCATGTTAAGGCATATGAGAGCGCGTTCAAGAGCATTCCGCATGTGGTCTGCTACGCGCTCAAGGCAAACTCCAACGCAGCGATTATAAAACTCATCGGCGACCTCGGCGGCGGTGCCGACGTCGTTTCGGGCGGGGAACTGTATCGCGCTCTGAAGGCAGGCATTGCGGCAAACAAGATTGCCTATGCAGGGGTCGGCAAGAAGGAAGACGAGATCCGACTTGCGCTGAAGAGCAGGATTCTGATGTTCAACGTCGAGTCCGAGCAGGAACTGATTGAAATCGACCGCATTGCCGGGTTAATGAAGACCGTGGCCCCGATTGCGCTTCGCGTGAATCCGGATGTCGATCCGCAGACGCATCCGTATATTTCGACAGGACTGAAAAAGAACAAGTTCGGCATTCCGTTTGAAGATGCGATTGAACATTATCGCCTGGCAGCAAAGCTGAAAAACATTTGGATAGTCGGCATTCACAAGCACATCGGCTCACAGCTCACGAAGGTGTCCCCGTTTGTCGATGCCCTGAAGCGCATCCTTCTGCTGGTTGACGAGCTTGCCGCGCAGGGCATTCAGATTTCGCATCTCGACATCGGCGGCGGCCTCGGCATCACCTATAATGATGAGACGCCGCCCGATCCTGCGGTGCTGGCAAAAAACATCCTGCCGTTGCTGAAGGGGAGAAAGCTAACCCTTGTTATGGAGCCGGGGCGTTCGATTGTCGGCAACGCGGGGATTCTGGTTGCGAGGGCGCTCTACCTCAAGAAAGCGCCGGAGAAGAATTTCATTGTTATTGACGCGGGAATGAATGACCTCATCCGCCCGTCAATTTACGGCGCGTATCACCATATCCAGCCAGTGGTGAAGTGCCGTCGGAAGAAGATGGTCGCAGATATCGTCGGGCCAATCTGCGAATCTGGCGACTTCCTCGCAAAGGAGCGCGAGATTCAGGCTGTCAATCAGGGAGAGCTTCTTGCCGTCATGAGTGCAGGGGCATACGGCTTCACCATGTCGTCGCAGTACAACAGCCGTCCGCGTGTGGCTGAGGTGATGGTCAAAGGATCCGAATATGCCCTCATCCGCAAGCGCGAGACATATGCAGATATCATGAAGGGAGAGACCATTCCGCGGTTTAAGAAATAATGAAGATCCCGTTCACCAAAATGCATGGCATCGGCAACGACTTCATCGTGCTCGATTGCCGCGCGAATCCGCTGCCCGATCCGAAGGCTTTTGCAGTCAAATACTGCGATCGCCGCTTCGGCATCGGCGCCGATCAACTGCTGCTCATTTATCCATCTGATATTGCTGATTTCAGGATGCTCATCTTCAATGCGGACGGCAGCGAGGTCGAGATGTGCGGCAACGGCATCCGCTGCTTCGCGAAATATATCTGGGACCGGAAGATTTCGGACAAGACCGTTCTCGATGTCGAGACACTCGCAGGAATTATTCGTCCTGAACTGGCGGGCGACATGGTGAAGGTTGATATGGGAGAGCCGATTCTCGAACCGGTGCGCATTCCGGTGAGTCTTCAGTGCTCGGGTCCGGTCATTGATTATCCGGTTGAGGCGATTGGTCGTATTTTCAACGCAACGTTCGTTTCGATGGGCAATCCGCATGCGGTCATCTTTCTTGATGAAGATGTCACGGAGTTCCCGGTGGACACCTACGGACCGGTGATCGAGAACCATCCGCT
>JBBIQQ010000038.1:0-17433 GCA_037442225.1 Nitrospirota bacterium
CGGATTGTTGGTCATGAGGCGAAGCTTTCTGACCCCGAGGTCCACCAACATCTGGGCCCCCACGCCATAATCACGCAAGTCCGACTTGAAACCGAGCTTCAGGTTGGCTTCCACCGTATCGAGCCCTTTGTCCTGCAGTTCATACGCCTTCAGTTTATTTTCGAGCCCAATCCCTCGGCCCTCTTGCCGCATGTAAAGAACTACGCCCTTGCCCTCCTTGGCACGATGCAGCTGGTACCCGCAATCACAGCGATTTGAGCCGAAGACATCGCCGGTGAGGCACTCGGAATGAACGCGCACAAGCACCTTGTCTCCCGGTAGAATCTCTCCCTTTACCAGGGCAAGGTGAATCTGATCGTCGACCGCGTTAGCATAAGAAATGGCGGTGAACAGACCATGCCGGGTCGGCATCTTGACTGACGCGGTGCGCCGGACAAAACGTTCGGCGCGCATGCGATAGTGAATGAGGTCTTTCACCGTGACAATTTTCAGTTGATGTTTCTTGGCGAACTCCATCAATTCCGGCACGCGGGCCATGGTGCCGTCATCGCTCATGATCTCACAGATGACGCCGGACGGATTCAGCCCAGAGAGGCGGGCGAGATCCACAGAACCCTCGGTCTGGCCTGCGCGCTGCAAAACTCCGCCGGGCTTGGCTCGGAGCGGAAATACATGCCCCGGCCGCGCGAGATCGTCAGCACCGCTCTTCGGATCGATGGCGGTTTTAATCGTCACAAAACGATCGTGAGCCGAGATGCCGGTCGTGACGCCCTTTTTAGCCTCGATGGAAACGGTAAATGCAGTTCCGAATGAAGAACTGTTCTGGTCGGTCATCATCGGAAGCTTCAGCTCTTCAACGCGCTTTGGGGTGAGGGAAAGGCAGATAAGACCACGACCGTGCCTAGCCATGAAATTGATGGCATCAGGCGTCACTTTTTCAGCGGCCATGCAGAGATCTCCCTCATTTTCACGATCCTCGTCATCAACGAGAATCACCATCTTCCCGTTGGCGATATCTTCGAGAGCTTCCGGAATAGTATTGAAAACAGGTTTTTCCACAATCTTCCTCCGTGGTGCGCGCAGTAAGCGGGCGTTCTGTTCTGTGTGGTAAGCCGGTGTGATTACACGTGCTATTCAGTATACCAGAAAAGGCACGGATCTGTTCATTGCAACCACATGAAACAAGAGGCTTTTCAGAAGATGGTTTGGTATAATAAAAAATTAAATATACATAAGGATCAATCCAGTGGCTGTCCAGCCGTTCAGCGCGCAAGATTTTTTCAGAGTCCTGAGCAATATGTTGTCGACGCTCAGAATCGATGATATCCTCACGTCGGTCATCGCAGAGGCGAGAACAATCCTTGGAGCGGAACGCTGTTCGCTTTATATTGTCGACCGCGAAAACGGGCAGCTCTATACCAAGGTGCTTCAGGCAAGCGAGCTGGTTGAAATTAGACTTCCCCTGTCAAAACAAAGCCTCGCCGGCTACTCTGCGCTTACCGGAAAATTAATTGCCATTGAGGATGCCTACGATTCTGCTGAGCTGCGGAAGGTTGATCCCGAACTCGCGTTTGACATGCGATGGGATCAGCAGACCGGCTATCGCACAAAAAGCACGCTCGTTATGCCGGTTCCGCTGCGTCAGGCCAGGCCGGTTGCCATTATGCAGGCACTAAACCGACCGGGTGGATTTGGGGATTGCGATGAGGAGATTCTGGACATTCTTGCGGGGCTTCTGAACATCTCGGTCACCAATGCGCTGCTGTATGAGTCCGCTGAAAAAGAAAAGAAGCTTCGGGAGTATATCATCGACGATATTGAAGAAGGCATTTGCATTATTAATGCGAGCAGGCAGATAGTCTCCGCAAATCGTTTTCTCGGAATCATGAGCGGGCAACGCTTTTCGCTGCCGGAAATGGCAGGGCAGGATTTTTTCGAGATTTTCCCCCAGTTTCGCGAGTCAGAGTTTGGGGTGAAGCTGAGCGATGTTTTTGAATATGGCTTCAGGTCTGAGGTGTTTTTTGATGTTCTGCGGGTAAAACTGATTCCGTATCTCGACGGGACCGGGCGGGTTCGCCGCGTCGTTCTCATCTTTTCGCGCATATGAGCATTCCGGAACCGAGACAAAAGGGACAGAGCTTTGAAGAGCTGCTTATCGGGCAGGGACTTGTTACGAAGGATCGTCTTCGGGATCTCGCGGCGCGGGCGGTGCGCGAGCGCAAAAGCATCGAGCGGCTGCTTATTGAAAGCGGAATTCCGGAAAACGATTTCTGTGCGGTCAAGGCCGCGTATCTTGGCTATGAATTCATTAAAGTCAGTGCATACCCGCTTTCGACAGAGCTGCTGAAGCAGATTAAACCTGCGTATGTAAAAAACTACAAAGTCCTGCCGCTCAAATACGAAAATGAAACCCTGACGGTCGCCATGGTAGAACCGCGCGATGTCATGGCGCTGGATGAAATGGTGCGTCATTACCGCGGAGCCCGCTACGCGCTGAAGGACGTAAAGATAGTCATGACGACCGGCTCGGACCTGTTTGACGCGGTCGACAGATTCTTTGCGGGAGGCGGATCGGCTGAGCAGAAAGGCCTGCAAAGCCCCCGCGAAGAAGTAGGCCTTGGCAACATTCTGAGCCGGGTTGCCGAAACATACAGGACAAATATTGAACTGGCGGCGCTCTCGCAGGAAGAGGCGACCGAGAACAGCGCGCCTATGGTTATGCTCGCCAACAAGATTGTGGAAGATGCATTCCGCAAGAGGGCCAGTGATATTCATATCGAGCCGTCGCTCAGCTATCTGCGCGTGCGATATCGCATTGACGGTGAGCTGCTGGAAGTTATGCGAGTTCCGAAATATGCACAGGATGCGCTTGTAGCGCGCTACAAGATTATGTGCGACATGCGCATAGACGAACGCCGCCTGCCGCAGGACGGCCGCATCGACTTTACAAAGCAGAACCCGACGGTCGAGATAGACCTCCGCGTTTCAACAGTGCCGACGCCGCATGGTGAAGATATCGTCATGCGCATTCTCGATAAAAAAAGCGCCGTGCTTTCGCTTGACATGCTCGGATTCAACGAGCACAATATGAATCTCTATAAAAAAGCAATTCAGGCGCCCTATGGCATCCTGCTGCATGTCGGACCGACCGGCAGCGGCAAATCGACTGCACTGTATGCAGCCCTCAAGTCGCTCGATGTGCCCAATGTAAAAATCCTGACCGCGGAAGATCCTGTTGAATACACGCTCGGCGGCCAGATTGTCCAGAGCAATGTCCATACCGGCGCCGGATACACATTTGCGAAAGCTATCAGGGCCTTTATGCGCCACGACCCGGACATTATCCTGATCGGTGAAATCAGAGACCTCGAGACGGCAAAAACAGCTGTGGAGGCTTCACTGACCGGCCACATGGTCTTTTCGACGCTCCATACGAATGATGCCGTCGGTACTATAACGCGCCTGACCGAGATGGGCATTGAACCCTACCTGGTCGCCGATTCCCTGGTTCTTGTCTGCGCTCAACGTCTGGTTCGGCGCATTTGCGCGAAGTGCAAGGAATCATATGCTGCAACTGACGAAGAGATGGAGATGGCAAAGGGCGACATCAGGCCTGGGACGACGCTTTATCGAGGCGAGGGATGTACGGCCTGTGAAGGAGCGGGCTATCGGGGCCGAGTCGGTATTTATGAGTTGCTCTCGATGAACCGCCGACTCCGCAATCTGCTCATCAAAGGCACACAGGCCGACGAATTGCGACTGGCGGCCATAGAGTCCGGCATGCGCACGCTCAGGCAGGACGCAATCGAGAAAGCGCTTCTTGGCATCACAACTCTCGATGAAGTGCTTTCCGCGACTCTGGCGGAGGGGTAAGATTTCTTGGAAGCCCTGCGGGCTACTGCAAAGAACCCGCAGGTTTTTATGGGTAAATTACAATAGCGCAATACTACCGCTAAGATTTTTCAGTAATTTTCTGGTGGAGGCTGGATGAAAATCAAGGTGCTTGGCTGCTCCGGTGCCGAATTCCCCGGGCACAACCCCCCTGGTTTTTTGCTGGACGATACGATGCTCTTTGATGCCGGCACCCTCACCAATGTACTGAATGAAAGAGCACAGCTCAGGATTCGCCACATTTTCATCACCCACTCACATCTCGATCATATCCGGGACATCACATTTTTAGCCGACAACCTGATTACAGCCCCTGCGCGTCAGAAAGTGAGTGTAGTCAGCATACCATCCGTTCTCGACGCGATTAAAAAAAATCTGCTGAATGGCCTGATCTGGCCCGACTTTACCATGATACCGTCGGTAGAGAAGGCTGTTCTTGGCTACCGGGAAGTGCGAGAGAACAGGACAGTCAGCGTGGGCGACTATCGGATTACGCCTATTGAGGTGAATCATTCCGTACCCGCTGTGGGGTATCTTGTGGAGGATAAAGCAGGGAAGAGCTTTTTTTATACGGGCGATACCGGACCAACGCCGCTTACGTGGAAACGCATAGGAAAAAGGCGGCTCGATGTCCTTATTATTGAAACGTCTTTTCCAAACCGGCTCGCTGACCTTGCTCTGATGACCGGGCACCTTACCGCCAGCCTTCTCGTCCAGGAACTGAAGGAGCTGAAGTATCTGCCAGGGAAAATTTGCATTGCACATCCGAAGCCTCAATATCTGCGTTCGATTGAAGCGGAGCTGAAAAGACTGGGACTGAAAAACCTGTTACTGCTCAGAGACGGACAGACAATCAGGGTATAATCTCTGCTGTTGGATCAGCCGACAAACCCGGATCGCTTGAGGGTATCAAGCAGATTCGCGTCAGCTTTTTGCGAATTCGCCTGTTCGTTGTTCCTTCCCTGCATGACAAATTTCGCGACATATTTCGCTATCAGGTCTGATTCAAGGTTCACGCTGTCGCCGGGCTTCTTGCGGCAGATTGTGGTAATATCGCCCGTATGCGGAATAATGACGAGGGTGAATGCGTCTTTCAGCACATCGACAACGGTCAGGCTGATGCCGTCAACCGCGATCGATCCTTTGGGAATAAGATAGTGCAGAAGGGAAGCAGGAGCGGAGATCTCTATTTTCACGGCATTGCCTATCGGCGTTATCGAGCGCACAGTTCCAACCGCCTCAACATGACCGCTGACAAGATGGCCGCCCAGTTTCGAATTAAGACGCAATGACGGTTCAAGGTTCACAGAGTCGCCCCGCCTGAGCGTGCCAAGGTTCGTGCTCTTCAGGGTTTCATGCGAAACATCAAAGGTCAGCACATCATTGCGCATGGAAGCAACCGTGAGGCAGACGCCGTTTACCGCGATGCTGTCACCCGGTTCAGCATCTTTGTGCGCTTTTGCGCAGCGGACAGCGAGCGAAGCTGAAGGCCCGCGCATATCAAGCGCATGCAGAGTCCCAGTTTCGAGAATCAATCCGGTAAACATATCAATTTAATGAATTGCATGGTGTATTATTTAGGATCTCTACTTCCGATTGTTATTGTACCGGGAAATTCCCAGTCTGTCAGCCCTGACTGAATATTCTGAGCAGTTTGCATTTGCTACTCAATCAGCTTGCCGATGCGGCCCGGCCGCGGGGCGCTGTTGTTGCTGTCCCACGACCAATAGATGATGAATGCCTTGCCGCGCAGGTCTTTCCGGTCAACATATCCCCAGAACCGGCTGTCGTAGCTGGCGTCACGGTTGTCGCCCATAGTAAACAGTTTGCCTTTGGGCACGATTTCCGGTCCGAAATTGTCGCGCCTGTCCAAGCTTGCCGGCCGAACGCTGCGGTCAACATACTGTACAAACGGCTCTTTTGTTTCCTTGCCGTTGACAAAGATTTTCTTGTTCCGCCCTTCTATCATGTCGCCTTCCACGGCGATGACGCGCTTGATGAAATCTCTGTTCGGCTCCTCAGGATATTTAAAAACCACAATGTCTCCGCGTTCAGGGCTGCGCAGTCCGGGCATATAGAAGAGCGTAATATTGGTGAACGGAATTTCAACCGAGGTGCCGACAAGAAATTTGTTGACCAAAAGGTGATCTCCTATGAGAAGGGTGGGGAGCATGGAGCCTGATGGAATCTTGAATGCCTGCACAATAAACGGCCGTATAATGAAAAAAGCGATAAAGACCGCAAGCAGCAGCGCCTTGATATTGTCCCAGACAACATTCTTTTTTTGTTTAGGCGCTCTATCTGTTCTCTGATCGTACTCAGTCTGTTCCATGCCTATTCCTTTACTTTCAAGACCGAGAGGAAGGCTTCCTGCGGAATTTCCACCCGTCCGATCTGTTTCATTTTTTTCTTGCCCTCTCTCTGCTTTTCGAGGAGCTTTCGTTTCCGGGTAATGTCGCCGCCATAACATTTGGCAAGCACGTCCTTGCGCATCGCCTTTACTGATTCGCGTGCGATTATTTTGTTGCCGATGGCAGCCTGAATGGCAATCTCAAACATCTGCCTCGGGATGACCTTGCGAAGCCGTTCGACGATATCGCGTCCGCGGTAGTATGCGCTGTCCTTATGCACGATGAGAGACAGCGCATCCACCGTCTCTCCATTGATAAGGATATCCAGCTTGATAAGGTTTGACGGCTTATACCCGAGGAATTCGTAGTCCATGGAGGCGTAACCCCGGGAAAGAGACTTCAGGCTGTCATAAAAGTCCCACAGGATTTCGTTGAGCGGGAGCTCATACGTCAGCAGGATACGGTTGTTGCTGATATATGCAAAGTCTTTCTGAGTACCGCGCTTGGACTGGCAGAGTTCGAGCATCTGGCCGACAAAAGGCTGCGGCACGAAGATGGAGACTTTCACATACGGCTCTTCAATCCGCTCGAACTGTTGCGGCAGGCTGCTCGGATTATCGACTGAGAGAACCGAGCCGTCCGTTTTGGTGACCCGGTAAATGACGGTCGGAGCCGTGCTTATGAGGGAAAGCTGAAATTCCCGCTCAAGACGTTCCTTGACAATCTCCATATGTAGCAGGCCGAGAAAGCCGCACCGGAAGCCGAAACCGAGGGCTGTAGATGTTTCCGGCTCATAGCTGAAAGACGAGTCGTTCAGGCGAAGTTTTTCGAGCGCAGTCTTGAGGTTTTCATATTCATGGGTTTCTATCGGGTAGAATCCACAGAAAACCATCGGCTTGATTTCTTTATATCCAGCGAGTTGAGCTTTCGCGGGCTGGGCGGCATCAGTGATCGTATCGCCGATTTTCGTATCCGCGACGGTTTTTATTCCCGCAATGACGTAGCCGACGTCGCCAGAGGCAAGCTCGGACGCATCAACCGCTTTCGGCGTGAGATGGCCGACTTTGCCCACTTCATATTCTTTATTGGCCGCCATGAGGCGGATTTTCATGCCAGGCTTCAGCACGCCTTCAAACACGCGGACAAGCACAATGACACCCTGATAATTATCAAACCATGAGTCGAAAATAAGCGCTTTCAGCGGCTCGCCGTCACTGCCCCCCGGGGCCGGAATTTTCTTTACAATCGCCTCCAGGATTTCTTTTGTGCCGACGCCTTCTTTTGCGCTTGCGAGAATCGCTTCAGATGCATCGATGCCGACCACGTCTTCAACTTGCTGCCTCACCCTTTCGGGCTCGGCACCGGGAAGATCAATTTTGTTGATGACCGGGATAATTTCGTGATTGTTTTCAATCGCCAGATAGGTATTGGCAAGCGTTTGGGCTTCGACGCCCTGCGTGGCGTCAACGATGAGCAGGCATCCTTCGCACGAGGCAAGGCTTCGCGAGACTTCATACGAGAAGTCAACATGCCCCGGAGTATCAATCAGGTTCAGCACATACTGCTGGCCGTTTTCTGCCTGATAGTTCAGACGCACGGCATGCGCCTTGATGGTGATGCCCCGCTCTCGCTCCAGATCCATGGAGTCGAGCACCTGCGCCATCATTTCACGGGAGCTGAGCGCACCGGTGTGCTCCAGCAAGCGGTCCGCAAGTGTCGACTTCCCGTGGTCAATGTGCGCGATGATCGAAAAGTTTCTGATATTTTTCGGCATATGCTACCTGTTCTCCCCCGCGGCCTGCGAGGCGCTCCATGCGAGCCGGGCCGCTCCCAGCAGGCCGGCGTCATCGAAAACCGGTGAGACTATGATTTTCGTCGCGGCGAAAAGCTCCGGCAGGGCTCGGCGCGACGCTTCCTGAACCGCAGCTTTGCCGTATATATTCCACGCACCCGTCAAGCCTCCGGCAAGAATGACCGCCTCGGGACTGAACAGGTTGATAATCGCTGCCATGCCGACCCCAAGCGACTTCCCGGCTTCTCTCAGCACCGTCCTGGCAAGCGCATCGCCATCAAGCGCGGCCGCGTAAATATTTTCAGCCGTTATTTTGTAGAAATTGCCCTGATGCAATTCTCTCAGTTGTGACGGAGCTTCCCGCTCGATTTCCGCAACGGCGCGACTGACGACTGCTGTGGCAGATGCATGCTGCTCGAGGCAGCCAACGTTGCCGCAAGCGCACGCAGTGCCGTCATTGCAAATGCTTATGTGCCCCGCTTCGGCCGCAACCGGCAGCAGTTCGCCGTTTATGACAATGCCGCATCCGATACCGGTCCCCAGCGTCAGGAGGACAAAACTGTCAAACTCTCTCCCTGCGCCGAGCCATCTCTCCCCAAGCGCCGCCGCATTGGCATCATTTTCGATGCGCACCGGAAGGCCATATCGTTCACCAAGCAGTGAACGGAGAGATACTCCGGAAAGAGCCTCGATATTCGGAGCGCGGAGTACCCGTCCGGCGGCATGGTTAACAATGCCCGCAACGGCAGCGCCAATGCCGGCGACCTCCGTGGACGCAAGCTGATCAACCATCTGAAAAATAGTTTTGGTAGGGTCCGTCCCGGTCGATTCCCTGTGGCGGGCAAGAATATCCCCATTTTGCGTGACCAAGGCCGCCCGGATATTGGTGCCGCCGATGTCCAGTGCAATGACCGCTGAGTTCGATATCATGTTGTTCGGGCGATTTCCTTTCATGGATGAAGATGAATTGGTATTATAGCAAATAGCCGGGTTCTTCGTGGTGCGATACCGGCAAAATTGCAAGTGTTTATCATACAGCGTTTCGGTTCATCTATGGTATACTAACCCTGATTTTTACACCCAGATGAGAAAGGGATGTATGCATATGAAAAGGCCATTTCAATCAGGCATTTGGAAATCGATTATTCTGGTTTTTGCCGTCTGCGCATTTGCTGTGCAGGCATTTGCGCAGGATCTTCCCGTCGTCACCGCAACTGAGGTCAAGGGACTGAAGCGCATAGAAGAAGGTGCGGTGCGAAGCAAGCTGTCACAGAAAGTCGGCGAAGCGCTGTCCCAGCAAAAAACGACAGATGATATCAAGGCAATCTACAAAATGGGCTACTTTGATGATGTTCGGACAGAGTTGGTCCCTTTTGAAGGCGGCATCAAGGTTGTTTATCAGGTAAAAGAAAAGCCAACCGTAATTAAGGTGGATTTCCAGGGGAACAAGGAGTATGACGACAAAGCTCTCCGGGAAAAGATTACGCTGACGCCGGGAGCAATATCAGATATTACGCTCATTAACGACAATGCCATCAAACTCCGCGCCTGGTATGAGGAGGAGGGCTATTACCTTGCCAAAATCATTCCAATTGTCAAAAAGATGAGCGATGAAGACGTTGCGGTGACTTACCAGATTGAGGAGGGCGCGCAGGTCACGATAAAGCAGATTCGCTTTGAGGGCAACAAGGCGATATCCTCGGGCAAGCTGAAAGACGTGATGAAAACTGGAGAGCGCCACTTCTATTCGTTTATAACCGGCGGCGGGTATTACAAGAAGGATGAAATGCGGCAGGATCTCGTGAGGATTCGAGACCGCTACTTTGATTTCGGGCATATCAAGGCTCAGATTGGCGAACCGAAGATTGATCTCACCGGAGACAAGCGCGGGATGATTATCACCATTCCGGTGCAGGAGGGGGAGCGGTTCACGGTCTCGTCTGTGGAAATAACCGGAAATACGACGTATAAGGAAGCAGATCTCCGGCCGCTGGTCAAGCTTATGCCGAAGAAAGTTTTCAGCCGTGAAATTATGCGGAAAGACATTGACGCAATAGGCGGAAAATATGCGAACACCGGGTTCGCGATTGCCGCGGTCATCCCGGACCTCGTTCCGGACGAGGGGGCAAAGACGGTCAAGGTCATCTACAAAATTGAAGAAGGCGATAAGTACAAAATAGGCCGCATTGAGATAGCCGGAAACACAAAGACAAAGGACAAGGTCATCCGGCGCGAAGTCCGCGTGAACGAAGGCGAGACTTTTGACGCATCCGCTCTGAAGAGAAGCTACGAGCGGCTGAACAATCTCAATTATTTTGAAAACATCGAAGTCAACCCGAAGCCGAGAGCCGATGAAAAAGTTGTCGACCTTGACATCAAGGTCAAGGAAAAAGACACCGGCATGCTGACCTTCGGCGGCGGCTACAGCTCCAATGACGGGATTATCGGGCTTGTCGACATTACCCAGACCAATTTGTTCGGCGGCGGGCAATACCTGAAGGCGAAGGGGGAACTCGGCGGCAAGATGCGGAACATGGAGCTTACCTATCGAGATCCGTGGTTTCTTGATGAAGAGCTGAAGTTCGGCGTATCCATCTATAAAAACTTCAGACAATACGGAAACTTTGATCGCAAGGCAACGGGGTTTGAGACGACGATCGGGCGGGAATTTTGGGAATACTGGGGTTGGTCTGTTTCATACGGCCTGGAGCAGGCCAGAATCTATAATGTCCGCGCCGACGCTTCCCAACGGGTGAAGGACCAGGAAGGGAAATGGTTGACAAGCGCGATCAGTCCGGCTGTCTGGCGCGACAGCCGCAATAATCATATGGATCCGCTGTCGGGTTCCCGCAATGTGCTTTCGCTTTCTGTTGCGGGCCTCGGCGGCAATACCGGGTATATTAAGGCTGTTGCTGATTCGAGCTGGTACTTCCCGTTGCTTGACGTGACGACGTTTCATGTCCGAGGCAGGATTGGCAGCCTGACCGGCATCTTAGACAAGAAGGTGCCGATTTATCAGAAGTTTTATGTCGGAGGGCTGGACACTGTGCGCGGACTGGAGTACGGTCATGCGGGTCCTCTCGATATCAACCGCGAGGCTATCGGCGGCGAGAAGATGGCAGTCCTGAATCTCGAGTACATCTTTCCCATTTTCCAGGAAGTGAAGCTGAAAGGGATTGTCTTTACTGATATGGGGCGTGCCTGGGACAAGGGGGAATCATTTGGGTCAGACCTCCGCTATACGGCCGGCCTCGGCATGCGTTGGTTCTCACCGTTCGGCCCTGTCCGCGTTGAATACGGTTTTAACCTGAAGAAAAAAGAGGGCGAGAGCGGCGGAAAGTTTGAGTTTGGCTTCGGGTCGGCGTTTTAAGCGCAGTTGACAAATACTATTTTGATATTCCGGAGGATACAGAGAATGAAAAAAAATATGGTTGTTCTTGTTGCGTGCCTTATGGCAGCACTGGTTTTTGGGAACGCTTCCGCGGCAGATGTCAAGATTGGAGTAGTGGATTTACTCAAGGCGTTGACTGAATCCGAGAAGGGGAAAAAGGCCAAGGACGAGCTGGAATCTTTTGCCCGTTTGAAACAATCCGGCCTGGAAGAAAAGGGCCGGACGATAGAGCGCTTGCGGGGCGAGCTTGAGAAGCAGGGATCCGTTCTGTCCAAAGATGCCCGCAAGTCCAAGGAAGACGAACTTGAGCGCGTGACTCGCGATGCGCAGCGCCTGATGTCAGATTCCCAGGCTGAACTTCGGAAAAAAGAGAATGAACTGACCGGAGCCGTCCTGAGGGATATTCGAGTGGTTATTGATGAAATCGCAAAGGCGGAAGGATATACCATCGTTCTTGAAAAGGCGGACGGACTCGTTCTCTACAGAAGCCCTTCCCTTGACTTTACCGACAAGGTAATCCAGAAATACAACGCCTCAAAAGGCAGATAAAACAGACTCAGCGGAGTGTCGCATGAACGTGCGCGAAGTCGCTAAAGCGGTGCAGGGTGAGGTCGTCGGCAACGGCGCGGTTGAAATCTCCGGAGTTGCCGGACTTTCTGATGCTGCGCCGGGCGACATAACCTTTCTTTCTTCTGCAAAACATGAGAAAGCGCTCTTGTCTACAGCGGCTTCGGCGGTGCTGGTCGCATCTCCGCTTGCTGATTGTGCCATCCCGCAGGTGGTAGTAAAAAATCCGCGGTATGCGTTTGCCCGGCTGCTGGAGCAGTTTTTTCCGCAGGCCCGGCCCCGGCCCGGAATAAGTGCGCAAGCGTCCGTGGATGATAGCGCTCAGATTGGCGATGAAACTGCAATCGCTCCGTTTGTCTGTATAGAGGCAGGCGTGCGGATCGGCTCTCGTTGTATTGTCTGTCCCGGTGTGTATGTCGGGCATGATACGACAATCGGCGACGACTGCATTCTTTATCCGAACGTTACAATTCGCGAACGAGTGGTTGTCGGAAACCGGGTCATTATACATGCCGGTTGCGTCATCGGCGCTGACGGGTTCGGCTATGTTTATGCTGACGGACAGCACCGAAAGATTCCGCAGGTCGGCACCGTTGTTATTGAAGATGATGTCGAAATCGGGGCGAACTCAACCATTGACCGGGCGACAACCGGAAAGACCGTCGTCGGTGCCGGTACAAAAATCGACAATCTTGTGCAGATTGCTCACAATGTGGAAATCGGCAGGCAGGTTATTGTTGTCTCGCAGGTCGGCATTGCCGGCAGCGCTCAGGTCGGGGATGGCTGCCTGCTTGGCGGGCAGGCGGCGATAGCCGATCATGCCACGATAGCGCCGGGCACTATGCTTGGCGGGCGGACCGGTGTTATGCCGGGCTTCCTCGAAAAAGGGATATATCTGGGGAATCCGGCGTTGCCGAGCCGGGACTGGCTCAGGTCCACCGCGATTTTCGCCCAGCTTCCTGAACTGAAAAAGAAGGTTCTGGATTTGGAAAAACAGCTCGCCGAACTTGCAAAAAGCAGGAGGAATAATGGTTGACATCCGAGAAATTCTTACGCTTCTGCCGCACAAATACCCGTTTCTGCTCGTCGATCGCGTCATAGAACTCGAACCGGGCGTCCGGGCGGTCGGCATCAAAAATGTCACGATTAACGAACCGTTTTTTCCCGGTCATTTCCCCGGAAATCCTATCATGCCGGGAGTGCTTATTGTTGAAGCCATGGCGCAGGTCGCGGGCATTCTAGCTTTGAAGTCGGGCGTAAGCGGCAAGGCCGTCTATTTCATAAGCATTGATAAAGTAAAATTCCGTAAGCCGGTAATGCCGGGCGACCAGCTTCGCTTCGAAGTCAAGGTCACTCATACGCGAGGCAACATCTGGAAGTTTGAAGGAAGTGCGTATGTGGACGAAAAATTGACGACCGAAGCTGAATTTGCCGCCATGCTGTCGGACCGCGAACTATAGGGAGGCCTGATGGCATCCGATATTCATCCAACAGCGATTGTCAGCGCATCGGCAGAAATCGCTGACAACGTCAGCATAGGCCCGTACTGCACGGTTGGTAACGGCGTAGTTCTTCACAGCGGAACGCGACTGGTTTCACATGTTGTGGTTGAGGGGCCGATAGAGGTAGGTGAAAACAACACGATCTTTCCCTTTGCATATATCGGGGCCCCGCCGCAGGATCTGCGGTACCAGCAGGAACCGACGTCAGCGAAAATCGGCCCGTCGAATGTCATTCGCGAGTACGTAACTATTCACCGCGGGTCTCCTTCCGGAGGCGGCGTCACTGAGGTCGGCAGCCACAACTATATTATGGCATATGCCCACATTGCGCACGACTGCAAGGTTGGAAGCCATATTGTCATGGCGAACGCGGCAACGCTTGCGGGCCATGTGCAGATCCATGACAGAGCCGTCATAGGCGGAGTGATCGCCATTCATCAACATACCCGCATCGGTTCGTATGCCATGCTTGGCGGCTTCAGCGGGTTCGGACAGGATGTCCCGCCGTATACGATGGCGTCCGGCGCACGCGCAAACCTCTACGGGCTGAATTCTATCGGTTTGAAGCGCAGCGGATTTTCTGATGAAACCATCGCGGTTCTGAAAAAGGCGTATAAAATTCTGTTTCGTGATAAGCTGACGCTTAAGGACGCACTGGAAAAAGTCAAGGCAGATCTTCCCCAGATTCCCGAACTTATTACCCTCACCGATTTCATCGAGCAGAATAAACGGGGCATATGCAGATAGGCATTATCGCCGGCAGGGGCGAGCTTCCGCTGGTCATTGCGGAAGACGCCAAGGTCCGAGGCTATCGTGTTGTTGTTGCGGCGCTTGAGCATCTCGCCACCCCGGATCTTGAAAAGTTCTCCGACAGTTTTCGCTGGTTGAACGTCGGGAAGCTTGCCTCCCTCATCGAGTACCTGCAGAAAGAGGGTGTGCGGGAAGCCGTCATGGCGGGGAAAGTTCCGAAGGCGCTCATATTTGAAGGGAAAATTAAGCCTGATCTGCGGGCAATGAAACTGCTTTTTACATTGAAGGACCGCACGGACGATGGTATTCTGAACGCCCTGTCCGATGAATTGCTGCGTGAAGGCATCCGTATTGTCGATACCGCCTCATTCAGCCCAAATCTGCTTATGCCTGAAGGGGTCATCACTCTGGCGCGCCCGTCAAAAGAGCAGTGGAAGGATATTGCATTCGGCTGGGCGATTGCAAAGGGGATCGGCGGCATGGACATTGGTCAGACAGTTGTGGTGAAGGACAAGGCGGTTATGGCGGTCGAGGCGATAGAAGGAACAGATGAGGCAATTCTTCGAGGAGGGTTGTACGCCAACGGCGGCGCGGTGATCGTGAAGGTCAGCAAACCGCAGCAGGACATGCGCCTTGACGTTCCTGCTATTGGGCTGGCGACGGTTGAGACGATGGTTCGCGCCGGTGCCGGCGTTCTTGCGCTGGAGGCTGGCAGAAGTATTATTATACAGAGAAAAGATGTTGTCAACCGGGCAGATCTCGCTGGCATAACGATAGCTGGCATCACCCCTGCAGCACTTGAAGACATCCGCTCATAAAGCGGAGGAAGCGGTATTTTTGTCATGAAACTCACAGTTCTGAGCGACGCGGTCTCCACTGTCCATCGCACATGGCAACTCGTGCTCATGCAGTTTGCCTTTATCTTTATCAGCTTCTTCAGCTTTTTCTTATTTGTCGGCATTCCCATTGCGATTGCCTTTATTCTCTTCGGCCTTGACCTGACTGACATCATGCGCGCCCGGGAAGTGTCCGACATCTTGTCAGTCTTTCGTGGGGCTGGTGATGCGCTGACAAAATACATCGGGATCGCTATTTTTGTAATGTTTGGCCTTCTCATATACTTCTCTTTCCTTGTGATACTCTGGGTATTTATGTTCGGCGGGGCTATTGGAGTACTCGGTAAGGCGATTACCGATCCTGAACACCGATTTTCGGTCAGGGACTTTGCCGCGGAAGGCCGGCGGCGTTTTGCCCCGGTATTTATCTACTCGAATGTCGTGGGACTCGGCTTTCTTTTCCTGGCGTTCATGATAGGCGTTATCGGCGACGGCGCCGCGCGGATAATTGAGCTTGCTCAGCAGCAGGAGGCGACGCTCGCGTATTTTCTGGCCATTTTTTTCCGTCTCGTTTTGCTGTCTGTAGGGCTGGTGCTCCTGCTCCTTCCGCTTTCGGTGACTTTTTACGGATTTGCAGCAATGGCTTTTCACAATACCCGGCCAATAGCGACACTGAAAATCACCCTGTCTTATCTGCATGACCGCCCCGGCGCGTTCGGATTTCTCGGGATAGTTCTGCTCGGCTACATTGCCGTTGGCGCCTTGGCCATGCTGATTGGCGCCGGCTTTGCGGTACTTCCGGTGGTCGGCACGCTGCTTTCAATCCCCTGCCAGATTGTCACGCAGGCGGCGCATGCTTACGCAAGTATTCTCATGGTGACGGTGCTGTTTCACTATTACTTAAAGACCGGGGGGCCCTCCCCCGAGATTCCGTCCACCCCGCCGCCTGATATTTCTCCGCAGCCAGACGTTCCGCAAGAGCCAGTTCCTCAGGAAATGGCTGCGCCGCAACCAGCTGAACCCGAAACTCCGCCTCAAAGCCGGCTATAAGAGCAGCCTCAATCTGAGCAGTCGTGACAGCGGGCAGATAGTGGCGCAGACCGCTTCTACCGTTGTCGTCGGAATGTTGCCTGAACGCCTGCGTTTCCTGATCGATGTCAAGAGAAAGCGGAATGCAGCCTTGTTGCAAAAATCCCTCGGGCCACCGCTTCTGTGCGGACCCGATGATTTTCTTTCCCTGAACAGTCAGCTCCCCGTATGAAACTGACTCAAAACAGCGCGTGCTGCCGGCAAGCTCAGCGCCGCGAGCCGGGTGTTTTTTCATTGCCACAGGCAGACCCAAAAGACGGAACGCCGCGGAGAAAGCCCTGCTCAATGCATAGAAAGATGGATACAGGCCGCCGGAAAAAGGACCTTTGTTCCGTGCCGAAAAACTGTAGGTGATTTCATCGCCATGAAGGATGGCGCGGCCGCCGGTCGGCCTGCGGACAACCGCGATGCCGAGCGCCGCGCAAAAGTCACGGTGAATTTCATTGATGGATTGAAATACGCCAAGGCTGATTGAAGGAGAACTCCACCCATACAGGCGAAGTGTTGGCGGACAGTTGCCGGTGTGGACAGAATGAGCAATGGCCTCATCCAGTGCCATATTGAGCGCCGCGCCGCCCGCCCCGGAACGAATGAGACGCCACCGACTCACAGGGTCAGCTATTCAGATTCTTCAAGAACGATACGATGGCGCAGCAAGGAAATCTCTTTTACTGATCCCTTGAATGTCTTTTGTTCGCCAAAGAGGCTTTTCAGATAGATCGTGTTGCCTTCAGGAACAAGAACGTCCACGCTTTCGAGATACAGTTCTTCATGCCCGTTCCTATATACATATGCATTTGCCTCACACATGGACATCCTCCTTTATGAGGGAAATAAGCTTGTCAATCATATGCGGCAGCGGGTCCTTCACGACGCCGATAATGTCTACCCCTTCCTGATTAACCGGCAGGAGATAGCGTTTTGCCGAAGAAGACGCAACCGCCTCGGCAATGCGCGGTGTCAACTCGCCGAGCATGCCGTTGGCAAGGACAATGCTGAGCGGACCCGTTATGATATCGACTTTCGATGCATTCCGGACAATGGCATTTTCTCCGGTTGCCCCCTTATTGGCCCTGGCCTTCATCATTGCCGACGTGGCGGTAGAGTTTGTGCCCAGCGCGACGATTTCTATTGTTTCACCGAAGGCCTCGCGGAGTGCTTTGATAATCAGCGCCCCGATACCGCCTCCCTGCCCGTCAATAATCGCAATCCGTTTCATGCCTAAAGTATAGAGAGCCCCCGCAGGGGGTGTCAACCAAGCGTC
>JBBIQQ010000039.1:0-939 GCA_037442225.1 Nitrospirota bacterium
CGATGATGTCCTGAAGTTCCTTATACCGCTGGAGAATAGACTGGACTCTCCGGGCAACACGATAGTGCTCTGCACCAACAACCAGCGGATCAAGCGCGCGGGATGTGGAATCGAGCGGGTCGACCGCGGGATAAATTCCAAGCTCAGAAATGGAACGAGAGAGAACGACGGTACCGTCAAGATGAGTAAACGCGGTAGCAACAGCCGGGTCCGTCAAATCGTCGGCTGGAACATAGATGGCCTGCATTGACGTAATCGAGCCCTTCTTGGTGGTCGTAATGCGCTCCTGGAGAGCACCCATATCTGTTCCAAGGTTCGGCTGGTAACCGACCGCCGAAGGCATGCGGCCAAGGAGTGCGGACACTTCCGACCCTGCAAGGGTATAACGGAAGATATTATCAAGGAAGAAGAGAACGTCCTGTCCCTGATCTCTGAAATACTCTGCCTGTGTCAGTGCAGTAAGCGCAACGCGAAGACGAGCTCCCGGCGGCTCGTTCATCTGGCCATATACCAGTGCAACGTTCGGAAGAACGTTGGAGTGCTTCATTTCGAGAAAAAGGTCATTTCCCTCTCTGGTACGTTCACCAACGCCTGCAAAAACCGAGATGCCTCCATGCTTCATCGCTACGTTATTGATCATCTCCATGATAACGACAGTCTTGCCGACGCCTGCGCCCCCGAACATGCCCATCTTGCCGCCCTTGATAAACGGGACGAGCAGGTCGAACACCTTAACGCCAGTTTCAAAAACCTGCGAAACAGGTTCCTGATCAATGAATGCCGGAGCTGGCCGGTGAATTGGATATTTTTCATCTGAAGCAATCGGTCCCGCCTTGTCATATGGTTCGCCAATAACATTCATGATACGACCGAGTGTGCCCTTTCCGACTGCCACTGAGATAGGCGCATTTAAATCCAATACCTTCATGCCACGGGTAA
>JBBIQQ010000039.1:980-17332 GCA_037442225.1 Nitrospirota bacterium
CCGTCGCCGAGATGACCGGCAACTTCGAGCGTAACATCGATCGCGGGAATTCCCTTTGCCGGGTCTCCGGCATCCTCGATTCTCAATCCCTGAAGGATTGGTGGAAGCACTTTTTCAAACTCGACATCGACAACGGCACCGATGACCTGTGATACTTTTCCTTCATTCATTTGTAATGCCCTCCTGTATCTGGATAGCTCTTCATTCTTGATTCACCGCTCCAAGCGGCTATTTTTTCAACGCCTCGACACCGCCGACGATATCCATCAGTTCCTTGGTGATCGAAGCCTGGCGCGCCTTATTGTACTGGAGCGTCAGCTTTTTAATCATATCGTTGGCATTTTTGGTTGCGTTTTCCATGGCCATCATGCGGGCCGCCTCTTCTGAAGTCTGCGCATCGAGTATCGCGCGGAATATCTGGATTTCAACATTCTTCGGAAGCAACCGTTCAAATATTGCCTGCTGTGAAGGTTCCAGAATGTATTCACCCTTGTCCTCCGCCTTGTCAGGAGAACATGTGCTGGTATCCATCGGTGAGAGCGGCAGGAGCTGCCGCACCGTCACCTTCTGAACAGCCTGCGACTTGAATTCTGTGTACACAAGCTGAACCTCGTCAAAGGTTTCATTCATGTAATTATCGATAATGTCTTTCGCGATGGTCTGCGCATCGGCATATGTTGCACGCCCCGACAGTCCTACCCAGCGTCCGCGCACCACAAACTTGCGGCGGCGAAGCAGATCTGCCCCCTTGCGGCCAATAGCGCTGACGCTAATTTCCTTGCCTGTTTTCTGCGTTTCCTTAATCTGGTTCATCGCTACTTTCATAACATTGGTATTAAATGCGCCGCAGAGGCCGCGGTCGCCGGTCAGAACAATGATTTCGACCTTTTTGGAATGGCGGGCGAGAAGCAGCGGATGACCCTCTTCAGCAGTGCAGGCAAGATTGGCAAGCACCTGCCCCATCTTGTCCGCATATGGCTTCAGTTCGCTAATTCGAATCAAAGCCTTGCGAAATTTCGCCGCAGACACCATTTTCATCGCCTTGGTAATCTGCTTAGTGCTCTTGACCGAGCCTATTCTCCGTTTTATTTCTTTTAATCCAGGCATATCGTTACCCTTTCTCCGTTGAGATTAGACCACGAAGCCTTTCTTGAAATCTTCAATTGCAGCCTTGAGCTTAGGCTTCAGCTCATCGTCCAGCACCTTTTTCTTCTTTATTTCCTCTCGAACATCGGCCTTGCGATCTTTCATGAAGACAAGAAGTTCCGACTCAAAGCGACGGATTGCATCGACCGGAACATCATCCATCAAGCCCTGCGTGCCGGCAAAGATGCCGATAATTTGATCTTCCAGCGTAAGCGGAACATACTGGTTCTGCTTCAGAAGTTCGACCATACGCTTGCCTCGCTCAATCTGCGCCATAGTCGACTTGTCGAGGTCAGCGCCGAACTGTGCGAACGCGGCAAGTTCTCTGAACTGTGCCAAATCGAGTCGGAGCGTGCCGGCAATCTGCTTCATGGCCTTGGTTTGGGCTGCGCCGCCGACGCGGCTGACCGAAAGACCGACATTGACCGCCGGACGGACACCTGCGTAGAAAAGGTCCGGCTCAAGGTAGATCTGACCGTCAGTAATCGAAATAACATTAGTTGGAATGTATGCTGATACGTCGCCGGCCTGCGTTTCGATTATCGGAAGCGCTGTCAGAGAGCCGCCTCCATTTGCTTCGGAGAGCTTTGCCGCGCGTTCCAAGAGGCGTGAATGGAGATAGAAAACGTCGCCTGGGAACGCTTCACGTCCCGGAGGACGACGGAGAAGCAGTGAAAGCTGGCGATATGACGTAGCCTGCTTGGACAGGTCATCATAAATAATAAGCGCATGCTTGCCGTTGTCGCGGAAATACTCGCCGATGGCGCATCCGGTATATGGTGCGATATACTGAAGCGGTGCCGGCTCAGAAGCCGTAGCAGAAACAACAATGGTGTGATCCATTGCTCCGTATTCTTCCAGTGTCTTGACAACGCGCGCAACTGATGCTCTCTTCTGGCCGACAGCGACATAAATGCAAATGACATCGCCGCCTTTCTGGTTGATAATGGCATCAAGCGCAATCGCTGTTTTGCCCGTCTGACGGTCACCAATGATGAGTTCGCGCTGGCCCCGGCCGATTGGAATCATGGCGTCGATTGCCTTAACGCCGGTTTGCATCGGCTGGGTAACCGGCTCACGGTCGATGATACCGGGAGCAACGACGTCGACCATCATCGTTGACTTGCAGTTCAATGGTCCCTTGCCGTCAATAGGCTGTCCGATACCGTCAAGCACGCGGCCCAACATCTCTTCTCCAACCGGGACCGACATGATGCGACCAGTCCGCTTAACAACATCTCCCTCTCTGATGAGCGTGTCTTCGCCGAAAAGAACGGCGCCGACCGCCTCATCCTCGAGGTTGAGTGCCATGCCAAACACGTTGTTCGGAAACTCCAAGAGCTCGGAAGCCATGCAGTTATCGAGGCCATAAATGCGGGCAATACCGTCACCGACCGCCGTTACGACGCCGACTTCGCTCACGTCGACTTTCTTTTCAAAGTCTGTGATCTGCTTCTTCAAGTAATCGCTGATTTCTGCAACCTTGATTTCCATAATGTCACCCCTCTATGAGCTTATCTTTCAAAAGACCGAGTTGGCCTTTCAGACTCGTATCATACATAGTACTGCCTACCTTTATCCGAACGCCGCCAAGCAACGAAGGATCTACCACATATTCAACGTCTATTTCCCGTCCGGTTCTCTTTTTCAATGCCGCAAGCAGTTCTCCCTCGAATTCCTTGCCGACAGCTACAGGCGATGTAACAACCGCCTTTGCCCGCTGTTTCATCTCAAGATAGAGCGCTAGAATTGACGACGTAATATCGGGAAGCGCCCCCAAGGCTTTTTCATCGCCCAAATAGGAAAGATACTTCGACAGCTTCTCCGAACATTTCATCTTTTCTGCAAGCGCAGCCAGCGACTTCGAGCGATCTTCTTTCGTAAACATCGGGCTGACCATCAGATTCCGGAATCCTTTGTCTTTTTCCATCAGACCCACTATTGCGCTGAGATGGTCAAGAGCCTGTGCAACCTCTTCAACCGCTACATTGCCGACAAACTTTTTGGCGTATTGTTTGACTCCTCTGACCTTTCTCAATTTCTACCCTCGATTAACTTGATGGATTCACGAAGGAGCCTGTCCTGCTCCTCTTTGGTGAGCCGGGACTTGATTTTTTCCTCGGCAAGCTGAAGCGCCGCCTCAACTGCCTCGGCCTGGATGACTTCCTTGGCCCGTTTGACCTCGAAATCGATGTTGGTCTTTGCCTGTTCAGCAATGCGCTCAGCCATGCGCTGTCCCTCGTCGATTAATCGGTCACGCTCACGTTCCCCTGAACTCTGCGCCGATGCAATAATGTCAGCGATTTCCTTGTCTTTCAGTGAGAGACGCTCCTCAACTTCCTTGAGCGCCTTCGCAGCCATCTCCTTTGCTTCCTGCGCCTCGCGGATGCTCTTTTCGATGAGATCCTTGCGCTGCGCCAGATACTCCTTGAGCGGCTTGCCGACAAACTTCACGAGCAAAACGACGAGGACCAGGAAGTTGACGACCTTCCAGACCCAGTCCATCGTGCCCATAGGTTGGTCGCCGGCAGCAAAGGCAAAGGCTGGAACAAACAATACTGCTCCCAGAACCACTGCGGTTTTCATACGCACCCCTTTATCGAGACTAAGCTTCATACATTCACCAGCTTTCTGACAATTTCGTCAGCGAACTTGTCGATGTCTCCCTTCAGCGCTGCCCGTGCCTTCTCTGTTGCTGCCTGCAGTTCCTTGCGGGCTGCTTCAATCTGCTGCACTGCCGAAGCCTCCGCCGCTGACATCGTCTCCTTCTGCTTTGCCATTCCTGCTTCACGCAACACCGAAGCGGTCTCTTTTGCCTTTTGGCGTGTGGCAGCGAGCTCAGCGTTCATCTTAGCCAGTGCATTGTCTTTCTTTGCCGTCATGGACTTGGCTTCATCAAGCGCGCCTTTTGTGGCTCGGTCACGCTCCTTGAATATTTTGGAGATCGGTTGGAAAAGCAGGGAATTGAGGGCAATGAGCAGGACGATGAAGTTTGCAAGGAGGACAAAAAACCACTGATTAAATTCAAGCATAGCGGCTCCTCTCGGGAACTGAGATAGTTACATTGAACGGCTTCAAACGCACAACATGGTTTGAAACTTAACATACCCCCTATTCTTTGTCAAGGCACGAAAGCTCGCAAACCCGCTCCCTGATTTGATTTTTTTATAGGTCCATTAACCAAAAAACACGCTGGAAGGGCGGATAAAGCCCGTGCTTTCAGGAAGTCGTCTCTGAAATGCTGAGAAATTAAGCCTTGGGTAATTGGAGAAAATTATCATAATATTAATATTTTAAATAGAAAGAATAAGAAATTTGCTTCACGAGCAGCGCGTTTCCAGGTCGCGATGATGCACATTCACGCCGAGCGTCTGTGTTGATTCAAGATGCGAGGCAACTCGGCCCGCAATCACCGGGGACCGGTGCCGTCCACCGGTGCAGCCGACGCCGATGGTAAGATAGCTTTTTCCTTCCCTGATATAGCGGGGAATAAGGAAATCGAGCATCGGCAGCGAGTGGCCAAGAAAAGCAGACGTGTCAGCCTGCCCCATAACAAAATCAATCACCTCCCGATTAAGCCCGGTCAGCGCTTTCAGCTCGGAAATAAAATAAGGATTGGGAAGAAAGCGGACATCAAACAGCAGATCCAGACCGGGAGGAGTACCGTATTTGAAACCGAACGACATAACGGTTATGCTCATTTTCCGGTCAACGGCATCCTTCCCGTAATAGGAAATAATCAGTTGACGAAGCTGATGAGGCGAGTATGACGAGGTATCAATTATCCTGTCGGCAGCGTCGCGCAGCGCACTGAGTTGATTGCCTTCCTTCTCAATAGCCATTGAGAGATCGGCCAGCTCCGTGTTATTCATAAGAGGATGCGGACGCCGGGTTTCCTTAAACCTGCAAATCAGAACCTCCGGCTCCGCCTCAAGGAACACTATTTCAATCGGAAGCCTACGCCGGAGTTCCGCAATCTGGCGCTCGGCATCGCTCAGAAGAGCCTTTTCACGGATATCGACCCCAATACCTATTCTTCCCCCAAAGTAGGCCTCAGATGCTGTGGCGAGAAAAGACGCGATAAGTGCGACAGGCAGGTTGTCGATACAGAAATAGCCTATATCTTCGAAAGCACGGAGCGCAACGGTCTTCCCGGCTCCGGAGTAGCCGCTGATAATGACAACACTTATGGGGAGTTCGTTGCCGGCCATCGGGGAAAGAAAAATCGCGGGCGGCACAAGCGGAAAGTACCGACCCGTTATTCCTTATCTTATAGGCTCAATAAGACCATAATGTGCGTCCTTGCGGCGATAGACAACGTTCATCTCCCCGGTTGCAAGGTTGGTAAAGACGAAGAAATCCTTGCTGAGCATGTCCATCTGGACGACTGCTTCCTCCGGCATCATGGGCTTCATATCAAACTTCTTGTGTTTTATGATGCGGCCTTCACGAACCGATTCGTCTGAAGCCGGAACAGCAGACTTTTTATCGGCTCCCTTACCGCGATGTTCGGTGATCTTTTCCTTATACTTCACCACCTGCTTTTCCAGTTTTTCAACAACTTCGTCAATTGCGGAATAGACATCTCCGGTGGATCCTTCCGCTTGAATCATATATCCGTTAACTTTGAGCAACACCTCTGCCTTCTGGCGGTGCTTTTCGATGCTGACGGTAACCACCGCTTCTGAAATGTTGGACAGATACTTCGTGAACTTGCCGATTTTTTCTTCAGCATACTGCCTGAGCGATGGCGTTATTTCAAGATGACGCCCATTGACTATTATGTTCATACCTTTCCTCCTGATTACTCGTAATGTTTTCTCATGCTTTGAGGTGGTATCCTGAGTTCTTCACGATATTTCGCCACCGTCCGTCTCGCGATTATAACATTGAGTTCTCGTAGCTTGTCAGCTATCATCTTGTCGCTCAATGGTTTTTTCGGATCCTCCTGTTCAACAATTTTACGGATACTATCCTTAACCGACGTCGAAGATACTTCGCCGGCGTCTGACTGCAATGCGCTGCTGAAAAAGAAACGGAAACTGCATACACCATGGTCGCACGCGAGATATTTGTTTGATGTAACACGGCTTATCGTACTCTCATGCATGCCGACATCTGAAGCAACATCTTTCAGGGTGAGCGGTCGCAGATCTTGGCGCCCTCCTTCGAAGTATTCCATCTGAAACTTCAGGATACTGTCCGCAACCTTGTAAATGGTGCGGTTCCGCTGATCAAGGCTCTTGATAAGCTCCGTCGCGAGACGCAGTTTCTCGCGAAGAAATCCCTTCTCCTCTTTGGTGAGCTGCTCCTTCCGCATCAGCAGATTACGGTAGTTGTTATTTAAGCGGATCCGCGGCATCCCCTCGTCATTGAGCATAATCTGATAACCCTCATCCGTTCGGGTAATAAAGACATCCGGAACCACATAGGTCGTTTCGCCTGACGTAAAATTCGCGGCCGGACGCGGGTCGAGGGTCTCAATAACCCGCACGGCCGTCATGATATCATCAAGCGGTATGCCGTACTGCCTGGCAATATGCTGAAAGCGCCTCTTCTGAATATCCTCCATATTGCCGGACACAATCCGGGCTATCAGAGAATCTCCGAGGGCCAGCATCCGCAGTTGCAGCAGCAGACACTCCTTCAGTGTTCTCGCACAGATTCCCGGCGGGTCAAACCCCTGCACAAGCTCAATTGCCTCGCGCACCAGTTCAACCGAAACTCCCGCATCCCGGGCAAGATCTTCCTCAGGCATGCGGATATACCCGTCCTCCTCAATATTGCCGATAACCACTCCGGCCACAATGCGCACTTCATCCCGCGCAGGACTGAGACGAAGCTGCCAGAGCAGGTGATCATAAAGATCCGGAGCCTTGGAATAAAAAAGCTCGTACGACGGTTTCTCTTCCGTTCCGGGGTTGAAATATCCAAGGTCACGGCCGTCACTGCTTCGCTCCTCGAAGTAATCGTCAACACCGAACTTCGTAAAACTATCCTCAGTAAGCTCGGCGGTATCGTAATAGTCATCGGGAAGCGCCGGTTCTTCTTGCCGTATTTCAAGGCTTATTTCCTCGTCTTCATTCTCATCCAGTGTCTCTTCAAGGAACGGGTTTTCCGTGAGTTCCTGGGTCAGCGTCTGGGCAAGCTCCATCTGCGGCATCTGCAGAAGTTTGATAGCCTGCTGCAGCTGCGGGGTGAGCACCAGTTTCTGAGTCAGGCGCAAATCAAGGCGACTTTCGAGGGCCGTCATAGTGAAAAATCCTCTCCAAGATATGCTTCCCGTACCGCTTCATTTCCGACCAGCTCGTCAGACGTTCCCTCCGCCAGAACCGTTCCTTCGCTGATAATATAGGCCCGGTCGGTAATCGATAAGGTTTCACGTACGTTGTGATCGGTAATCAGAATCCCCAGCCCTTTTGCGCGAAGATAGAGCATCATCTTTTTCAGCTCAATGATGGCTCTTGGGTCGATGCCGGCAAACGGTTCATCAAACAGCATGAACGTCGGCTTCAGCGCAACCGCCCGCGCAATTTCAGTCCGCCGCCGCTCTCCGCCGGAGAGCCGATAACCATCACGATCCGCAAACTCGGTGAGGTTGAATTCCTCTAAGATTTCTTCAACCGTCTCATCAAGCACAAGCGCATCCGCCCCATTGCGGCCCGCGCTTGCCTGAATCTCAAGCACCGCCTTCAGGTTCTGCCGCACCGTAAGCTTGCGGAAAATGGATGGCTCCTGCGGAAGATAGCCGATACCGCTCAACGCACGTTTGTACATCGGCATGGAACGTAAGTCCTGGCCGTCCAGAAGAATCTCCCCCCGGTCGGGGCTGATAGCGCCAACAACCATATAGAATGTCGTCGTTTTCCCAGCGCCATTTGGTCCGAGCAATCCGACCACCTCGCCGGTTTTTACCGAGAAACTGACATCCTGCACCGCGATTTTCTTTCCGTATGTCTTGCCAAGATGCCATGTCTCGAGAATGTGATTGTTCATGATCAGCAGCGTGCCCCGAACTAACGGGCCTTGCCTTTCCTCGTTTCGGAATCAGCGTGCTTCCGCTCCTTGTTTATCAGGAACACTTTGCTGTTCTCCACGAAAGAACGGTCATCCCTTATGAAGTAAGTCATCTTTGTTCCGGTAACAACGTTCTGCCCTTCAGCGGCCTTCGGATCTCCCGTAAAAACAACCCGCTCTTCGTGATCAGCATAATAGGTCGCAAATCGGGACGTGATAACGCGACTCCCCTTCACCATGCGGACGTTTCCATCTGCTTCTATTTTTTCGATATCGCCTTTGTCCTGATCCGATTTTGGCTTTGTATTATCTGCGGGTTCCTTGCCCTGATCGGCGTCTTTCCTGGAATACACAATCATTTTCTCGGCATACAGCGTCGCCTCGCCCTTCCGGGCGACAACGTTGCCCACAAACGTGGCTGTCTTGGCGGCATTATCAGCAATGAGGGATTGAGAAGTAATGATGATTGGCTCTTTGCCCTGAGCTTTTTTGGCTTCAGCCGCAAGCACGCCTGTCGGCTGGACAAAACACGCCGTGGCACAAAGAAGAAGAACAGCCGGTAAGCATTTGAAAAAGCGAAACCCCTGAATCCCGCAATTGCTATTTTTTCCCATGAAAGACCGCCCGCACATTTCTTTGAAGTTTTGCTCCATCAGTTGTCGCCACGAGGTCATCTCCTACAACGACAAACTGCTTGCCTACTATCTGTACCTTCTGATCTGAAGTCAGTTCATTCTTCTTTCCGTCCCAGAAAAGTGAAGTTGCCAGTATATCGTAACTTCCGGTAGTTGCCTTGATGCCGCCGTCAATTCTGAGATTGCGCGTCTCCGTATTATACAATCCGCCCTCAGAATTCAGCACCAGCTTTTTCTCCGGAAAGGTAATCCCAAGCGCGGAGAGCTGGATGTCGCGTTCAGTCACAAATATCGCTTTTTTTGCGTTCAATGTCCACTTCGCTACTCCATCCCTCCGCTGCACAATCCGCACGTCTTCCATATACGACTGGTCGCCGACAACCAGTTTAGCTCTGAAATCACGATCGTGGTTCACATAAAAAGCGATGACGCCAAAGAGTGCGACTGCGACAGCTGCTAACCAGATTCTTTTCATAATCCAATGTTACCACACAAAACTGAGACTGTAAAGCAAAACGCTTGCTATTTTCGTGCCAGATAAAGCAGGCAGAGAGAGGACAGAACCCGGAAGAATACTTAGAAAGTATCCTCCTCAAAACAAAGGTTCGTGCTTCTTACTTCCCCAACGCCTGCCGCATGAATTCTACCGGAGCACACTGCTCCGTCCAGAGTTCAAAAGCCAGCACTCCCTGCCACAGCAACATGCCCTGACCGGTCAATGCCCGGGCTCCTGCCTGCCGTGCTCCAAGAACCAGCGGTGTGTCTTGATAAATCAGATCGCAGACAGCGTGACGCTCCCTGATCAACTCCGTATTGATTGGCGACGGATCGGAAGGCTTCAGGCCGACCGATGTCGCATTCACGATAATGTCCATGCCGTCCAGAAAAGCATCACGCTGAATATCATGCATCGATATGCCCTGAACATCGGTCCCGATATTCATCAGGTCTGTAACGAGACGCTCAGCCCTCTCCGGCGTGCGGTTCGCAATGACAAGCTGCGCAGCCTGCTGCGCAAGGCAGTAGCCGACGGCGCGTGCTGCTCCGCCTGCTCCAAGCAACAAAATCCGCTTGCCCTGCGCCGTAATGCCCGCATCATCCAGTGAACGCATAAAGCCTCTTCCGTCGGTGTTGTACCCGCACAGGCAGCCATTGCGATTCACAATCGTGTTCACTGCTCCGATAAAGGCTGCCTCACGGTCAACATGATCCAGTAGCGCCACGACGGCTTCCTTGTGCGGAATAGTCACGTTTGCGCCCAGCAGACCGAGAGCTCTCAAGCCCTTCAGCGCATCGGCCAGTGACGCAGGCAGTACATCAAATGCGACATAACAGCAGTCCAGGCCAGCGGCACGGAATGCGGCGTTCTGCATGAGGGGCGACTTCGTATGACTGACGGGGTGACCAAGAAGCGCAACAATCCGAGTCGTCCCTCTGACAGTTGCACCGCCTTCAATGCCGCCCATGGTTAAAATCCGAATATCCCGCGAATGGTCTTCAGGGGGTTCGGTCCTGAGGGTTGCTCACTATCCGAAGGTTCCGGCTGAATCGGTTGCTGAGAACCATCAGGCTTGTATGCCGGAGGGGGCTCCCCGGGAAATGCCCGCTGATGCGGCATATCTGAAGGCGCTTCGTCAGAACGCCCTTGCCCTCTCCTTGCCCCTACATCAATGCCGAGCGGCGTCATGCCAGTAGACTTGGAGCGGACCCTTACCCTCCAAATCGGGTCTTTTGGCTTCGGCGGATAGGCAAAATGAAGATCTTCGCCGTACGCGATAAACTGTAGCATAGATCCTTCGGCATTGCTGAATATGCCCTTCGGAATCTGACAAGAGGTCTGCTCAGGCCGCATCACAACACGGTCTTGCACCTGCCGACGGACATCAGAAGATGCTATATAGTCCATAAGCTGCCAGCCGATTTGATATGATTCGCTTGAAGACCAGACGATCATTTCCTTGTTCGCGGTACGCGCCATGGCGGTACTGAAATACCCGAGAGCATTCGGAATCAGGCGCCATGTGAATGAAATGCTGTCTCCAAGTCCGCCAGCTACTGAACTGAACTCAACCGGAGCGAGAAAATCGTTCGCCGTGCCGATGGCAAACCTGATATCCGGAGTATAATTGCCGCGCACAAAATGGCTGCCAACAAGCGAGCCGTTGTCCGGAACCTGCAGCGAATTTTTCTGATTCGGCCAGTCCGCATAAATGCGCATACGGCCAGGCGCCGGCGGCACCTGAACACTTATACTGGTTCTGCGCATGGCACGACTGATTTCAGCAGGATTCATGGTTGCGGTATCGATGATTCTCGGCTGCCCCTGCCTGACGGCAGAGCCGCATCCCCAATAGACGAGAATGCGCATGCGTTCCTTTTCGACCCGCTCTTCCGCCTCCTCATATTCGTGGCGCTGTGGTTTTTCATGCTGAGGAATCATCAGCGGAAGCGTCGGGCCCATACGCATGGCATCAGGAATATCATGCGTTGCTTCAGGGTTTGCAGGCAGACGAAGCGGTGAGTTCATTTGCAAAAGCAGCGTCTTTTTCGGACCGCTTCCCATATCGCCAAACATTCCCCGGCCCGCCATGCCGACTGGCATGCCCGGCATTGACTGATTGGTAGTCGCAACGCTCATCCAGTAGACGGTCGGCACCGGCTTCTCGGCAGCACCAGCCTGATACACGCCGAAAAAAAGAACCGCGCAGAAAAAAGCAAGAGATTGCAGGATTACGCTTCGTTTCATGATTTCCTCCTTTCAAGATCCATACCCTTTAGCATTCCTTCAATCAAGCCCTTTGGCGTTACAGCAACGAGCATCGCGCGCACGCCAAGGATCTCTTCCACATCATGCAGCGTAACATCGTCAAGGAATATCTGATTGCCTTCCCGCATCACAATATCAGGAACAAGCAGGATGTCATCCTTCTGAAGCCGTCCCGCGAGCTCCTTCAAAATATCGCGGCCGGTCAGGAGCCCCGTGACGGTAATGCTGCGTCCGAAGAAGGAGTTTTCAATCGGCATAACCTCAAGGTCAATGCCGTGGCGACGGAGCCTCTCCGCGAAGCTCTCGAGAAACGGGGCAAATGAAGTGCCGGTAAAGGTAACAAAGCGCTGTTTCCGCTCGAACTGAGGCAACTTGAGCCTCCGGGCCTGATGCTGAAAGAGCGCGACAAGACCAACTCCGTTCTCTATCTGCGCGAGATTGTCGTACTCTTTCAGAGGCGGGATATCTCTGCCCGCCCTGAGATACAGTTCATCAGCAGCGTATACAATGCCCTCGCCATGCTTTCGCCGGAAGCGGGTCTGAAAGCGCTGAATAATACCGAGCGCGGCATCTGCATCTGAAGCAGCAACCGGGGCGAGCGGTTTCCTGCGATGCTCGGTCAGCCCCACCGGAACAACTGCGATGGATTGAACATAGGGATAAAGTTTATAGAGATCCATGATAGTCGATGAGAGGATTTTTCCGTCATTATGGCCTGGGCAGAGGACTATCTGTGTATGCATGCGGATGCCGTGGTCAGCGAAATATTTCAGTTCCCTGACGATGTCAGGTGCCGTGTCGTTACCAAGCATGATTCGCCGCACGGCCGCATTGGTTGCGTGAACGGAAATATACAGCGGACTAAGATGCTGCTCAACGATGCGTTTCCGTTCGTCCCGCGTCAGATTTGTTAACGTGATATAATTCCCATATAGAAAAGAAAACCTGTAATCTTCATCCTTCAGATAGAGCGGCTTGCGGAGCCCCTTCGGCAGCTGCATGACAAAACAGAAGATGCACTTGTTAACACACGTTTTCACCCGCATCGCCTTGAGGATTATGCCAAGGCCCTCTGCAGCCACTTCGCTCCGGTCGATATGATACGACAACCACTCGCGATCTCTCTCCACAATCAGCCTGAGTTCAGGTTCTCCCCCGTAAAAGAGCAGGTCTATGGCATCGCGGATCCGTTTGCGGTTAACCGAAACCAGCAGGTCACCCGCTCGAATGCCGGCCCGCTCCGCAAGACTGCCGGGTTCGACCGTCTCTATCTCAACTGCAAGAGCGTTTTTCACAAGACTGCTGTATCCCCCGATAAATATAATGCAGGCCGGACACCACCGACAGTCCGGCAACCACCACGAACATCCATCCTGCCGGCTCAGGCATGGCCGGGAAGTTCAGCCAGAACAGAACGTACGAAATGAGAACCATTTCCAAAGCAATCGCTGTTTTGCCGGCCATCGTCGGCGACACCTTCGACAAGCCATACACGCGCGATACGAGCACCCAGCCGAGAACAACCACCAAATCTCGTCCGATGAGCGTCAGCGCCAGCCAGAGCGGAACCCAGCCGAACGACCCGAAAAGTATAAACGTCGTAATCATGAGGCATTTATCAGCAAGCGGATCGAGCAATACCCCCAGTTCGCTCCGCTGGTTCCAGGCGCGGGCTATCCAGCCGTCCAAGGCGTCAGATATGCCGGCGGCAATGAAGAGTCCCGCCGCCTCAGGATATCTGCAATAGAGAATCGCAACAACAAAAGCCGGAATCAGAAGAATCCGGATCGATGTGATTACATTCGGAAGCGTCAAGACTGATGCTGACATGCCACCTTCCCTGCATTCTTCATGCTGCACAAGTATGCTCCATCTTCCATCCGGCCTTGCGGTGCTCCCAACCTTCGCCTGCCTTCTTCCGCCAGGCTAGGGGATATTGAACGGAATGCTCAGACAGTCAAGATCCACGCCGATTTTGCGGTAGCAGGACTTTTTCGCCATCCCGTTCCCTGAAGCGACGGCGAGCAACTCCTGTGCATGACACTGCTCAAGGGCAAACCCGAAATGTCGGGCATCATCGAATGCCGCCGTAAAACGCCGGAGCGATGATGCCTTCCTGCCTCTCAGGAAATCCATCTGGCCAAGTGTCAGTTGACAATAAATAAGGCCGCGAGGATCCCCCGTCTTGCGGAAGTTTCTTTGCGCGCGGGCAATACAGTCCCGCGCTTCCTCAAAATTGCCGGTCAAGGTGAAAAGAGCCGCCATGCTCCAGAGCGTATACGAAAAACTAACGATATCGCCAAATGCCGCATACAGCTTTTCCGCCTTGCGGAAATATTTCAGGGCGGCGGGGAAATCGTAGACCATCCGATGCGCATTCCCAAGCCCGCAATACGAATATGCCTGACCGAACCGATCCTTGAGGATGCGAAACAGCTCATTTGCTTCTCCGTAACAGGCCAGCGACTCTGAAAACTTTCCTGCAAGCCGGTTTGTCCCGCCAAGACCGCAGAGTGAATACGCGATTCCCGGTGTGTAGCACGCTTTTTCAAACATTTTTTTCGCTTCCGCATAGCGGCGAACCGCCTGCGGAACCATGCCGCCGAAGCGGAGAGCGCCGGCCTCGGACCAGATCGAGAATGCGACTCCTTTTGCGTCTTTTGCTTCGCGATAGATGGCGCGAGCCTCTTTAGTGAACTGGATGGCTTCCGCCCATCTCCCCAATGCCCGGGCTGAGAGTCCAATGCCGACCAGCGTATCGGCGGCTGCGATTTGATCATCAAGCGCGTGGCACATTTCGAGCGCCTCTGAATAATTGCTGATTGCGGCATCAAAGCCGCCTGTCATGCGGCAGATGTCTCCAATGGCGATCAATGAATCGAGAATGCCCTGCAGATGCTCTTTGCGGCGGCAGAGCGCAAGCGCCTGACGGAATAGTTTCAGGCTGGCTCGATAGTCGGAGTTCTCGCGGAGCGCCTCCGCAGAAGCTATGAGTGATGCAATCCGATCTTCCATCAGCAGCCCTCCAGCGTTGCACGCAGCGATTTCATAAGGAGACCATAATCGTCCGCTCCGAAAAAAGCGGAGCCCATTACCAGCACATCAGCACCGGCCAGTGCTATCTCACGCGCATTGTCAGGCTTCACGCCGCCATCAACCTGGATAATTGTCGCACACCCCCGCTCCGCAATCATCTGCTTCAGTGTTCGGATCTTTTGCATGACAAAAGCGATAAATTTCTGACCGCCAAAGCCTGGGTTCACCGACATCAGGAGCACCATGTCGAGATCAGGAAGAATGCACTCAAGTGAAGACAGCGGGGTCGCCGGATTCAGGGAAACTCCCGCCTTCACTCCGAGCTCCCTGATGCACTGCACCGTGCGGTGAAGATGCACGGACGCCTCCACATGCACGGTGAGGTAATCGGCTCCGGCCTCCGCAAAATCTTTCAGATACCGATCCGGCTGCTCAATCATCAGATGCACATCAAGCGGCAGTGTGGTTTTCTTCTTCAGTGCCTCGACAACCAGCGGGCCGATGGTGATGTTCGGGACAAAGTGACCATCCATGACATCCACATGGAGCCAGTCAGCTCCCGCGCGGGCTGCTGTTTCTATCTCCTCCCCAAGTCGCGCAAAATCAGCCGAAAGTATGGACGGCGCTATTCTGGTCACTGTTGTTCCCCCTTTTTGTCCGGCTTTTTCTCCTGGTTGGCGGCCGCATCGCCCAAGCTCACGAGGATGATGAATTGCTCCCCCCCCCGCTCAAGCGGCTCGGGCCGCTGCGCGATAATCGTATCCTTTGGTGTTGATTCGGAGCGGACATAGAGAATCTTGCCGATTTTTATCCCGCGCGGCTGCAGTGCAATCTCGGCCTGGTCAATCGTTTGCCCAACCACATCAGGCACATAGGAAATCCGGGATCCGCGGCTGAGGATGATGCCGATTTCCCGCCCCTGCTTTACCTGACTGCCTGCAGGAATGCTCTGGCGAACAATGAACCCCTGCGGAACGAACGCGTCATAATCGTCTCCTTCAAGCCGGATATAGAGACTTTTGCTCCGCAAAATATCATTCGCCTCGACCATGCCCTTGCCGCGCAGATCCGGCACGCCGACAGTGGGATTCATGGTAAGCAACGTAAAGGTAATATACCCTGACCCGATCCCGAAGAGGATCACCAGCAGGGCGTACAGGGGTATTTTCAGCCATCTGTTCATCGTAGTCGTTTGAGACGCGCCGCATAAAATCCGTCCATGCCGTTACGGTGCGGAAACGTCCGGTATCCGGCAAACCCCATGGCGTCCTTTGAGAAGAACGTTTTCAGGACTGGAGAGCCGCTCCCTATAATACTAAAATTAGAATGCTCCTGCAAAAAAGAGCGGACGACATCTTCCCCTTCTTCCGGCTCCGTCGAGCAAACTGCATACACAACCGTACCGCCGGTGCGGACCAGTCCCGAAAGATGCGAAAGCATGCGGATCTGCGTATGCTGAAGGCGAAGGATATCCGCGATAGTATGACGATACCTGACATCAGGGTTGCGGCGGATGGTTCCAAGCGCCGAACACGGCGCGTCAACAAGCACGTGGTCAAAGCCCGATGAATCTGAAAAAGAAAATGCGTCCCCCGCGCGAACCGCAACTGAGCGCAGACCGAGCCGTGCGACATTCTCCTTTACCAGTTCGAGCCGGCCGGCATCCATATCAATGGCGACAACTTCTCCATTATGCTTGGATTGCTTAAAGACACCTCCGTTCGCGGCAAAGTGCGGCTGGTATACATAGC
>JBBIQQ010000040.1:0-17249 GCA_037442225.1 Nitrospirota bacterium
TTCGCTCCACTCATAGCGCGCAACAGGTTCATAGCCGCCGGCTTCCGGTTTCCGGAGATACAGGGCGGCTCCGGTTATGCCGAAGGTTTCAGCGTACACCAGAAGAATGGTCTTTTCCAATGATTCCGTTGATTGCGCAGCGGAAAGCCGGTCCGTAAACTTCTGCCACTCAATCTGATAATCGTATTTGTTGGTATAGAAATGCCTGGAGATAAAAACCCGGACCTGCCGACGGACACGCTCTGAAAGGAGCAGAAGAAGAAGCCCCATACCTGTCAGAAACATCATGACCGTAACAGCCACTCGATGGTATCCGCCTTCGAGATACTTCATTCCCTCGCCGAGCAGTCCGAGCACGATCAGGTACGCGCCGACCGCCATGATGACCGCGGAGCGGTATGCCATCTGTGTTGAGAGTTGCAGTCGCACCTGTTCAGTATTTCTGCGGTCGGACCAGATCATGAAGCCGACCGCAATCAGGATGAAGATCGAGCGGAGCGGAGCAAGCTGCAGGTTCAGGGTGCGATACAACAAGCCATGGCTGTAATAAAAACAGAGCACCGCGAGCAGAGCGCCGATGCCGAGCACATGATAGCGGATACGCCAGCGCTCCGCTCTTGGAGCAGCCCGATAGGTAGCCTCAAGGTTCACCATGCACCAGACGAAGAACGCAAGCATGCAGATTGAGAGCAGAAGCCCTGGAGTCGTAAGAAACAGCACCTGCTCGGAGAGAATATCCGGGAAATACGCGAACAACGTCGGAGGCTGGAGAATTGCGATGGCCGGCAGCGGCGCCGCCGCCGCAAGCCCCGCATGGGCGCCAAAAGAGAGTCCCTTCTCTTCGCGCGAGTACAGATAGGAATGCAGGAGAAAGAGCCCCGGGAGCATCGTCTCGGCAATAAGCGACATCCTGCGCCAGAGCATCAGGCCTTCAGGCATCAGGAATGTCAGAGCGTCAAACAGCTCGACCGCCGCGAGCGCGCAGCAGACCGCCGCAACGCTGAACTGGCTTCGGCTTTTTCCCGGCCGTGCCATCCGTCCAGCAGCGTAACCAAAAGCGCACAGCGCTGCCAGTAATGAAAGACCGGTTGCTACCATGTATTCAATTCCCGGATAACCACTCCAGATGACAAGGCACCGATGCGCCCCGTGGTTTCACTTCGGCAGAAACTGCATCAGCAGCGGGCGATGAGTCGCGATGAAGCGCACTCCGGCGGCATATGCCTTCTCCTCTTCGCGATCGAATCTGACCGAAATGCGCACAAACGAAGAGTCGCGCCGTCGATCTGTAAGCGAGTTCATCGTCTCGGCAATCTTGAGCGCATACTCGTCCGTCAGCGCGCGGTCCCGCACCTGAAACCAGTAAAGAAAGAGATCCTTCGCGTCCCCCTTCTGATACAGCGCCCGCACCACGTTGAACTTCACCCCGTCAACGGTCAGAGCCTCGACCGATTCCGAAACCCGGAACCAGCCGCTTCCGGGAAGGCAGTTTTTCGGCGAATGAATCGGCCCGGCATCCGGCCCTCCGTTATGATAGCCGACGTACAGATATACCTTTGCCCCGTCCGCGCCGGTGTACTCGCGGGCAAGGTAGTCCGTCGGCTTCAGCACATCAAGAATCGCCTGGCTGAAGATGGATTGATTGCTCATGCGCCACTCGCCCACCACGAGCGGATACTCCGTAAACGGCTTGTTCATGGGAACCGAAACGCTCGCGTGCGTATGCACGAAAAGAGCCATCACCGCAAACAGCACCCCCACCGTGACAAATCGTATCCGCATATTCATCTCCCGAACCTCCTCAAGAGCGCGCCCGTTGCGATCAAAAGCACCATCGCCATGCCGAAGACCGCGAGCCCGGCAAATTCATGGAAAAAACCTTCCGCGACCCCCGCCCCCCAGTACTGCGCCAGAAATCCGGTGGCGACAACCCGGAACATATTGGTCAGAATCGCGATTGGAATGGCGGAGGCAACAATGACGGTCCGCTTCAGCCAGCCGTCCTGCGTCATGAACGCGAAGGCTACTGCCAACGCAATCAGCGACACCAGCGACCTGAGTCCGCTGCAGGCGTCGGCAACCTCAAGCGTTGTGGCCGCCAGTATGATAATATTTCCTTCGCGCACCACCAGGATGCCGGACAGCTTCAGTATCAGGACGGAAACCTTCGCGACAAAGAGCTTCAGCGGGAGCGCGGCGGCATCATAAATAACCGCGGGAACCGGCACCATAAAAAAAAGATACCCCAGCGGAAGCGCCATTGCCTTCAGCGCGGCCGGACCGAGGAACAGAAGCACCATGCCGATCAGCAGAACCACGAAAGAGGAGCGCATGGTGAAATATTCGGTGGCCAGAAAGCCTGCCGTCAGCGCCGCGAGCCCGAGACCAATGACGCCGATGCCCAGCCAGTTCGGCCGCGCGGCCAGCGACAGGGTCTCCGCGCGGTTCTGCCAGAAGAAATACCCCGCGATAAACGGCACGATGAAGCCGTGCGAGTAGTTTTCGTCATGATACCACTGCATCACCATCTTGGGAAAAATGCTCGTGTAAATCGCTGCCATAAGCAGGAGCAGCAGCCCGAACTCAATGCGGTACCTCTGCAGCGTCTGCCCAACGGTTAAAATATTGTTCTGTTCCATAGGTTCTCCATGTAAAATTAAATAGAAGCAAAGACAGCGGAATGATCAATGGGTGAGAAGAACTCTCTTTTCATCCGAACTCCGGAACCCGGTCGCTTATTTTTTATAGTATTCCCGATACCACTCAACAAATTTCCGTATGCCCCCGGTAATCGGCGTCTCCGGCCTGAATCCCACGTCCCGCGTCAGATCATCAACATCCGCGCAGGTCGCCGGCACATCGCCCGGCTGCATCGGCAGCAGATTCTTCTCAGCCTTCCTGCCGAGGCACTCCTCCAGCACCTCGATATAGCGCATGAGATCCACCGGGTTGTTGTTGCCGATATTGTAGAGCCGGTACGGCGCGTAACTGGTGGCGGAGTCAGGGACATCGCCGCTCCATCGCGGGTTTGGCTGCGCAATGCGGTCAATAACGCGCACGACACCCTCGACGATGTCGTCTATATAGGTGAAGTCCCGCTGCATCCTGCCGTAATTGAAAACATCAATCGGCCTGCCTTCGAGTATCGCCTTCGTAAAGAGAAAGAGCGCCATGTCCGGCCTGCCCCACGGCCCGTAGACGGTAAAAAACCGAAGCCCCGTGGTCGGCAGGCCGAAAAGATGTGAATAGGTATGCGCCATCAGCTCGTTCGCCTTCTTTGAAGCCGCGTAAAGCGAAACAGGATGATCGACATTTTGATGGACAGAAAACGGCATGTTCGTATTGGCGCCATAGACAGAACTCGACGAGGCATAGACCAGATGCTTTACGCCGTTATGGCGGCAGCCCTCAAGAATGTTCGTGAAGCCGACAATGTTGCTGTCGATATAGGACTGCGGATTTATGAGCGAATAGCGGACTCCCGCCTGCGCGGCAAGGTTCATCACCGCGTCGAACTTCTGCTCTGCAAAGAGCTTCTCCATGCCTGTCCGGTCGGCGATATCGAGCTTTTCAAACGAGAATCCCTGCCTGTCAAGCAGCCGCGCAAGGCGCGCCTCCTTGAGCGTCACATCGTAATAGTCGTTCATGTTGTCTATGCCGACGACATGGTCGCCCCGGTCAAGCAGCTTCCCGCTCAGTGCCGAGCCGATAAACCCGGCCGCGCCGGTGACCAGAACTTTCCTGCCCAAGCTTTTCATGATCTGTCTCCCGATATGTTCTGTAGTGCCATGTTCATTTCCCTGTTTATTTTCTTTGTGCTGAGATCCAAGGGCTGGTGCCTGTATTCTCTCTTGTCTGTTTTCTCAGCATAATGCCCAGGCCGGTATGCAGAAGACATCTTCACGCGGCACCATAAACTCGCCGCGGCAAATGACCAGAGAAAACGGAATCCTCATGCCGGGATGTTTCTGCCTGAGCATGTTGATCGCATGCAGATAACGGGTATCCCATGCGGCCGCATATCAATAAAAGATCGAAAATCATCTCAAACAGTGATGGGCCCGGACCATTGCCGCATTCCTTGATTACCGCACACTCACTGAGCGTAAAGGGATGCACCCTTACCACCTGCCCGCCCGGCGAGTGTTTCAGCCGTTGTGTCGAGCAGTTCAAGGGCTTTGGCTAAAGAAGCGCCGATATTTCAGATGTTCTGCTCCGTACGAGCGCCGCATCTCCCCGTGACTCCACGTTGAGACGCAGCAGTGGTTCCGTATTCGAGCCGCGCAGATTGAAACGCCAGTCACCGAAATCGAGACTTACGCCGTCGGTCCGGTCAACAGCAGGATTCATCCGGGCAAAATGCCGCTCAACCGCATCAATGGAGTTCTGCACATTTTCGACCTTAAAGTTAACCTCACCGCTGCACGGGAATGCAGCCATCCGCTCATCCACCAGATCTGCAAGCGTTTGGCCGCTTCTGCTCATCAGTTCTGCTACAAGAAGCCACGGGATCATACCGCTGTCGCAATACGCAAAGTCGCGGAAGTAGTGATGCGCGCTCATTTCGCCGCCATAGACTGCATTTTCGGCACGCATGCGCTCCTTGATAAACGCATGCCCGGTCTTCGACTGCACCGGAATACCACCCGTTGCTGCAACCATCTCAGTTGTGTTCCAAGTCAGTCGAGGGTCATGGATAATTCTGGAGCCGGGATGTTTTCCGAGCATCTGCTGCGCGAGAAGTCCCACCAGATAATATCCTTCAATAAACCGCCCTTCCGCATCAAAGAAGAAACAGCGGTCAAAATCACCGTCCCAGGCTATGCCAAGATCTGCGCCTCGCACCCTTACCGCATCAGCGGTAGCTGCCCTGTTCTCAGGCAGCAACGGGTTGGGGATCCCGTTCGGAAACGTGCCGTCCGGCTCATGAAAGAGCCTGATAAACTGAAACGGCAGGTGCGGTTCCAACAGATCTATAATCGGTCCGGCACAGCCGTTGCCTGCATTTACGACAATCTTCAGCGGCTGCAGGCAGATGCGGTCAACATAGCCAAGCAGATGCTCGATATACGCGCGCTTGGCATAATCCTGCGCTATTGTCCCCCGCCGAATCACCGGCGCAAACGTCTCAGCCTCTGCAATCCGCTGAATCTCCCGCATCCCCGAGTCGCCGCTCACCGGTGCGGCATTTCGTCGCACCAGCTTCATGCCGTTATAGTCCATCGGATTATGACTGGCTGTTACCATAATGCCGCCATCCACACCCCGATGGAATGTCTGAAAATAAACCTCCTCTGTACCGGAGAGGCCAATGTCGATAATATCCGCGCCGCCGTCGTTCAGTCCCTGCGCCACTTTGCGGGCAAATCCGGCACTGGTCAGCCGCACATCATAGCCAACAACTACAGTCTTCGGCTTCAGGTATTCAGCATAGGCACGGCCGATGCGACAGCAGATATCTTCGTTGATGCTGTCCGGGATGCGGCCCCTGACGTCATAGGCCTTAAAGCAGGAAAGCGCCGGCATCGCTTCAGCCCCTGTCCCGTCCATAGGAATCTTCAAAACGAACGATGTCGTCTTCGCCGAGGTATGACCCCGACTGGACCTCAATGAGCTCCAGCGGCACGCGTCCCGGATTCTCAAGCCGATGTTTCGTGCCAAGCGGGATGTACGTCGATTCATTCTCGCTCAACAGCACTGTCCGGTCATCGCATGTGACCTTTGCCGTACCCTTCACCACAATCCAGTGCTCCGCGCGATGATGATGCATCTGGAGAGAAAGCGATGCTCCCGGCTTTACCACAATACGCTTCACCTGAAACCGGTCTCCGCAGTCCACACCATCATACGAACCCCATGGCCGATAAACCTTGCGGTGCAGTTCCGTCTCGACACGCCCTTCCTGCTTGAGCAGAGCAACGACTTTTTTCACATCCTGCGCCCGGGAGATGTCCGCAACCAGAAGCGCATCGGGTGTGTCCACCACCACCAGATTATCGAGCCCTATGAGCGCGGTCAGCTTATAGGTGCGTGCCAAGGAGTTCGAGCAACCGATCGCACGCACCGCAGCATCAAACACATTGCCATCCGCATCCTTCGCTCCAACCTCCCAGACCGCGGACCATGCCCCGACATCACTCCAGCCCGGATCAACCGGCACCACCGCAGCCTGCACCGTCTTCTCCATTACTGCATAGTCGATGGACTCGGAAGGACAGACTGCAAACAGCTCAGCAGGAATACGAACAAAGTCGAGATCCGCAAAGGCGCCCGCATATGAAGCTTCGCACGCTACATACATATCATGGCGATGCAGCTTCAGTTCCTCAAGATACCGTGACGCCCGGAACAGAAACATTCCGCTGTTCCAAAAGTATGAACCATCTTCAAGGAATGTTACTGCTGTTGCAACATCGGGTTTCTCCACAAAACGCTCTACGCGAAAGCCGGCATCGTCAATCTTATCACCATGTTTGATATACCCATATCCGGTTTCAGGAGCGTTCGGCACAATGCCGAACGTAACGAGCATCCCCTTTTCTGCATACCCGACTGCATGCCCAACTGCCGCACGAAGAGCCGCCTCATCGCGCAGCACATGGTCAGCAGGACAGACCAGCAGCAACGGATCGCCCGCGTAAGCCATTGACCAGAAGGCGGCAAGCGCAATCGCCGGAGCAGTGTTCTTCGCCTCTGGCTCCAGCAGCACCGCGCTCAACGCAAAACCTCCCTCTCTCGCCTGCTCTGCCGCAATAAACCGGTGGTCACCGTTAGTCATGACAAGCGCCGGCCTGGCACCATCCAGTGCGGCAACACGCGCAAGCGTCTCCTGAAACAACGTTCGCTCCCCTGTCAGCGACTGAAACTGCTTCGGATATTTGTCGCGCGACACCGGCCAGAGCCGCGTGCCGCTGCCGCCGCAGAGAATAACCGGAAGTATCATAACAGCAGCCTCGCCTTCATCAGAGTCATCCATTGTCATCAACTTGCCAGTCCCAGAACAACGGTCTTAATTTCCTGCACCTGATGCCGAAGCGAATATCTGCTCCAAACATCGCTATGTGCTCGCATGCCTATTCTTTTGCGCAATTCAGGTTCCGTTATCAAACGTTCAATATGCATTCCAAATTCCTCAACGGAAAAAGCAAAAAAACCGTTCACACCATGCTCAATAATTCTCTTTTCTGATTCGGTTGGATATATAACAACAGGAAGACCGGCTCCCATATAGGACATGACTTTATTGGCGTCTTTGCATCGCTGCATGCTTGAACTATCACGCCATCTGAATGCAATGTCGGCTTCAAGCATCTCCCGCTCCCATGTCTCTCTTGACCAGCGCCGGTATTCGACAAACGCATGCTCTCCTTCAGCATCCGTCGAATAGACGATTGTACACTGATTTTTTCTGCACAGTTCCCTGAGAACAGGAACGATCGGCTCGTTCTGCCGCTGATTTATGCTGACGCCGGTCCAGTAAATAATGAGGCCATCTTTCCTGTCATTATGCTGCTTGAATATGGACTCATTCCGATCATTATATAGCTGTCTCTGAAGGAAATACGGCTGAATCCCGGCCTCTGCCACAATATCCATAAGTACTGGTGAGGCCACAAAACAGATGTCAATCAGTGCAAGATGACGCCTGACCTCTCGTTCATGCATAAAATAAAATACCTTCTTGAGGACTTTCTTCACAGCATTCGTCTCATAGACGCTCGGATACAGAAACATGTCCTGATAATCAAGAATCAGCACCTTCCCCAGTTTTTTCAGGGCTCGGAGGATCTCCAGCGGAGGATAGTATTTGATAAATACAAGAACATCGAACTGTCTCAGTTCTTCGAGCTGATAGGGCTCCCACTCAAAAAAGCCGCTCTCGAATCTCTCGTCCTGTTCAAGGACTGATGCGACCTTTACCCCCGACTGATGATATGAATTGCTGCTTGTCTTAGGTCCGAAACCGACCCGTATTTTTTTTGTGCTCATTTCAGCATCTCTCGATATTATAAGCCCGGCTTTGCAATCCCGCATGCATTTTCCCGGAGTTCCCTCGCGATTTCAGGACCACCGCCATCTTTCATCGCAAACGCTTCAGCCGCGCACTGTCGCCGGAGAAAGCAACTCCCAGTGTCATGCCTTCATCCTTTTATACGATAGGAACGGCCTGAGAATCCGCGCTGCACAACGACGGATCGAGGCTCTGATCGGCCCCGCGAACAAAAGATACTTCAGTGCCCATAACCAGCTTCCGCGGATATTATTTCTCACTGCCGCATTATAAATCTGCGCATATTCTGTTCTCACAGTAGAATTCCGGATTCTCACTCCTCTTATCATCCGATTGCTCACAGGCTCCCCGAGCACAGCCGGTATCGTGAGTCCATTGGCGAGAAAGTTCAACTGCGTGCGAATGCATTTCTCGCAGACGCCACAGTTCCGGTCCTTTGCGGCTCCCTCCCAACATACTCTCAGGCTCTCGCACCCCTCGCGCCACGAAGCAATATCGGCGACCTTCTCCGTGCGACTGAACGAGGCTCCGTCATGCACCACCTGAAGGGAGTCGCTCGAAAGGAGATAATCCGTCATGGGCGTCGAGCCCCACGGATAGAGCAGATGGTTGTAAGGTTCGCCGGAAGCAATCAATGCCTTGAACCCCACAGGTTTCAAGAAATGGAGGCTGGCAACAAGTGCAGCCAAAAAGACATGTTCCCAGTTCAGCCGCGAGATCTCCCGGAAATTGGTTGCAATCGGAACGAGCGGAATACCGACCGAGGCAAGCGCAGCCGAAGCCTTCTCGAAGACGACCGAAAATTCCGCCACGCTCCCAAAGGGGATATCGAATCCGCGAACCATTGCGCAATGGCTTATGTTCAGCGAGCGATGCCCCGCTCTGCGGGAAACATGCGACCAGACCGTGAACGTCGAGTCCGCGCCTCCTGAAAAGGCAGTAACCGCCGAAGACGCCGCCGCCGGAGTCGGATGTGCATAGTCCTCAATTCTTTGGGCATCCATGGAAATCCGCGCGTATTCTTCAGGCAGCCAGCAGTTCCACGCTGCGCAGTATTCTTCAAGGTTCGCGAGCAACGTTGCACTGACACGCCCCTCCACTCTGATATCGCGCCGCTCTGCCATGGCAGCCATGACCATTGCTATCAGAAACGGCTCGCCATCATCATCTGCAATTCCAGGCAAGCCGGTCGGCAGATCGAACAAAAGCCGCTCCTGCGATGAGTTACTGCCGTTGCGTTCCAACACGCAGGATCTCCGAAGAATATCTCCGCGTGACTCAGGTTCCTCAAGATGAAGGATTAATTTTGGCATTGCATGGTTTCTTGCAAAAGCAACTGCTGAAGAACGCCTCTTGATATCCTCCGCATGAATTTAGATTGACTCAAGAGCAGACAGAAATTTCCTTCTGATGGTATCCCAGCTATAGCTTGCCTCAACAAGTTTGCGGGCATTGGCACCAAGACTACTATTCAGCAGACGATCATCCAGAAGCCGCCTCACTGAGGCTGCAAAACTCTCTGGGCCATCCGCGATAAGAATATTCTCGCCATCTTTGCACTGTATTCCTTCGCAGCCTAATGATGTTGAGACAACCGCCTTGCCCATTGCAAAAGCCTCCAAAATTTTCAAACGAGTCCCGCCGCCGATTCTGAGCGGCACAATGCAGACAGCCGCCCGCCCAACATAGGGGCGAACGTCTTCAACAGCACCTGTTATCGTAACCCCGGGGAGACTAACCCCGCGATTTACGAGCGCAGCCGAGGGGTTTTTGCCGACAACAACAAACGTCAGCGCCGAATCCTTCTTCTTGATCAACGGCCATATTTCATCCAGAAACCAGATAATTCCTTCGTCATTCGGTCGCCAGTCCATGGAACCCACAAAAACTAAAGAACCATCGCTCGCGACAGTCTGCGGGACAAAGAAATCCACATCAACCCCATTTTCAACCACCCTGACATTCCCCGCAGATCCCATCGAAGAGAAAGTTCTTCTATCCTCTTCAGACACGGCAAGCACCAGTCTGCTCGACTTGACTGCTGCCACCTCATAGCGCCGCATCAGGCTCCCGTTCAACCTCAGCACCGCTTTCTTGAGTGGATTGCGCTCTGCTGCAGCGTAGCGATGCGCGATCTGCGATTCAACATTGTGCGCGTCAAGAACCACCGGACAGCCAGTCTGCGGAATCATGGAAAACATATGAAGGTGTTCGCAATGAACACAGTCTGCCCCGCCTTCCAGATGTTCAGCTATGGATTTAACCATCTCGCGGCTATAATATTTTGCAACATTCAGCGGCAATCCGGACAACAATACCCGTAGGATTGCAGTCGCACTAACACCGCCATCTATTACAGGCAGGTAAATCGGCACAAGAGTCACGCCAATATCTTCAAAATGAGGGAAATATTTTTGCTCAGCTTTGTCGCCAAAGTATGTCAGCATCGTAACATCATGGTGCTTAGCCAGTTCACGAAGAAGATTGTAGGCTCGTATCTTTGCGCCGCCGTCAAGCGGATAACAAAGACGCGCTGCTACCACTAGTATTTTCATGCCGTTGTTTATCTCTTGTTCCTGTGCCGGATGGAGTCCATTATCCCGCAAACGCTTTTCGATAGAGGCGCATTGCTTTCTGCGCTGCCCCCTCAATACGATCCGTCTTCCCGGAATATTTATCGGCTATTCTGACAGACCAATTCTGCGACAAGCGCTTCAGGGGGATAACACAGCCGACATCCCAATCTACGTCTGCTGCTGCGGGAACGACTCCGGCTAATACCTTCCAATCAACGCTCAATAATGCCTCAATAATGCCCATGTCGAATGAACCATTGCTCAATTCAGAATAGTCATCAAGTCTCAGGAACAATTTCATCGCGAGAGCCTTGTTCGGCCGCCCGAATTATCTGCAATACACCGATCAAAGAGGTCTATGAATCGCTCTCCGACTTTATCTATACGATACTGTTCGCGAGCCTTCAGGCTTCTCTCTTGTATCTTCTGATATAACGCCGCATCTGACAGCATGTCGCAGACCGCACGTGCAATTTCATCCGCATCGTTTTTTTTCATTATCACCCCCGCCTCACCATATTCGAGCATCTCCGAAATACCACAAACACCCGACGCAACAATCGGAAGGCCACACGCCAATGCCTCTTTCACTACGTTCGGAAACGCGTCGTAACGCGCAGGGTGAACGAGCACCTCAGCACTTAGGTAGTGGCTCCTGAGGGCAGCCGGAGAAAGTGTGCCCAAATACTTAATTGCAGGGTGGCTCAAAGATATGGAATCCGGCGGCCTGCCTCCAGCGATAATAAGTTCAATGTCTGGAATGCGTGCTTTAATGAGAGGGAATGCCGCCAGCAGAAGATCGCCCCCTTTTCGATAGAAGTCTGTTGTCACAAACAGCATCTGTCGTTTCCGGGGAAGCAATGCCTCGTCACGGCTCGGAAACGACAGTTTGCATGCCGTCGGAATAACTGTTGCACACTCAGGCAGCACCGCATAGTCTTTCAGAACAGACTCCCGCGCCCAAGCGCTATAAGTCACTACCATGGTCATGCTCTTATATACTTTTTGCTCCAGTGCATACCACTCATCGCGGAAATCCGGGAAATCGGCAGGTAACCAGTCGGAATCGCCCGCTTCAACCAGCCTAACAGTCTGGTCATGATACGATACATGAGGAATTGCCGGATCGCCGACCGGTCCGCATAGCGCTCCGATCTGAAACAAAAGATCATACCGCACCTTCTTTTTTCTGAGCATCTTCTCAAACATTGCCGTATGTTTTCGAAAAAAAGCCGGCGTCTTGTTGGCATGCTCTTTGAGATTGTAATACTGAGCCCCCCATCGTGCGCGATGAGGACTGAATGACCTGAACATAAAAGACAGGTCAGACATGATGCTGCGCGGAAGCGAAAGCACTTCAATATCATAAAACCCGGCGAGTTTATTATAAAGCCAGTGCTTGCTTGGCCCCGTACTGGTTGATCCGGAGGCCCACATGTCAAGAATGAGCAACTTTTTCATAACGATCCGCTATTTGTCGCCTTTCCCAGGAGGACTTCATCATCACGCTGAAGTCCTCTTGTGCTCTCTCGGCAACAGGCCGCCCGGGAAATCAAGATGCAGGAACAACTCTTCATGTACGAACAGTCTGTGCTCGGCTACCAGATATGCCACTGCTTCGCGCTTCCGGGGCAGCCTTATAACTTTTTTCGATCAGGTCCTTCATGGCCCGGTTCTCCAGTGCCAGCTCCGCATACATGCGCTTTAACTGGCTCAGCTCCCGTTCCATCTCTTTTATCCGCTTCAGATCCGATGCTTCCATGCCGCCGTACTTCGACTTCCAGTTGTAATAGGTCGCATCGCTGATGCTATGCTTCCGGCAGACGTCCTTGACCAGCATACCGCTATCTGCCGCCAGCGGAAAGTATTATGGTCGCCAGCTCCTTTCGAGCCCTCTCCCAGTCATCAGGATTTACCGACCAACTTATGTCAGCATGTACGTAACTCGGATCTTTCGGGTCGGTAACCCCAATCTCCCACAATGTTTTCGGGATCATTTTCCGCACAAGGGCAGCGACTGCTTTCGGGTCCTTCTCCGCCGCCATAGTCAGGTAATCAGCATCCTGAATGCCTCTTCGCCATAATTTGAGACGCAGGCTCGCGACTGGCCCTGGCAAGCTGTGGCTATACTGAGGGAAGTGCGTGTCCGTTCCCGGATAGAAAAGCACGCCATCACCATTGCCATATTCAGCCCCTGTTTCTCCGTATTTGGCGTGAAGAGTATTATTTTTTCTGCCAAACGTCTGCGCCTGCTCAAACACATTTGTCTCAAAGTTGACTCTGCTTGGGTTTTTATATGCTGTTGATGCCCAGTAAAACCACCTATCTGCTTTATGCCTGAACTGCGTCCAACCAAGCATTCGCAGTGAAACGCCTTCGTCTTCTATCATGAAAGAACCTGACGCCGGCCGCCGGCCATTGTATCCCCAATATTTTCTGCCGGACTTCAAATACCTATCCGCGAAAGGCTGCCATGCATCAGCATCACCCCACATAACAAATGAGATGTCAACTGAGGGCATGTGCTCCATCTGTTTCACCGTATTCGTCGTCACCAGCGTTTTCATCCTCCTGCCGGGCCCGGGATTATTCTTCACCCACGACGCCCATTTTTCGACAAGCGGGAAATCTTTCGCCTTCGGTTCATCTATCAGATAGAGAACATATTCAACTCCTGGGAAGTTTTTCTCAAACCAGACCACCCGGGCATCGGTGTTCTGACGCATTGCCTCCTCGCTGTCCGGAGACCAGTAAGTCTTATTGCGCCACGCTCCATATGTTCCTATAGAATAGATGCCGCTTGAGACTCCGACACCGGGACCATCATACCCATTCCTTCCCGTAAAGAGCTCTCCGCTCAGGACAGGAAACCATCGCTGCATTTTCCAATGAGTCTTGCCTGGAAGGTCTATTCCATCATTGACCAGGGATATTTTATGCCGGTGTGCCAAAAGATGGTGCTTATTCCAGACATCAAGCATCACAGAACGCTTTTCAGGAGTAGCTCCTCCGGAGTCATCCCATCTGATGCCGGTATAGCGATAATTGATATCAGACTCACTAATCCAAACCATAGTTTTTGCAGAGGGAACATCTGGAAGGGTAAATGGAAGCACTTCCAGTGCGACCGGTATCGCCAGGGTTTTCCTCCCGGATTCATCAATGGTTATTGTGCCCCGATACACGCCGGCAGGAGCTTTCTTTGGAAGATACACATCAATCCAGACACTCTGGTTTTCGCCTTTTTGAATGCTGAAAGTCTCAACCGCTTCCATCGGCACAGCGATATCCGGATAGTACTTGTTTGCATCAGGGCGCTCGGTGAAAATTCCTTTTGAGGCTCCCTTGGGAAGCGTATAGGGAAGCCTAAAACGTGCCGGGACGTGGCGCTCATCATAAGTCGGCTCATAACCCAGCCACGAGAGCCCCCGTATCTGCAGATACTTCACCAGAAAAAGCTCCATGTTTCTTCCTGCATAGGCAAAGACATTGTTCTTATCGACTCTTTTTGCCGTTATTTTTGCTTTATCCGGCCCGTTCAGTTCGTCGAATGAGACCCTCACATTCTTCGCCGCGGCTTTTCCAGCCTCCAGTACAAGATTTATGGATACGACTTCGTTTCGTGCCCCGAACTGCTTTATTTCCGATCCATCCCATGCGCTATTCTTAACATTCATACCGCGAGTTGCGCGCAACTCGTCTCTGGTTACTTTATCGCCACCCTCATTCGCCCATACTGCAGTCAACTGTGAGCCTGGCAGGAATTGCAAGTTCTCAGGAAGGGGTAATATTTTTGGAGCGGCATATACCGTCTCATATGAGCCTTGCGCGGATTTGACAGGAAGTTTCACAAAATATAGAATGCTCCCAACGAGCAGAAGAAGGCCGATAAATCCGACCAATAAACTTCGTTTATAGCCGATTAAGTTTCTCATCATCTTCTCCTTGGCTTCCTGTTGTTCTCCGAAGCACTGCCTCGATCATCTCCCTGAATCGTGCAGCGTACAGTTCAGATGAATAGTGCTGACGTACCGATTCATATCCCTTTCTCCCTATGCTCATCCTCAACTCTTCATCTGAAAGGAGCAATCCCATCTTCTCCGACAGCTCATCAACGTTCTCCGACTCAAATAGCAGCCCCGTCCTTCCCTCATCGAGCAAGAACGGAATCCCGTCTATGCGAGACGCGATGACCGCCTTGCCGGCAGCCATGGCTTCTATCAGAACGCGCCCCATTGCCTCTGAACGGGACGGAAGAACAAAGAAAGTGCAGTTCTGAAAATACGGCACTATTTCGTCATAGTCCACAGGCTTTCGGAATTCTACCTGCGGACAATCATTTGCCATCTGCATATATTTGTCGAGATCGAGTCGATTATGGCCTATAATAATGAGCTTCATGTCCGGAAACTCGGAGGCTACTTTTTTAAAGGCACGAATTAATATATCAACGCCTTTCGTATAGAACGGATGCCCCGCAAAAAAAATATAGTTAAAGTGGGATCGCACGCTCCGGAATACATGTGTCGGCACATAATCATGAAACGTGAAGACCGGCTTATCTTTTATGATGCTCCGCCATTCTTCATATTGCAAAGGATTCAGGAGTTTTATCGCGTCTGCATTTCGTATGCTCAGGGAAACGGCAAGGTCATAAAGACGCCGCCTTATCTTGCTGACTACTGACTCTTTCGAGAGGAAGGCGGCCTTTGTAAGGTGTCCGTTTATTTCGACTATCAATCTGGCGCCGGTAAGTATTTTCAAAGCCAACGAGGCAATGCCTAACGTCAGGGGATCAGAACTGACGATAACATCGATTTTACCTGCCTTATTGATTCTTCCGCCGGCCAAAATGATAGCGCAGACATGGGACAAGACATGTATGCCGTGCTTCTTCTTTTCAATCGGCAGGACGTGCAGTGTGGCGCTGCCCATTTTGAATTGATCGTACCCAGCCCGAGACCTTGCAAGAACATGCACCGCAAAAAACCCTGACAGACCTTCGTACTTGTCATGAAAATTGGGCAAATCCGGCCTGTATGCGTCTGGGCATATGAAGAGTATGGTCTTTTGTTTCATTGACCCGATAGCTGACCATTGCGAGCCATGCTCCTTACTGTTGTTCAAATACTGTCCGCACCGCACGGTCCCGGACCTCCAGGAAATGCTTCGTTGTCTTGTTCATGGCTCTATCCTCTCAGATTGCAGAGCCTCCGGTAACCCCGGGGGGTTCACCACACGATACTGCTTATAATCGTGCTTTCGGAACAGGTTTATTTTTAGCGGACATATCATGCAGTCAGGACCTTTTCCAAAACGCCCTGATACCGCTCAACCATGGTTTGCAAGGAAAACCTGTCCAGAACTAATTGACGGGCGTTCAGACCCTTTTCAGTCAGGCTTGGGGCACTCCTGCACAGCGATGCCATAGCAGTTCGCAAGGCATGCGCTGAAGAATGTTCAAGCAAAATACCGGTGCTGTCGCTGACCAGGCGGGGCAACGATCCAACATTTGCAGCAACGACCGGGAGGCCCGATGCCATGGCTTCGAGCACCGAAAGCGGCATGCCTTCATCATGTGAAGTTATTGCATATAAATCAAACATCGCGAGGTACTGCTCCACCGCAGATTGCAAACCAAAAAACAGCACGCTTTCTTTGATGTTCAGATCTTTTACCCGGCGCTGCAATGCAGGCATCAGGCTGCCATCGCCGATAATAATAAGCCTCGCATTGTCGTGGTGACTTTTAAACCCGGCAAAACCATCAATCAGAAGTTCTATATTCTTGATCGGCTCAAGACGCGCGCAGGTGCCGACGACAAAAGCATTCTCATCTATCCCGCATGAACTGCGCATGGCTGTGCGCCGCTCTGGATCAGGCCGGAATCGCTCGGTATCAATGCCGTTTTCGATTGTGATGATCTTCTCCGCAGCGGCTGGAATTTGCTCACAAAACCAGTCAGCAATATCGGAAGATACGACTACAAAGCTATCGACAAATTTCAGAAGAAATGCCAGCCGCTTAAGGCTTGTTGGATCGTCGGAATAGAAGTGATAATCATGTTCAATGTGGATAAGTTTTGTTTTCAGAAAAAACGACGAGGCTGCCGCGTGAAACAACTGCCGGAAATGGTGGGTGACAAGCACACCTGCACGCTCGCGGCGTGCAATGCCCGCAATGCGCCACATAATGGTCGGCGACACCCCGAATGGCTCCGCAAGGCAATAGTCGCGAATCGCATGCTGCTGAAGCATCGGAGCAAGTCCACCGCTGACGCCAAGTCCGCACACCGCGCATGCATGGCCGCGGGCAGCCAGCCCTGCGGCAATATTGGCTGCCAGCACTTCCGCCCCGCCGATTCGCAGAGAGTCGATGAGCTGCAGAACTCTCATTGCTGATTTCCACTTCGACAAGCCCGATCAATCGCTGTTTGTATAAGATTTGCGAAGATCGTTTGCGAAAACTTTTTTTCTGCAATCTCTCTGCTTTTCGTCGAAAACAGGCGCAGTTGCTGCTCATTGCCGATAAGACGGAGAACAGCGTCCCCCCATTCTTTCCGAGTGCTCTCAAACGGCATCAGGCTGCCGCTTGAATCGTTCTCAACGAGCTCCGAGATCCCGGATACATCTCTGGCAATAACCGGCAAACCGGCACACATG
>JBBIQQ010000041.1:0-7908 GCA_037442225.1 Nitrospirota bacterium
GTCATGGAGATGTGTTCTGCAGACGGGTCGGCAAATGAAGCCGTCCTTCGAACGGCAACGGCATTTGCTGCGGAAGGCATGCGTGTCCTGGCCTTCGGCTGGAAGGCTGCGCCTGCCGGCATGGACGAATTACGCCATCGCGACGCGGAAAGCGGCCTCACATTTGCCGGGCTGCAGGGGATGATCGACCCTCCCCGTCCGGAAGCGATCGAGGCAATCGCGGGCTGCAAGCAGGCGGGGATACGCGTGGTGATGATCACCGGCGACCATGTTATTACTGCTCGGGCTATCGGCCGGACGCTCGGCATCATTGATGAATCAGGAGATGCATTGACCGGCCGCGAACTGGAAGGCCTGAGCGATGACAAACTGTTCGCGCTGGTGAAGAAAATTTCGGTATATGCCCGTGTCGCACCTGAGCACAAGCTCCGCATTACCCGTCAATTCATACGGCATGGCGAGGTGGTTGCCATGACCGGAGACGGCGTCAACGATGCCCCGGCCCTCAAGGCGGCACATATAGGAATTGCCATGGGCATCACCGGAACCGACGTGGCAAAGGAAGCTTCAGACATGGTACTGGCCGACGACAACTTCGCCAGCATTTTCAGAGCCGTCAGGGAAGGACGGATTGTCTTCGACAATCTCCGCAAAGTCATCTTCTTTCTGATTCCGACCGGGCTTGCATCCATTCTCTCCATCATCGGAAGCATGGTTATGGGAGTTCCAATCCCCTACGTTGCGGCCCAGCTGCTCTGGATAAACCTTGTCACCAACGGCCTGCAGGATGTGTCGTTGTCCTTTGAGCCAGGCGAGAAAGACATCATCAAGCGGCCGCCGCGCGACCCGCGGGAAGGAATAATGTCAAGGGTTCTCGTCGAACGAACCATCCTTGTCGGACTGGTGATATCCGCAGGGACTCTCTGGAACTATATGACGGCACTCAAAAGCGGGGCATCCCTTGAACACGCACGCACCGTGGCGGTCACAACGATGGTTTTTTTCCAGTTTTTTCAGGCATGGAACAGCCGGTCCGAGACCGAGTCGGTGTTCCGCATCAACATCTTCAGCAATCCGTTCCTGTTTTACAGCTTGATAGCGGCGTTCATCGCTCAACTGGCTTTCATCTATGCGCCGCCCCTGCAGTGGGTCTTCCGCTCCGTACCGCTTACGGCAGGGGATTGGATGCAGATAATCATGACCGCATCTGCGGTGCTGGTGGTGGTTGAGATTGACAAGTGGCTGCGGAAAAGACTTGGGCCAGACAGGTCTATACGAACAGCGGTTCAGCCAGGATAAGTGCATCCCGCTAATCCTAAATTATCAGAAATTGTCTTTCGGCACGGCAGAGCATGGCGTTAAGCCTCGCGTTTCGCAATCCTTTTTCCGACTCATGACCATTCTTGTTTAACGCAAGAATTCCCGATTAACTGCCTGATTTTTCCCAATGATGCGCAGGCCGGTGTGGCGGATATCATATACGGCCGGGTGAACTATCGGGGCAGAAAATACGGAGGGTGAGAGGCCGCGGAACTTCTTGTTGCCAATCAGCGGGCCGGCCTGACCTATGAGATCGATGCCGGGTTTCTCGTCAAGATAAACAGCGTCCCGCTCAATCCGCAGGCGGAGTTTTTCATCTGAATCAGACCGACACGGGAAGAGATCCACATGCTGAGACTGACTTGCGGCACTCTCTGATGACAACAAGAACATGGAATCGGAAGTGCTCGCCGCCGGAATCGGCGAGGAATGCGAAAATGATGAATTTGGAGGATGATATGGTTATCGGAATCATGATTTTAGCACTCTGCGCCGCAAACCGTTGCCGCAAATGAATCTTCTGACGCGCGGCTGTTTGCTGTCCGGGATTATGACCACCGGGATCCGGCGCGACAGGCACGGCTGGACCGCAGGCATCTACCTCCCTCGCACAAGGAAAGCTTCCGGTCAGTCACAGACTGCCTCTTTTTTACGCACGGGCTGCCTTTTTCTTAGGCAGCCTGAGCCGACCATCCCTTACTGTTCGTTGAAAAAAAGAGCTTTTCTGCTGGCATGAGATTTGCAAATTTTTAAAGATAGCGCAATGTCTGTTTTAATTCTCAAAAACATTTCATCAGAAGGTCCCGGCACGATAGCCGGGTACCTGAACCAGAGGGCTATCCCATATGCCATTGCAGATTTGCATGCAGGAGATCCGCTGCCCGCGCCCGAGAAATTCGATTCGCTTGTCATGCTCGGCGGACCGATGAGCGTGAATGATGATAATGCTTATTCATACATCAAAGAGGAATGTGATGCGTCGCTCCGCTTCATTGCCGGCGGGAAGCCCGTCCTGGGCGTCTGCCTTGGCGCACAGATTGTGGCAAAGGCGCTCGGCGCCCGCGTCTTTCCGGGGCCGGAAAAGGAGATCGGCTGGTATGACATTGCTCTGACGCCGGAGGCGCTCGGGGACGCGCGCATGCAAAAACTCGCTGCCGGGCCGCACGACAGCGTCGTTCAAACAGCCATCCCGGTTTTTCACTGGCACGGCGAGACCTTTGACATTCCCTCTGGCGCGGTGAAACTCGCATCATCAGAACGGTTCCACAATCAGGCGTTCCGCTTTGGCGCGAATGCCTATGCTTTTCAGTTTCACATTGAAGTGACCCGTGAAATGGTTTATGATTGGTTCAAAGCCGAACCGATCGATCAGACAAAACTCGCAGCAGATACGGAACAACTCTACGAGGATTACTACAAACGGGCTTTCGCATTTTACGATGCTTTTTTTTCCGCAGCACAACACAAAGCACATAATGGCAGGAGGTGAATTATGAAAAAGATTGAAGCCGTGATCAAGCCGTTCAAGCTTGACGAAGTCAAGGATGCACTTAATGAAATCGGTGTGCAGGGCATGACTGTCACTGAGGTCAAGGGCTTTGGCCGCCAGAAGGGGCATACTGAACTCTATCGCGGCGCGGAGTATGTTGTAGATTTCATACCGAAAATCAAGATCGAGATCGTCACTTCGGACGCCCTCGCGCCGAAGGTGGTCAGCGTTATCAAAAATACGGCCAAGACCGGCAAGATTGGCGATGGCAAGATTTTCGTCTATCCGGTTGAAGATGTTATAAGGATCAGAACCGGAGAAAAGGGCGAGACGGCGGTATAACACGTACGGAATTAAGGGTTCAGAGTGATGATTGAACAGCTGTCCCGACAGTCCTTAATTCACAATCTGAAACCGCAAAAAAATCAATTACCAATAGCAAAGGAGAATGTGCATGACACCAAAAGACGTACTCAAAATGGCCCAGGAAAACAAAGCTGTGATGGTGAACTTCAAATTCCTTGACTTTCCCGGCATCTGGCAGCACTTTGCTGTTCCGATTGCAGAGCTCTCTGAAGATGTATTTGAGGAGGGTCTCGGGTTCGATGGCTCCTCAATCCGCGGCTGGAAGGCTATTCACACTTCGGATATGCTGATCATCCCGGACGCGGCCACCGCGTTCATGGATCCCTTCATGCAGTATCCTACGATCAGCCTTATCTGCAACATCGTCGACCCGATTACCAAGGAAACCTACTCCAGGGATCCGCGCTATATTGCCCAGAAGTCCGAAGCGTATCTGCAGTCGACCGGTATCGGTGACACCGCGTATTTCGGACCGGAAGCTGAGTTTTTCATCTTTGACGGCATCCAGTTCGATCAGAACGCTCACAGCGCCTACTTCTTTATTGACTCTGCGGAAGGCATCTGGAACACCGGCCGTGACGAGAACCCGAACCTCGGCTACAAGCCGCGCCACAAGGAAGGCTACTTCCCGGTTCCACCAACCGACAGCATGGTCGACATCCGCACCGAAATGTGCATGGAGATGCAGAAGTGCGGCATCTATGTCGAACGTGAACACCACGAAGTCGCGACCGCCGGCCAGGCGGAAATCGACATGCGCTTCGACTCGCTTGTCCGCATGGCTGACAAACTGATGCTCTTCAAGTACATCATCAAAAATGTCGCGCGCCGCCATAATAAGACCGTCACTTTCATGCCGAAGCCGATATTCGGAGACAACGGTTCGGGAATGCACTGCCACCAGTCGATCTGGAAAGGCGGCAAGCCAACCTTCGCAGGCAACGGGTACGCGGGCCTCAGCGACAACGCATTGTATTACATCGGCGGCATCCTGAAGCACGCAAAGGCCCTTGCCGCGCTGACCAACCCGACCACCAATTCCTACAAGAGGTTGACTCCCGGCTTCGAGGCTCCGGTCAACCTCGCATACTCTGCGCGCAACCGTTCCGCTTCGATCAGAATCCCAACATATTCTCCGAATCCGAAAGCCAAGAGAGTCGAGGTTCGTTTCCCGGATCCGTCATGCAACGGCTATCTCGCATTTGCGGCGATGCTCATGGCTGGCCTCGACGGCATCGAGAACAAAATCCATCCAGGCGAGCCGCTCGACAAGGACATTTACGAACTCGGACCTGAAGAGCTGGCATCGGTTCCGACTATGCCGGGCAGCCTTGACGAGGCGCTCAACGCTCTCGAGGAAGACCACGACTTCCTTCTGAAGGGCAATGTATTCACCGAAGACGCCGTCGAGACATGGATCAGCTACAAGCGAACCAAAGAGGTTGACGCTCTCCGTCTCCGCCCGCATCCTTACGAGTTCTTCCTCTACTACGACATCTAAACCTAAAACGTCATCAGTTCGGAGGCCGGGGGATCCCGCCCCGGCCTTTTTCTTGCCCGGCTTCCTGTATACTGAAAGCTGATATCTTTGGGAGGTGAAGTATGCGTGCACGTGCAGTTCTTATTGCCTGTTTATTCCTGAGCCTTGTGGCCGGATGCGTGACCGGTTCCATACAGCGGGCCGATCTGAAAACGGCGCCTCCGGCTGACATGAAGTTCGACACCTACCTTTATGAAGCCGGCCGCGGAGGAATATACCGCATTGCCTATCTTCACCGCTCCGACAGTCCGGTCCCGGTGAAATTCCATCAGCCCGACATCCTGGCAACACGGGGGACTTACAGCGAGGCACTGCTGTATATGTCCGAGGCAGCCGGACCGCTCAGAATAGACACGGACGCCGTTACCTATAAAGGGAAGCTCGCCGGATACCTGATAACCCAGCAATTCCCGTTGACGGAAGAATATCCACTCGTGATAACCCTGACGGACAAGGGCTCTCATCTTTTGTTACGCATAACAGATCAGCAGTTCGACATGCACAGATAGAGGAATGCTTTGAGAAAAACTGAAGCGCCCTCCCGCATGTGCCGGAGGGCGTTATCTCGCGGATCAGAACCCCGCTTGGCCAGGATTTACCGCTGCTTGCGCCGGTGACGAAGTATTTCAATAACACTCGGCAGAATTGACAATATGACAATGATTGCAATAACGAGTGTCAGATTTTGCTTGACAATGGGGATATTGCCGAAGTAATACCCGCCGAGGACGAAGGAAAGTATCCATGCCATGCATCCGGCCACATTGAAGAAGGTGAATTTGCCGTAGTGCATGCGCCCGATGCCGGCGACAAACGGCGCGAAGGTTCGGATAATCGGCAGAAACCGGGCGATAACTATCGTCTTGCCGCCATGCTTTTCGTAAAACTGTTGCGTCCGAATAAGATATTCTTTTTTCAGAAACCTGACCCGCTCCGAAAAAACCCGGGGGCCGACGATAGCGCCTATCTGATAGTTGACAATGTTGCCAAGAATTGCTGCCACGCTCAACGTGCCCAAGAGCGTCGCGAGGTCAAAAGCCCCGGTTGCCGCAAAAGCCCCGCACACGAACAGCAGTGAATCCCCCGGAAGAAACGGCGTTACAACCAGCCCCGTCTCGCAGAAGACGATGAGAAACAGAATGGCATAAGTCCACGCGCCATATGCTTGAATGAACATCTGGAGATAGCGGTCGATGTGCAGAATGAAGTCTACAAGCTCGGCCGGAGAGATCATTCGCCCCGGATGAAATAATCCATCAGTTTATAGCCCTGCTCAAAGACGATGCATTCCTCACGGAGCGCGATATTCTCATCATATGTAATTTCCGGCCGGCTCAGCGGACTTCTGCTGTCAAATATGACGAACGGCACCGGTTCGCTGGTATGCGTCCGCGCAAAGAGAGGCGTGGCATGATCAGGCATCAGCAGAACACGGTAGTCGGCATAGCGCTCTTCGAGTCCCTTCAATACCGGACCCACGATCTTCGCGTCGAGATCTTCAATCGCCTGAAGCTTGTAGCGCAGGATGCCGGAGTGGCCCGCCTCATCCGGCGCTTCGACATGAATGTAGACATAATCGACACGCTCAAGCGCATCGAGCGCATACTGCGCTTTACCAGCGTAATTCGTATCGATCCAGCCGGTTACGCCCGGCACGTTCAGAATCTCAAACCCGGCATAGAGTCCGAGACCCTTAGTCAGGTCAACAGCCGATACAAGGGCTCCGCTGATGCCGTATCGCTCCCGGCAGCCCGGCAGTTCCGGACGATTCCCCTGCCCCCAGAGCCAGATGCTCGTTGCGGGACGCTTGCCTTCGGCAATCCGCTTTTTATTTACCGGGTGTTCGGCAAGTATCGGGACGGAACGAGACATCAGGTCGCGGACGAAATTGCTGCCCTTGCCGGACGGCAGATATTCAGCCACCTTTTTCTCAAGAATGTCGTGCGGCGCCGTGCATACTGGCGATGTGCTGCCGTTGTGCCAGACAAGCAGGTGCCGGTAGCTCACGCCCGGATACAGATCAAATGCATCATTTTTCAGCTCTTGCGCCAGCGTCTTGATGATTGCACCGGCTTCCTCGGTGGTAATATGGCCGCTGCTGTAATCCTCCATCGTAACGCTCGCGTCCGGTTCAGTCCTGAGTGTTACCAGGTTGCAGCGATAAGCAACATCCGTATCGGCCATCGCCACGCCCATGCTCGCCGCCTCAAGCGGCGCCCGGCCGGTATAGTAGCGCGCGGGATCATACCCCATGATGCTCAGATTCGCCACGTCGGAGCCTGGATGGAATCCCTGCGGAATAGTATGAGAAATGCCGATAATCCCCCGCTGTGCCAGTCGATCCATATGTGGCGTATGCGCCTTCTGGAGCGGGGTCAGATTTCCGATCTCCGCAATCGGGCGGTCTGCCATGCCGTCGCCGATGACAACAACATACTTCACAGAATTTTCCGACTATTCCGGGCCTGAGTCATCGGGGCGCTCCCCCGCGCAGGCTGATGACCGGCGCAGATTCGGTGACGGGAAAGAAACTGCGCTTCCGACCGCTGATGCCGGACTGGATACACCCAGCTTTATTTGCTTCTCCTGTTTGCATGAAAACTCCGTTCCTTCCTGATTTCAAAAAAAGCAGATCGTGATCAGACAAGCTGAAAAAATATCTGCGCTATGCAGGGAAGATATCTCCTTCCAGCTCCTCTACCTCAACTCCCTGAGCCTTCAGCGTCTCGATGCTCCGTTCAAGATTATCCTCCAACCCATCCAGCTCAAGAATCATTTCACCGGCTGTATCGGTAACGCGGGCCCGCCTGATGTTCGGCATCACATCATACCGTTTTGCAATGGTGAAAAGAACGGGTTCCTTAACCAGATGCGGAGGGAACGTAAGCTTGATCCGCTTCTTCATACCGCCTCCTGACACGCGGACTATTCGAGACAGCCAAGCCGGCATCCGCCGCCGGCTATGGCCGGAAGGATGATAACTTCATCCCCGTCGTGCACCTCGGTGCGCTCTCCCTGAAGCACTCTGATGTCTTCTTCATTCACGTATACGTTAAGAAATGAACGGATGCTGCCGTTGTCAAGGATGCGATCAGCGATTCCGGGATATTGCAGCTCCAGTGATGCAAAAACCTCCGTCAGCGCACCCGCACCAACTTCAACAGTCTCCAGGCCGCCGGTATATGCCTGAAAC
>JBBIQQ010000041.1:7925-13213 GCA_037442225.1 Nitrospirota bacterium
CGCGAATGATCACCGCCATGTCAGCACAGCCTTTTTTCGTTCAGGGCGACTGCGCTCAATTCCCTGAGATAAAAAAATATTTTACCCAAAACCGGCCGGAAAAAGAAATGTATCGGCACTCTATGGCTTCCAGTACTCAATGAATTCCCGTTTCTGGTCACCCAGACAACATAGGGAGACTCGGCAACGTTTCCCTTATCATTGAAAGTGATGGGGCCGAGCGCTGTCGAGAACTGCATCGCATGCAGCTTTTCAGCAACGGTTTTGCCGTCGGAAGTATTGGCGGCCTTTACCGTGTCCAGTAATATATTATATAGCAACATAGGCATAAACAGAATATGGGCCGAGTTCCCCGCATTCCGCCTTGTACTTCTCGATAAATTCTTTCGCAGCGGGAATGTTCGACAAGTCCGGACTGAAGGCAAGATAGGTTCCCTCTGCCGCTGCGGTGCCCGCAATTTCTATCATTTTCGGATCGATTGCACCGTCACCGCTGCCTGCCTGATCAGCATTCCAGCTTCGGAGAAAAGGCCGCCGAAGAAAACAAGCTCGGGCTTTTTCTCCCGTATCGTCGTCAGCACTGTCCTGAAGTCTTTGTCGCCCCGGGTTATCCCGGCAGAGCGGAGCAATCGACACACTGCCCCAGATTATTTCTGAAAAAATCAGCGAGGTAACCTCCCATCGCATTTTCCGAAGGATGTTCAAGCCCTTCGGGAAAGTAAGCAGTCTGGAAAAAACAACAATGCTTGACACTACACCGCGGGTGTTTCTTAGATACTATGCCAAGCACCGCCGAAAAAATCCACCCGGGCGTGAGGGCGTTCCGCCGGGATTTGCACGCGAAAGCGCATGGAAAATGAGGCTGCGTGGTCAATCGCCACCGTCGAGGACCCCCTGCGCTTGTCGACCAGAGCTAACCCGCTGAAAATCTTTCCTTCTTGCACATTGACTTCCGCCTGACAGTTAGAGTATAAACATAGTTATGGCTATACTTGGAGCTTCCGCACTTGGGAACCTTTTGCTGAAAGAGAAACTGCTTTCAGAAGAGCAGCTGCTTGAAGCGCTCAAGGAACAAAAAATCAAGGGCAAGCGCCTGAGTTCGGTGCTTGTCAAGCTCGGCTATCTTTCAGAAGATGCTCTGACCGCCGTTCTGAGCCAGCAGTACAGCATTCCTTCCGTCAAGCTGTCGCAGCAAAAAATTGACCGCGCCATTGTGAAGTCGGTTGCTTACGAGACGGCAAAGCGTTACCAGATCATGCCGATTGCAAAACATGGAGATACCGTTGTTATCGCTATGGCGGATCCGTCCGACAGCTTCGCTGTCGACCATGTCAAGTTTCTCACCGGTATGAAAGTCAGTGTCGTCATTGCCTCAGAATCTGACATAGAAAACAGTATCGAAGCATACTATAAAGGGAAGTCGATTCTGAAACCTCAAAACGGAGATGCCCCGCCCCAGTTGCCTGATACGGGATCCCTGCTCAAAAAAGAAAAAAGCTTTGTCGCGGATCCTGACTTTGATCCGGCGCAGGAAGCAGGCGATCAATTTTCGACCGACCAATTGCATGTTGATGATTTGGATCAAGTAGTCGGCAGCGCTCTCGACGAGGTTACGGTTATTGATGAGAAAGCGCGCAAGGAAGAAGACGACGCAATGCGTGCGGGAGACGCGCCAATCGTCAAGCTTGCTAACAATATTTTCTATGAGGCAATCCGCGCGCGCGCCAGTGACATCCACATTGAACCTTCCGAACAACTGCTGCAGGTGCGGTATCGCGTAGACGGCGTTCTGCACTCTGTTCTCAAGCTGCCTGCAAAGATAAAAAATGCGATCACATCGCGCATCAAGATCATGTCGCACCTCGACATTTCTGAACGCCGACTGCCGCAGGACGGGCGGTTTAAGCTGAAGTTCGGAAAGGGCCGGGAGATAGATTTTCGCGTCTCAACACTACCGACCATATTCGGCGAAAAAGTCGTCATGAGAATTCTCGACAAAGCAAACCTGAAACTCGACCTGAATGCCATCGGAATGCAGCCGGATGCGTTGCAAAGCTTCCTGGAAGCCCTCGACAAGCCCTATGGCATGATTCTCGTTACCGGTCCGACCGGGAGCGGAAAAACGACAACATTGTATTCTGCGCTGAACCGTCTCAACCGTCCCGGCATTAACATTATGACGGCGGAAGATCCGGTCGAGTATAACTTCTTCGGAATCAACCAGGTGCAGGTGCGTGAAGAAATAGGACTCTCTTTTGCGGCATCGCTCCGTTCATTTCTGCGTCAGGATCCGGACATCATCATGGTCGGCGAAATCCGCGACTTTGAGACCGCAGAGATTGCCGTAAAGGCGGCACTTACCGGACATCTCATGCTGAGCACACTGCACACCAACGATGCCCCCGGCGCAATCACGCGTCTTGTAAATATGGGCATTGAGCCGTTTCTCATTTCATCGTCGCTGGTCATGGTTATTGCACAGCGCCTGGCGCGCCGCATCTGCACTGAGTGCAAGCGCGAGCAGCAGGTCTCTCCCGACACTCTCCTCAAGCTCGGATTTACGGAAGACCTTCTGGAAAAGGCTACATGTTATATCGGCGCAGGCTGCCCGTCATGCGCCAATACCGGCTACCGCGGCCGGCTGGCCATCTATGAGGTTATGCCCATAAAAGAAGAACTGAAAGACCTCATTCTGCAAGGAGCATCGGCGCATGAAGTAAAGCGGGAAGCAACGCGCATCGGCATGCTGTCCCTCCGCCAGAGCGGCATTCAAAAAGTGCTGGAAGGACTTACTTCCATCGACGAACTCGTTCGCACCACGTTTGAAGATTAACTCCCGACTGCGTCTGTTTTTGCCCGCTTCCGCCGTCATTGCTCCGTTGACAAAGACGCTGTATTATTGTAGTATGTTCAAATTGTAGATGAAGTTCAAAATATACGTCATGGGGGGCATTCATGGTAGCAAGCGAAAAGCTTGATTCAACAATAGACCAGAAAAGACTGTCACGCCAAACCATCTACAAACGCTTTCTGATTATCTTCCTGATTATCGGACAGTTTACTGCTATTACCTTTGTCGTTGGAACCGTTGTTACCATTTATGATATGTTCGGTGAACTGGAAGAGTTCAAGAAAATGGATGTTTCAACGACGCTCATGAACCTGGTCGAACCCCTTGTTGTTTTCCTTCTTGCCTTTACCATTCTGACGAGTTCCATGGTTGCGTGGTTCAGAAGACGAATCAACACCCCGCTCGCGATAATTGAAGCCGGCATTGAGGAAATCAAAAAGGGCAATTATTCTGCCCGCATCACGCTTGACAGCCGGGACGAATTTTACGACATTGCTCAGACGTTCAATGAAACCATGGACAAGGTCACCACCCTTATTCAGACTGATGATGAGCGGCGCAAGATGCAGGAAAATATTATAAACTTTCTCGATATCCTCTCTGCCGCATCCGAAGGCGACCTGACCAAGAAAGCGGAAGTTACTCCCGACATCTTCGGCTCCCTTGCCGACGCATTTAACCTTATGGCGGAAGGTCTTTCAGAGCTCATTGAAGAAGTACAAAAATCTGCGAAGGATGCAAGCGAGAAGAGCGTCGCGCTCGTCAAGATTACCGACAAACTCTCATCAGGCGCGGGTCAGCAGGAGTATGAAATCAGGAGCGCGTCGGTGTTCGTTCAGGAATCCGCGAAGTCGGCTCTCATGATTGCCGACAAGACGACCGTTGCGCGTCGGATTTCTGAAAATGCAACCGAAGCTTCCGACAGAGGCAGCAAGATAGTGAACGATTCCATGCACGGCATCCAGGTCATCAGAAGCACGGTGCAGGCAATCAACAAGAGAATGAAGTCCCTCGCGGAAAAACTTATGGAAATCGGCACAATCTCCCAGCTCATCTCTGAAATTGCGAACAGAACAAACCTCTTGGCGCTCAACGCATCCATCGAAGCTGCGCGGGCAGGCGAACAGGGCAAAGGCTTTGTTGTTATCGCAGAAGAAATCCGCAATCTTTCGGAACGTTCTTCAAAATCGACCAAACAGATCGCCGAAATTGTCAGCGCGATTCAGGGGGAAGCAGCAGGCGTCACCAAGCATCTTGAAGAAGAGACAAATCTTGTCGAAATGGAAACCAAGATGGCCGCCGACACCGGCTCGATATTTCTTGAAATCAGCGGGGTCATCAAGAAAATCGAAAGCCTCACCTCAGAGATTAACTCGTCTACTGATGAACAGCGCGATCTGACCGGCAAAGTTGCAGTTTCCATGGATGAGGTACAGCGTATTTCCCGCGAGGTTCAGATTATCGTTCAGGAACTGACCGCGATCGCCGATGCCCTGTCGGTTACCGCGCAATCACTTGCTCAGTCAACGACTAAGTTCAAGTTCTAGCTGCAGGCGGTTTTCTTTCAGACACAAAGAAGGGGAGGAAGGCAGTTTGGATCCTAAACCTGATGCGCGACGTAGCGCGCGACAACATCAGACAAGGCCTTCTCGTCAAACGGCTTGACCAGAAAATCATCCGCGCCGGTTTCAAGAGCCATCTGGCGATGCTTCTTCGTTCCCCGCGATGTCAAAACCACGATCGGAATGGTGCGGAAATAATCAACACCGCGTATTCTGCGGATAAGCTCATAGCCGTGCATGACCGGCATCTCGAGATCGGTAATAATGAGGTTGACCCTGTTCTTGTGCAGGATATTCAGCGCGTCATGCCCGTTGGCAGCCGCAAGCGATCTATAGCCGAGATGTTCGATAAAGTTTGAAACATATTTTCTGACGCTGAGCGAGTCATCGACAATAAGGACATTCTGCGACAAATCTTCATTAAACTGCTCTACAACCGCGAACTGGGGGCGAAGGTCGGCTTCAAAGAGCGTCATCGGATTAATGACGAAGCGAACCTTGCCGTCTGCGGATATCGTCATGCCTGAATAAATGGATAACCCGTCAAGGAAATGATTCAGCGGTTTGATAATCGTCTCTTCCTGCCCGATAATCGTATCGACGATAATTCCGACCTTCTTGTCGGATATGTTGCAGACAATAACATACTTATTGAGAAGACCCTCCAGTCTGCTGCTTCCAAAGAAGTCCGCGATGCTCTTGGCGAGAATACGCCGCCCGCGATAGGTGACGGCTCCATGCCCGGACTCAAGGCCGTCCATGATATCAAGCTTGGTCACCTCTTCCATCAGTGTGACCGGGATGGCAAACTCGCTATTCTGGCTGCTGAAAATAATGACATTCGAAATGGCCAGCGTGGTGGGGACCTGAAGCTT
>JBBIQQ010000041.1:13223-17031 GCA_037442225.1 Nitrospirota bacterium
AACCGGCCTTTTTCTGAATCAACATCAACAACACCGCTCAAATCAGACACCTGGCGTCGCACCGCATTCATGCCGATGCCCCGGCCCGATGTCATGTCGGCGCCGTCGCGCGTTGAAAAACCGGACTGGAAAATGAGGCCGAACAATTCTTCCTTTGCAATCTCATCGGCCTCGCCGAAGATGCCTCGCTTGATGGCCTGCTGGCGAAGCAGTTCAGTATCAATCCCGTGCCCGTCATCGCGGACCCGAATAACTATCGCGTTGCCTTCCCGCAGCGCCGAGAGGACAATCTCTCCCTGCTCAGCCTTTCCCTGTTCGCGCCTCTCTTCCGGACGCTCAATGCCGTGCGCTATGGCATTACGCACGATATGCATCAAAGGGTCGAAAAGCCGCTCAAAGACAACGCGGTCAATCTTGGTATCGCCGCCCTGAATCTTAAGATCAGCCCGCTTGCCATGCGCCTTGGCCATATCCTTGACCGCCTTGTTAAAGCGCTGGAACAAGCGCCCGACAGGAACCATGCGGGTTTCGGAGATATCGGACCGCAGCATCCGGACATCATGGTCCATGGCCCGGACATCCTGCGAATAGGACTCGTAAAGACCGGAAAGCTGTTTCAGGCCTTCCTGAATATCATTCGTAATCTCCTGCAGCTTTCGCGAAAAAATATTGCTTTCGTCATAGCGGTCAAACTCAAGCTCGCCAAACCCCGTGAAAAAAATGTCCGCGTGTTTTTCCGTGTCCGGCGATGAAAAGGAATATGAATAGCGGTCAGAGAAATCGCTGACCTCCTTCAGGAGGCGATCTCCCGCAAAGGTGATTTCTTCAATGATATCCTGTGCTTCACGCGAACGCTGCACCAGATAGTTTTTCTTGATGGTGACTTCACCGATAAGGTTCAGCATCGTCTCGATCTTCTGGATATCAATACGGATGAAGTTGCCGTAATAGAGCTCGCCGTCATCAGGCGTTTTTTTGCGTTCGGTGCGATCCGTGGCTGCCTGCACCGGCGGAGTCAGGCGGCGTGCAGGCGGCGTGGGCTCGGCAACCGCAGGAACTGCATGCTCTTCGGGAGCGGCAACCCGCTCGCGAGCGAGAAACTCTTCTGCCTGCTTCACAAAGCCATCCGCAAGGCCTTCAGGCTCGGGAACGCCCTTACTGAGACCGCTGACAATTCCAGCCAGAGCTTCAAACATGGCCGTGACCAGCTCAACAGCAGAGGATGAAAGCGCTATCTCACGCTCCTTAACCGCTTCAAGAATGTCTTCCATCCGGTGAGCAATTGCACTGGTGATGTTCAGCTTGACAATTGCGGCAGACCCCTTGAGCGTGTGCGCGGCGCGAAAGATATCTTCAATGACTTCCCCGCAATCTGCGCCAGGATTGAGCTCTCCGAGGCCTTTTTGCAGAGCGGCAAGATGTTCATCAGCTTCAAGAAGAAAATACTCGAGCAGTTCTTTTTCACGCATGATTGCGTTTAACCTGCCCCTTTAATCCGGTAGGTCTCAAAGAATGCTTTTAAATCGATAAGATCGTCGACGGCAATATCATCACCAAAAGTTACAAAAAACGGTGTTGATTCCGACAGAAATCCGATATGTTCATTTTCGACATCCACAATGAGAAGCTTCGCGCTTTGATATGACGGCTTTTCAATAGGATATATCTTCGCAAGGTCAACAGACGGAATAATTCGTCCCCGCAGAGGGAGAGCTCCGTAGATATATTCGGGAGCTCCCGGAATGGGAAATATGCGGGCAATCTCGACAACTTCACGCACGGCGTCAGCCGGGATCAAAAACTCCCGCTCACTCACGCTGAATACACAGTATGTCTTTTCGACTGAAGACTTCGGCTCGATTTTTTCCTTCATCGGCTCAGGCACTTATTGACGGCAAAGAGTAAATCAGTCGCTTCGCAGGGTTTCGTCAGATAAATGTCGGCTCCCTGTTTCCCCCCCCAGAGACGATCGCTCTCCTGATTCTTGGACGTCAGAAGAATAACCGGCATGTTCTTTAGCCGCTCGTCACGCTTGATTGTGCGGCAGAGCTGAAATCCGTTCTTTTTCGGCATCACCACGTCAAGGATACACAAATCAAACGGCTCGCCCATGATATAACGCTCAGCTTCTTCACCATCACGCGCGACGACAAGATGATGACCCTTTGCATTCAGCACCGACTCAATAAAATGGACATCCGTCGAGCTGTCTTCTGCCACGAGAATCTTTGCCATGCGGCTTCCTCCTTATCCGATTTCCTTCAGCACTCCGAGTTTCATCAATGCATATACAGCAAACCTCGCGTCAGAATTGCCGCCAGCATAAGCCACAACTTCAGCCGCGGTTTTCTGACCGTCAACCGCACTGAACACCGTCCGCTCCGCGTCACGGAGCGAAAGCAGGGCAACGGCAGACTGCTCAACCGCGCGGTCAAGACGGGCATCATCGTCGATGCGAGCGGCTACCTTGTAGTGGGAAACCTTTGCGAGGGCAGACTGAATGAGTTCCGAGCTTCCCAGACGCAGAGGAATATCCCCCGCCGCACCCTGCACCAGTCCCTGCTCGACCGAAAACACGCCGGTTGATGATTCCACGATATCGGCGACCGTCTCCACAAGCAGATTTCTCATGAGCAGAACGTCGCTGCCGGTCATAACGTTGATCCTCTTCTTCACGCCGCTGTAAGTACTGACTGATGCGCCAACTGCCTTTCCACGGTCAAAGTAGAGTTCAGCGCTCATCGAGGGCAGAAACGCAAAAAGCCTGCCGCTTATCCGAGATTTCTCAATAACACCCAAGACATCACAGATATCAAATGCCTCAAAGTTGCCGGACAGAACGACCGCAGAGTCACGGATAATACCATTCTGCTTCAGAATAGCGTCAACGCTCTTCTGGACGATGAACGGCAGCGTGGCCTCAAGATACTGCGCAACCCCTTCAACCGGAACGGCAGCTTGATCAATCTTCATCGCTTCAGGTCCAGGCGATACAGTATCGCCACTCACAGAAGCAAATGCGGCAGCGGTCCCTACGGCAGCGTATATCTGCGGCACACCTAACGGCTCCGCTGAAGCCGGCTCTTCAGCAGCAATCGTTACCTGATCATACGGTACCGCCTCAAGCTCATGACCGGTTTCTATATCAGATACCGGAGCAATGCCGACAGGCGAGATATCTGCAGAGGTCGCCTCTTCAGGCAATGGCACGGCAACTACCGACTCTTTAAATTCAGGCATCTCTGTCGCCTTCACGGCTGGCGGTGCAGGCTCCGGCTCAAACGCAAACGCAGAAGCGTCGAACGTTGCCGGAATGTCAAGACTCGGAGCATCAGCCGCACCTGGCGCAACTCCGGCTGGCGGTGCAGGCTCCGGCTCAAACGCAAACGCGAACGGAGAAGGTGCTGCGCCAGCTTGTACTGATTCCCCGAACGGCTGTTCCACTTCAAAAGAGAACGGCAGATCGACTGCGGGTTCCTCGACTAAAGGCTGCTGAGCCTCAAACATGGCGGCATCTTTTGCCGCTCCGCTTCCGGCAAGCACTATCGAATTGACCTTGTCAACAGCCTCAGACTTGAACGGCTTGATGAAGTAATCCGATACCGCAAAACGCTCGGAAAACTTGCGTCCAACATCATCACCCTTCGCCGTTATGAGAATAATCGGGATGTCCTTGAGCGCATGGTCTTCGCGAATAAGCTGGCAGAACTGGTATCCGCTCATCCGCGGCATAATAAAGTCGACAAGAATAACAGACGGGCGAATCTCTTCAGCAAGCCGGAGGCCATCTTCGCCATTTTCAGCGGTA
>JBBIQQ010000042.1:0-16822 GCA_037442225.1 Nitrospirota bacterium
GCACGACCCGGTTGATCAGCCCCCACTCGGCGGCGGTCGGCGCGTCGATCGCGTCGCCCGTGAGTCGCGGCACTAAGGCGAACAAGTCTCTCGAACAAGGCGCTCCAGCGGACGCGGACAAGCCGCGGGGCATTCTGCAAAAACTTTCGGTAATTGGACAAAAGCTGATGTCCATTATTGGATTTATGGCTGAAGCGGGCTAGAACAGTCGCTCTTCAATCCCGATGCCGACAGCTTTCAGCCGTTCATAATCAATCTTGAGACGCTGATTGGCTATACTGGTATCAATATTTAACTGATCGGCTCGCTCTTCAGTAGAGCTGACCATATACACCTTTGACACCCTGCGGTCTTCATTTCCAATTCTGAAGGAAAAGACGGCGGTATATAAGTACATGTCAACTTCCGACTTCATCTCCTCATGGCTGCCGGGATGTACCTTATTTGCGACGAGCTGCCGCGAAAGGACAACCGTTGCATTTATTTTCGCACCCGTCTTTGCAAATGCGATAAAATCCTGAAGACGGCCATATTCTGAATAATCTGTTGCTGCGCTCATGCGTTTCCTCCATTATTTATTAAATATGCCCTGCGGCCACTGCCAGTTTATTTGATTTCCCTCTCTCACAGGGGTGCCCTGTCCGAGCAAAGCGTAGATAAATCCTAACAGGGCGCGCAGTATGTGTCAATAGGCATAAGCCCCGCCTGCCTGCAGAGCGGAGTTTGCAGGAACGGAATCAGCGGCGCCGACAGGTCATGTCTGGCCGGTTCATCTTCTGCACGATTCCGACCGGTATTTTGCGCCCCCCTTTTTTGAATGCCTTTTTCACGGCAGGTTTTGCCGGCCGCGATAGATTCCATCGAGAGATGCCCTCAGGAAAGTGGGCTGCTGACTAAAGTTCATCGAAAAAATCCCGACTATTAGAATACTCTGGGATAGCAATGGCGCGGGAGGAGATAATATGAAGCTGGTAATTGCAATAATGGCGGTCTGTGCCGGATCTCTGCTGTTGGTTGGCTGCTCATCGAAAAAACCACAGCCTGTTGCCATGCCGGTTCCGATACAGCAGGTTCTTGTCTGTTCAGAAGTGCGGGACCCGCTCGAGAAATATGATTTGACTCGTCAGATACAGAACGACGTTCCGGTTACCTACCGGGCAAAGATCTGCTCGGACGGACAGATCGGCACGGTTCAGGAAGTGAATCCCTCAGAAGTTCTGATATTCAGGAAACCGACTCAATAAGGAAGGAGCCCCTATGCAAAAACTGTTCGTACTGCTAATTACGGTGTGTCTGGTTGCCGCTGTCGCTGCCTTCGCGCAGGAGGAACAGCGGGCGCAAAAGCCGAAACCAATCTACAACATGCTCCTGAAGCCCCAGGGAAGCACTACGCCGGGGGGCAATCTGAGCTCACTCGTAATCTTCCTGGCCGATCAGCTTGAGCGCAATGTAGACAGGAAGACACAGTTCCAACCGATTGTCATCACAACCTTCGTAAATCTTGACAACCTCAAGGAGACCTCCCGCCTCGGACGCATGCTTTCAGAAAACCTGATGCATGAGATGCATGTGCGAAGGTGGTCGATCATCGATTTTCGGCTCGTAAGCCATCTCCTTATTACCGAGTCGGGCGAGTTTTCGCTCGCGCGCGATCTGAAGAAAATAAAAGAAACACATCGTGTGGGCGGTTTAGTGACGGGAACGTATCTTATTACGAACAACACCGTTTTTGTGAATGCCAGGTTTATGGACACCGATACCGGCATGGTCTTGTCAACCGGGCAGGTTGCGATTCCAACGGAAGGCATCGAGCCGCTGCTCTATAATGCGGCGCAGCGCGGCATGACCATAAAGGGCGCGTCGGATATCCCCGCGCCTGAAGACATGCGCAAATTGATTGATGAAGATGTCCGCAAGAGGGTTCAGGATGAAATGAAGCGGGTTCATGACGATCTCAAGATGAGACTGACAACCGAAATGAAGCTTCTCATCGAGGACGAGGTTGAGAAGTCAAGGAAGAGTCCGCTGACGCACTCGAAGGTCAAGGTGAAAAAGAAAAATATCCCGGAGAAGTAGAAGTCAGGAGGGCGTCTTGCGCAAAGAGCCGGATTCGTATACACTGATGAAGATGCGCTTTCTACGGTTATTCCCAATCAGCTTTCGCCGGCATGGTATTGCGATGCTGTTTCTTGGGCTTCTGCTCGCGCTGAGCGGATGCTTTACGCGGTATATGGGCAGTGCCGACTGTGCGACAAGCCTTGACGAAATTCTCGCGCGCGTTGATATGAAACAGGCATTTCAAGGAATGGCTGCCGACCTGTGCGGCGAGCCGTGTACCCTACCCGGCAGTCCGAATGCAGCTGTCTGCCCTTCTCCGACCTTCATGGTTACTGATTTTGTCGACATCCATTCGCTTCAGCCGAAAAAGCACGGCATTGTCATGGGAGAACTGATGCGGAGCGCCCTCAATCATACCTGCAGGGCAAGGATTGTACAGGCTGAGTTTGCGGAGAACTTCACGCTTTCGGACAAAGGTCTGGTCGCGCTAAGTCGTGATCCAAAGAAAATCCGCCATCCCGATTATCCGTACTCAGACTACCTCGTCGGCACCTTCAGCTATTCCGGCAATAAGCTCTTCCTCTTCGCCCGAAAAGTTGATGTCTCGAGCGGCCGCGTAACGAAGATGACGAGCCGGGAAATTACGGTTGGGTGCGGAGGGCTGTTCAATGCTGTCTCAATGGATTAAGACCGGGATATTCCGCCCCTTTGTCATAAGTCTTGCAGCTATTCTCATGTTCGGCTGCGCCATTGTCCGCAGTCCGCAGGACGCGGCAGATGCCATATCGCGCGGCACCCGCGATATGGCCTATAAAGCAACCGGCAGCGACTGGCTGATCTACTTCCGGGATCTCTATTTCATTTACTCATTCAACCCGCAGAGCATCCAGCATCCAACCCCTCAGCACACCCGCGTCTGGACGAAAAAGGCTCTGCGCAGCGAAGAGGGGCGGGATCAGTGGATTGCCGAACAGAAAAAGGCCGGGACTCTGGCCCCCGGCGCCGAAGACTACAAATATTCGCTTGCACAATACGAAGTCGACTGCCCGAACCGAATAATCCGCCAGATGTCGTCCGCTGACTACAGCAGTGCCGGAGAGTTGCGAACTGAGCCGAATGTGCTGACGCGTTGGCACAATATTATTGCCGGAACGCGCGAACACCGCCTCCACGATGCTCTCTGTCCTTAGCGGCTGCTGCATGCATGCCCCGCCGCGCAAAAGATTGCTGCATACTGCCTGCTGCGGCCTGACCCTGCCGCATGAATGTGCCGGCTACTTCGGAAACTCCCCGGAGCCCTTCGCCTGTGACCAGTGGGGCGCAACGGTGCAAATATCAATGCGCGATATCATTCCCTTGAACTCATGAATGAGGACGACCGCCAGTTTTTTGTCGGGCCGGCCCTGCGCCATAATAAGGCAGGGCTGGTTTTCGTGCGCAAAGGCGAGTGGAATCATGGAATCATCAAGGTTCTCCAGAAACGCCAGTTCAACAAAGAGCATGGCGTCAGGCGTGTTGCTGATAGTCTCGAACTTTTTCTGAAGGTACTCAAGAACCGCCGCCTTTCCCCTCAGGGGCACCAGCACCTGCTGGCTTTCATACACAACATCATCGGCAAGTTTGTCCTCGATATGCGACACATTCAGGTTGTTATACGCTTTGGCAACACCAGTCGTGAGCAGCAACAGGGAGAGTTCTTTTTCAATTGGCAGTTCATTCCACATAGTCCGATATCCTCATCAGCATAAAACAGTTTCTGCGCGCAGGCAGACGCAAAGGAAGACTTTCGAAGCCGGATGTGGCGTTAGCCGCCATCCCTACTGCCGGCATCATACCAACTGGCAGGAGCCGCGCCAGTTTATAGAGGGTTAGGTTTCTTTCTGGCGGAGGCTATCTGCTTTACGCAAAGCCTTCCTCTGCAAATGATACCAGAAATGAAAGCGGTTCGTTCCCGGCGCACTTGTGGTGTAAAATAGAAGTGCAAGACAAAGACAAAGGAGAGCCGCATGAGCATCCCGCAAAGGGCGTTGGCGCATGAGGCACATGTAAAGGTCGAGCCCTGCTTGTTTGCGCGTATGATGACGATGAAAAGCGTCTCGGCATGCTGCTGGATGGTGGAGTAACTGCATGGAAAGAGGCGGTGTATCCGATCTACTGCCTGACGCATTCTTGACCGCGCTCCTTGCTTGCCCAAACCCCGCATCGCTACGCATAATATTGTCATAATAAAATGACATTGTTGCCAGTTTTACCCTAATTTCATGAAAAACAAAGCTCGCTAATAACCAACTCAATGATGACCTCTCTGCAAAGCGCCTTTCTGCGCGCACTGCCCGCAACGATCAAAGTATCAAAAATGATGCTGAAGGTGTTTATCCCGCTTTCGCTTCTGACGGTATTTCTGCGGGAAATGGGTATCCTTGCAGCAATCGCGCCGCTTTTTGCGCCGCTGATGGCGCTGCTTGGTTTGCCGGGAGAAGCGGCAATCACGCTGCTTGCGGGATTTACCAACACCATATATGCGGCGTTGGCAACAACGGCCGCTCTCGACTTGACGCCCCGTCAGGTTACTATTCTCGGCGTTGTGCTCGGTATTGCCCACAGCCTGTTCGTCGAAACCGGAATCCTTACAAATCTGCGCATAGCAACCGTTCGTATCGCCCTGTTCCGCATTGTGGTTGGTCTGACAACCGGCATTCTCATGAACGCGCTCATGCCGGCGGATGTCAGCGGGGTCGTGTTGCAGTCGAATATGCAGGTCGGTCCGTTCAGCTGGGGAAGCACTCTGCTTCAGCTGGGGATAACGTCGGTTCAGATTGTTCTCATTATCTTCGCGATTACCTTAGGGTACGAGCTTATCTCCGCCTGGAAACATGCTGATCGCGTCAAGCGCAGCTTGGCCGGGTTTGCCGTCGGAATTGGCATGAGCGACCGCGCGCTGGCACCGTGGCTGGTCGGCTTATTCGTCGGCATTACCTATGGGGCTGCTCTGTTGTACCAGTTCGTCGAGAACAAACAGCTCAACAATAAGGATGCCTGCCTCGTGACGGTATTTCTCTGTCTGGCTCACGCGATCGTTGAGGACACTCTGCTTTTTGTAGTTGTGGGCGGAAACTTCTGGTGGATTTTCCTGACGCGCATAATTATGGCGGTGGCGGTGGTGCGCCTGCTGGCGACGAACAATCTCTACCAGCGAATGCTCTGGATCGGGCTGCCGAAATAGGTAGTCGGCAAGCTGAAGAAAGTGGACACCAAAGTGCCGGGTAAAATACGAAACAGGGTGTAGCAATGGAGCTAATCCCGAGGAAGCGGGACGCGAAAGAATTTCGGATAGAAGCGGTCGGTAAGGCCGCTCTTATTTCAGGGTAAAAATCTCCACCAGCCGGTCGAGCTCCTCAAGGGAGTAATACTCAATTTCGATGCTCCCTTTTTTTCCTTTATGGTGGATTCTGACCTTGGTTCCCAACGCCCGCACCAGTTTATGCTCCAAGTCGATGACTTCAGGCATCTTCTCCCGCTTCTTCGCTTTGGGTGCCGGGAGCACGAGTTTCTTGCACAACGTTTCGGCTGCGCGGACGCTCATGCCAAGATTAACGATGGCTTTTGCGATCTCAATCTGCTTCTGCTTGCTCTCGATTGAGAGGATGGCTTTTGCATGACCCATACTGATGCCGCCAGCGTTGACCATTGCCTTAATCTCGTCAGGCAGTTTCAGTATGCGGATATAATTGGCAATCGTTGCGCGATCTTTCCCGACACGCTCGGAAAGCGTTTCCTGCGTAAGCTTGAACTCCTTCAGCAGCCGATCAAAGGCTTCCGCTGTCTCCAGAGGGTTCAGATCTTCACGCTGGATGTTTTCAATAAGCGCGATTTCTATGGAATCCTGAGAGGAGACGTCTTTGACGAGCACGGGTATTTTCTTCAGTCCGGCAAGCTGCGATGCACGCCAGCGCCGCTCCCCGGCAATTAACCTGAATGTCCCGTCGCCAACCCGCGAGACGATGACCGGCTGCAGAACGCCTTTCTCCCGGATGGAGTCAGCCAGTTCTTTCAGTGCTTCGTTGCGGAAAGTCTTCCGCGGCTGATGCGCGTTCGGAACTATCTTCGCGACGTCAATCTTCATGACCTCGTCTCCCTTTTCAGGGAGCAGTGCTTCGAGTCCTTTACCCAGCGCGCTTTTCATAGAGCATCTCCAGGGCAAGGGCAAGGTAACTCTGCGCGCCCTTTGAGCGCGGATCATAGAGTATGGCCGGCTTTCCGTAGCTCGGCGCCTCGCCCAGCGATACATTTCTTGGGATTTGCACTTCATATGCTTTGTCGGGAAAATGTTTTCTCACCTCAGCGGCAACCTGATGCGAGAGCGTGTTTCGCGCGTCAAACATAGTCAGGACAATGCCCTCAATCTCAAGTTCAGGATTGAACGAACCGCGCACGAGCTGAAGCGTGCGGGTAAGCAGACTCAGGCCTTCGAGTGAATAGTATTCGCACTGCACCGGCACAACAATCGAATCAGCGGCTACTAATCCGTTCAGCGTCAGCAGGCCGAGCGAAGGTGGACAATCGATAAAAATGAAGGAGAAGCGGTCCCTGAGTGGCTCCAGCGCGGAGCGCAGAATATGCTCCCGCCCCTCGCGATGCACCAGCTCAACCTCTACGGCAAGAAGGTCGATGTTGGACGGCGCGAGATAAAGATTGGGCATCTGTGTCTGGACGATGACCTCTTCGAGGCTGTGTCTGCCGGTATACACATCGTACAGGCTCCGCTCAATCTGGTCGCGAGACAGGCCGAGGCCGCTGGAGGCGTTGCCCTGCGGATCGTTGTCAAGAACCAGGATGCCTGCGTTCTCAAGCGCCAGCGATGCCGCAAGATTCACCACCGTCGTGGTTTTTCCGACGCCGCCCTTCTGGTTTGCCACAACAAGACATTTGCCCATAAGGTATTGATTTTACCACAAAGACAAACTTCGACCCAAAATCGTAAAAGTGCGGAAAGCCTGGAAGGAGAAAAGATCGGGTCGCGGCTGTTTTTATCACGGTATGTTTTTCATGAATTCAATCCAGATAGGCAGCGCGGCGCGGGCTCCCGCCTCTTTTGCGCCGAGCGGTTTGTTATTGTCACGGCCAACCCATACTCCGACAACCAGTCGGTCATCAAAACCTACAAACCAGGCATCGGTGAAATCATTGGTGGTCCCTGTCTTGCCGTATACGGACCGCTTCAGTTCTTTTGCGCGCTGCGCAGTCCCCTGTTCAACGACGGCCTGCAGCAAATCTCGCATATTTTCTGCGGTTTCGAAAGGCAGTACCTGCCTTGTCTGCGGGGTTACTTCCTCAAGGGGAAGACCGTCGCGGCTCAGCACGCGTTCATACGAAATGGGATCTACCCGCTTGCCGGTAGCAAAGACCGCGTAGGCGGCGGTAAGGTCGAGCGGCGTAACATCCGACGCGCCAAGGGCGGTCGGCAGATATGGCTGCAGTTTGCTCCGGTAGCCGCACTTCTGCGCGAACACAATGACATTGTCAATGCCGAGCTGGTTTGCGAGACGGACCGTTGCGACATTTAGCGAAAGGGCGAGAGCTGTGCGCAGAGAAACCTGGCCGCGAAACTCGTTATCGTAGTTTTTTGGCGACCAAAGGCTTCCGGGTTTCCCGCCAGGGAAGGAAATCGGCGCGTCCAGAATGGTATCTTCCGGCTTCATGCCGGCTTCGATCGCCGTGGCGTAGACAAATGGCTTGAAGGCCGAGCCCGACTGCCGCAACGCCTGCGTAGCGCGGTTGAACTGCGTCTCCCAAAAATCGTTTCCTCCCACCATGGCCCGTATTTGTCCGGTGCGGTAGTCCAGGGCGATCAGCGCAACTTGCACTCCCTTCTTGACGCGCTTTTCCATGTCACGTATGCCGTGCTTCACCGCAGCTTCCGCGTGCTTCTGCAAACCATAGTCGACGGTCGAATAAATCTTCATGCCGGAGGTGTATATCTTGTCTCCGTGCTTGGCCTCGATCTGCTGGCGCAGGAATTCGACAAAGTACGGCGCCTCGTAGCGGCGGGAGAACCGGGAAGCGGGCAGCGGTTCAAGATTAGCGCTGTGGTGTTCGGCCTTCGTTATATAGCCGAGATCCAGCATGCTGTTCAAAACAAGGCTTCTTCGGAGCTTCGCCTTTTCGGGATTGCGGAATGGCGAGTGCTGGGACGGGGCCTTCGGGAGCCCCGCGATCATGGCGGCCTCCGCCAGCGTGAGTTCTCCGGCGGACTTGCCGAAATACACCTGAGCGGCAGCTTCGATGCCATATGCCTGCGAGCCAAAATACGCCTGATTCAGATACATGCCGAGGATTTCATCTTTGGTGTACCTTTTTTCAATCTGCACGGAGATCATCGCCTCTTTTATTTTCCTCACAATGCTTTTTTCAGGCTTCAAAAAGAGCATCTTGGTAAGCTGCTGGGTGATCGTGCTGCCGCCTTCCACAATCTTGCGCGCCAGGATGTCTTTGTACAGCGCGCGGAGAATGCCGATGATGTCAACACCGGGATGCGAGTAGAACCGCTGGTCTTCAATGGCGACAATGGCCTTTTTGAGACGGTCCGAAATCTGATGTGGCGGCAGAAACGTGCGGCGCTCGATGTAAAATTCAGCCATCACTCTGTTGTCGGCAGAATAGACGAGGGATGATTCTATCGGCCGGTAGTTTTCGAGGGTTCTGATTTCAGGAAGATCCGAGATCATCCAGAAAAAAAATCCCGCGACAGCCCCAAGTGCAAGACCAAGGAACGCGAGCAGGAGGGGGATTTTCCAGTTTTTCAAAAAAGACATGGCATTATTATAGCAGGAGGCGGAAGGAAGAGCGGAGGGAAGGCTTCGGTCCGCTTCATTTTGCTATAGTAAAGAATGCAACCCGATCTCTCCAGCGTGCCGACGAATCCCGGAGTCTATATTTTCAAGGACCGGAAGGAGGTGGTTCTCTATATTGGCAAAGCAAAAAACCTGCGAAACCGCCTTCGGAGCTACTTTCAACAGTCAGCGGATCTCGATGCGCGCAAAGCGCGAATGGTCCGGCTGATTCGGGATTTTTCGTTTATCGCGACCGGCAACGAACTGGAAGCCTTTATTCTCGAAGCAACTCTCATAAAGCAGCATAAGCCGCCCTTCAACATCGTCCTGCGTGACGACAAGAGCTATCCATATATCATGCTCACGATAAAAGAAGAGTGGCCCCGCCTTCAGATGGTGCGTCGGGTGAAGAATGACGGCAGTCTGTACTTCGGTCCGTATGTTCCCGCGCAGGCGATGTGGGAGGCGCTTGACTTCATTCGCCGGAGCTTTTCGATCCGCACCTGCAAGCATGACCTCGCCGAACCGATGCGCCCCTGCATTCAGCATCAGATTAAGCGCTGCTCAGCGCCCTGCGCCGGGCTGGTCAGCAAAGAGGATTACCGGAAGGTTGTCGATGACGTTGTCTTCTTTCTGAGGGGCCGGAAGCAGAATCTGCTTGAGCGGCTCGAAACAAGGATGCATGGCCTTGCCGAAGACCTCCGTTTCGAAGAGGCGGCGCGGCTGCGGGACCGCCTTGCCCTGCTGCGGAAGGCCTTCGAAGCGCAGAAGGTTATAGCTCCGGAGCTGGGGGATCTTGATGCATTCGGGTTTTATGGCGGAGGTTCTGAGCACATGCGGCACGCGGCTGTTGATGTTCTGTTTGTAAGAAGCGGGATTCTGATTGGCGCCCGTGACTATGTGATTGAGAGACCGGTAAGCGGTGATCCGGCCGAAATACTCCGTGACGTGATTCAGAGCTTCTACGCCAAAAACATTCTGCCGCCACCGCTTGTTGTCGCCGATCTCCTGCCGGAAAGTCACGGCATATTGGCGGAATGGCTGACGAGGCGGCGCGAGCAGCGGGTCATTCTTGCGGCTCCAAAGAGGGGGAAAAAGCGGGAACTTGTGGCCATGGCAAACGAGAACGCCCGGCTTGCCTATGATCGAAAAACATGCCGCTCCGCAGATGACATGCTTGCCGACATCCAAGCGCGCTTCGGACTGCGCGGGTTCCCTCGCACCATCGGAGCCTTCGACGTCTCGACCATTCAGGGGAGCGAATCAATCGGCGCGTTTGTCTATGCGGAAAATGCCGAATTCAGAAAAGAATATTACCGTCATCTCAAGATTGCCGGCGTTCCTGGCGTGGATGACTACGCCATGCTGCGTGAAACCATTGCGAGGACGCTCCGGAGTCTCGGCGATAAAATTCCGGATATGATCCTCATCGACGGGGGCCGGGGACAGCTCGAAGTCGCGCGGCGGGTTCTCGCCGAACTGGCAATAGATCGCGACCTCGTCAGCCTCGCAAAGAAGCCCGACCGCGTGTTTCTGACCGACAACATGATTGTGCCGATAGGTGACGCGAGCAAATCCTCACTCTTCCTCCGCCGCGTCCGCGATGAGGCACACCGGTTTGCCATCACCTATCACCGCAAGCTCAGGGACAGGCGGTTGAGCAAATCGGTGCTTGAGCAGGTCCCGGGCATCGGCCCGCAACGGCGCCTTGCGCTCTTGCGTCACTTTGGTGGCCTCGACAATATCAGAAAAGCATCCGCAGATGATATCATGAACATCAAAGGCATCACCCGGTCTTCCGCCGAACGACTGCTGAAAATCATCAATCACAAGGAGAATGAGTAGATGAATATTTATGTATCCGGCTCAATGGCATATGACCGCATCATGGACTTTCCGGGGCGGTTTTCCGACCACATCATGCCGGACAAGATTCACATTCTGAACGTCTGTTTTACCGTGAACGGCTTGCAGGAAAAACTCGGCGGCACAGGCGGCAATATTGCCTACACTCTCGCGCTGCTGGGTGAAAAGCCGACGCTGATTGCAACCATTGGCAAAGATTACGCCACTTATTTTTCATGGCTGCAGCAGAACGGAATACCAACCGAAAGCCTGACGATTGTGCAGGATGAATTTACTGCCGGGGCTTACATCACCACTGACAAGGCAGACAACCAGATTACGGGATTCAACCCCGGTGCCATGAAGCACCAGGCCAAGTATGACTTAAGCCGCGCGGAACCGGGGAATTCAATTGGCATTATCGCTGCAGGCAATCTGCAGGACATGGCCGAACTCGCCGCGGCATACCGTCAGAAAAAGATTTCGTTCATATGCGACCCCGGACAATCGCTTACGGCGTGGAGCGGAGAGGCGCTCCGGGAGTGGATTGCGGGTTGCGCTATTCTGATCGTCAATGACTATGAGCTTGAACTTGTCATGAAGATGACCGGCCTGAACCGTGAGGGGCTTCTTGAACATGCCGGAACGGTCATCACTACGCTTGGCGAAAAAGGATCTCTTATTGTTACCGAAGAAGGGGAAGTGCCACTGCCTATAGCTCCGGTTGCGGAGGTGCTTGACCCGACCGGCGCAGGCGACGCCTATCGGGCCGGGCTTATCAAGGGATTGCTGATGGGCAAGCCGCTCGCCGCGGCAGGGCGGATGGGCGCGGTTGCTTCAGCGTATGCCATCGAACACTACGGCACTCAGGAACACCGCTTCACATGGCAGGAATTCGCGGCGCGATATCGATCCGCCTTCAGCTCGGGAATTTAAGGCTGCGCTTAGCTGAAAAAGGCGGCTCGGCGGAAACCAGAGCATGCCCTGCCACAGTCCGCCAGCTCGCGACCAAGAACTCCCGCCAGATGAAGACGCTTCTTGTTTTGCCGAAGATGTTGTAAAATTATAGTCACATTTCATCAAGCACAGGAGTTCTTCATGGACGATATCCAGAAAAAAATCTTGTTTGAAGACTTTCAAATTCCCGGCATGCCGGACACCGCGGCGCAGGTGGTCGCGGCGCTGCAGGACAAATTTTGCTCGGTTCAGAAGCTGGAAGAGGTTATCTGCCGTGACCCTGCCCTGACGGCTGAGCTGCTCAAAATCGTGAATGCCCCGCTCTATGCGTCCGGCAAGTCAATCAAGACCGTTGCGGAAACCATCATGTTCATCGGCATGGGCAATCTTGTTACGCTCGTATCTATTGCGGCTTTGACAAACCAGTGCATGAGCGGCGCTATGGACAAGAATATTATCCGCCACCTGCTTGCCGTTTCCTCTGCCGCGACCCAGCTCGCCGAACAGGCCGATGCGGTGAAGGTTCGCCGTGAAGTTGCTGTCGTTGCCGGCCTGCTGCACGACATCGGAAAGGTTGTCTTGCTCACTAACCTGCCGGGCGATTATGCCAGGATACTGGATAGCGTGGTCAAAAACGGCAGGCCGTTTGCGCATGTGGAACAGGAATTGCTCGGGTTTAATCATTGCGCGGTAGGGGTTCTTCTTGCCCAGCGCTGGCACTTTCCGGCAGCGTATCAATACGCGCTGGAACACCATCATGATGAGCCGATATCAGAAGAGAAGCTGTCCGAATCGGAAGCCCTCTGCTACGTTATCCGTGTGGCCGACAAGATGGTGCTTGATGCCGGGATAGGGGCGGGAACCTCAACCGAGCAGGACATGCCGAAGCTGCTGAAAGTGCTTGGTATCGGGCAACCGGCCTATGAGCGCATCGTAAAAAGCATTGCCGCCATGTAACCACTTGCCGCACAGGACGAGATTAACTACTCCGGTTTCTTGATGTAGTGTTCCCAGATATGAAAGAGCTCCTGCGTGGCTCGCAGATCGCGCGCGCAGTACCGGGCAATCTCGACGTACCGGCCGGCGTGAAAGAGATCCTTCACGTCTGACCCTGAAATGCCATCTTCCTTGGAGCTTTTGATTCCAAATGTTCGGCACCACATGTCAAGACTGAAGCGCCGCTTGACAGCGCCGTAAAAGGTGAGCTGATCGCACAGATCGATATGGGTCGCATAGTAGCGGTTCGGCATCAGATCCCGCGTCGGCTTCACCCTGTTGACTGCGGACCGGACCAGAAGAAACGGACTGTCAAACGTCCGGCCATTGAACGTTATGAATTGACCGCATGAGGCCATCCCCCTCCAGAAACGCTCAAGAAGTTCCCGTTCAGTACCGCACTGGTAAAACATACCATCTTCTTCAAACGGAAGCAGCATGACGTCCCCGGGAGTCTGGAAAAAGACTGAGCCTTTGCCGGTATCGGCATCGAGCATGCCGATGGTGACGATTTCCGCGGTGTTCGGATAGAGCGAAAGGCTGTTTTTTACTTTCTCAACACCATCGTCGCTCTCGGCATAGCGCAGTAAATACTCCTGCGTGGCGCTCTCAAGAGCTTCGAAGTCGTGCCCGACGGTTTCAATATCGAAAATTATTCTCTTCATAGCGTCAAACAATGATGCGTGGTAGGAATTCAGTCCGGCCACGCATCAGGTTTTCTAAAAGTTTTTCTTCATGCGGTGCTGATTTTCAGGCATTCTTATGCTGCCTGCCTCGGCATCTGTTCAATAACCTTCCAGGTCTTCAGAATATCAATGGCGCGAAGCAGCTGGGTATCGTCCTTTTCATCCACTTCAAGGACAGCCTTTTCTTCATCTTCCTTGTCCTTTTTTAACGGTTCGCCCTTTTCGTTCAGCAGGTGACGGTCCAGGTCGCGTTCGCGCATCACCGGCAACTCTTTCACGTCTTTATTGTCCTTTGAAGCTTCGAGCTTCACAACTATGTCAGGCGTAATGCCGATACTCTGGATGCTGGTGCCGTTCGGCGTATAGTATTTTGCCGTGGTCAGGCGAAGCCCGGATCCGTCGGACATCGGAACGAGGCTCTGAACCGATCCTTTGCCGAACGTCTGCACTCCGAGAACCACCGCGCGCTTCCAGTCCTTTAATGCGCCGGCTACGATTTCCGAGGCGCTGGCGCTTCCCTGATTGACGAGGACTACGATTGGAAGCTGATCGTAAATTTTGAACTCCGGTTCGGTAAAGTACTCTATCTTCTCCCCGGTCCGCCCCTTGATGTAGACAACAAGTTTCTTGGACGGCAGAAATTGTTCCGTGACCTCAACCGCGGTATTCAGGAGACCTCCCGGATTGTTCCGGAGATCGAGCACGAGCGATTTCATACCAGATTTCTGGAGTTCAGCAAGCGCCTTCGACATATCGCTCGCGGTCGTTTCCTGAAACTGGGTCAGCTTGATGTAGCCAATGTCATCGCGAATAATCTTCGATTTAACGCTCCGGATCTTAATGATATCGCGGACAACGGTGAAGTCTCTTGGCTCTTTCCAGCCGTTGCGAAAAATGCTCAACGTCACCGGCTTGCCTTTCGGGCCGCGCATGCGGGTTACCGCATCATGAATGCCCATGTCCTTGGTCGATTCGTTGTTGATTTTCAGGATCTTGTCGCCTGCCTTCACCCCCGCCCGATAAGCGGGGGTGTCTTCAATAGGAGCAATAACGGTCAGTACGCTGTCTTTTGTCGCTATCTGAATGCCAAGGCCGCCGAATTCGCCTTTGGTGTCAGCCTGAAACTCCTTGAACTGCTGCGGAGTCATGTAGCCAGAATGCGGGTCAAGAGACGTAATCATGCCCTTAATCGCCCCGCTGATAAGATCCTTGGTCTTGACCTCATCAACATAATTCTTTTTTATCATGGTCATGACTTCGGTAAAAAGTCTGAGATCTTCATAACTGCTCTGGGCGCTGACCGCCTGGATTCCCCATCTACCCATTATAATGCCGCCGAAAATGATGAGCAGCACCGCCGGAATCACTATGAGTCTTTTCCGCGAAAACATCTCCTTCCTCCTCTATCGCCTGCCGAGCCATTGCTGGGGATCGAGCGGCTTTCCTTTATAGCGGATTTCAAAATAGAGCCCGCTGCTTCCGGTTGCCTGAGATTCTCCGATCTCGCCTACCGGTTGATGTTCTTTTATTATAGCTCCGTTATAAGAAAATATCTTTGTCAGGTTCCCGTATAATGTATGATATCCGGCGCCGTGGCTCACAATAACCAGCTGGCCGTATCCCTTGAACGAGTCCGCATGCACCACCCGACCCTCCGCAACAGCCTTGGCAGGCGTACCCGCCGCAGCCCTGATTGTCACGCCGCTCCGGAACACCGGCAGGTTAAAGATGGGATCGACCTGGCTGCCGTATTTCACCTCGACAGGGCCGTGCACCGGCCACGGGAGCTTCCCTTTCAGTCGGGTAAAGGCGCTGTCTTCATAGACATCTTCCCGCTTCCCGCTGCTGGTCTGTCCGGAAGATCCCTTTCTTCGGGCCTGCTCCTTTTTTTCCGCTTCCCTGAGTATGCGGTCGAGCCGGGCCTGGTCTTCCTTGAGGCTCTGAATGAGATGCTCATATACTGATTTATCCTTGCGAACCTGTACCAGAAGCGCTTCGCGCCGCTTCTGTTTTTCTCTTAGTGATTCCTCGAGTTTCGCGAGTTTTTTCTCTTCCGCCTGAAGCGATGCCTTCAGCGCCTTCAGATGATCCTGCTCTTTCCCCAGAACAGCAAGCGCAGCCTGGTACTTTGCGATGACTTTCTGATCCTGAGCCGAAATGTCTTTCAGATAGCGCATCAGGCGTATTGACGTCCCTAAATCTTCCGTCGTGAGCAGAACGAGAAGCGCGTCATTTTTGGTCGTTGCTTTCTGAAGGGCGCGCAAACGCTGCTTTAGATGATCGCGCTGTTTCTCAATGGCCGCGGAACTCGCCGCAATCTGGCTTTCAACAACGGCTATCTTCTCCTGAATGGTGTGCATCCGCGCCCGCTGTTTTTTGTGCTGGCTTTCCACCTCGCGAAGCTCATCGGCAGCATTCCTGAGGTCGTCAAGTACGGACGCCTCCATTTTCCTTGTCTGTTCAAGCTTTTTTTTCTGTTGGCGGAGCTCGCGGTCGATTTTCTTGTATTGCTCCCTGGTGCTGTCAGCAGAGAGCGCATCCGGGGCGGGCAGAAACACCGTCGTGACTGCGCAAATCAGGAATACTGTGTTGATGAGGCAGGTGCTGAACGAAAAAACCGGATTAAGGTCATGTTTGAGCATTCAGGAAAACCGGATCCTGCCGATAGCGACAAGTGAACCGACAATGCCGAAAACAAGTCCCCCGAGCGGAAGCGCAACCGCTATTTCATGGGGGAAAATAAGAGAGGTTACAAACGGCAGCAGCGCGCCGAGCTGATTCACGAGCAGATGGTAACAGCCGTAAGCGCCTAGCGTTCCCAGCGCCCCGCCAATAAGGCCTATCATGCCTCCTTCTATGAGAAACGGAAGGCGAATGAACGAGCCGGTCGCCCCGAGCAGCTTCAGAATTTCGACATCCTCCCGCTTGCGGTAGAAGAGGTTCTTGACGCTGCTGTATATGACAAAAATGACGCCGAATACGATCAGACCGAATACGGCAAGGCCGACAGTGGCAATGGTGTGCTTGAGCTGTGCGATGGCCTCGGCAATTTTTTCTCCGTTGTGGACCGAGTCCACTCCCGGCAGGGTCATCAGGTTTTCCGAGATGGCGCGGACCGAGGCGACGGAAACATATGCTTTTTTGAGCTTTACCTCAAGTGCCGAGGAAAGCGGGTTGTCCCTGAGTCCTTCCAGAACAGTGCCGATATCAGCAACGGAGATCTTCAGCTCATCGAGCGCCTGCTCTTTGGAAATGAACTTCACTTCGGAAACGTCGTCCCGTTTCTTAATCTGCGCGGTCAACTCATCCACTTCCTGATGGGTGAGCCCGTCTTTCAGATACACGGATATTGAAAAACGCTCCGGAAGCTTGCCGGTCAGATTTTCGATATTGTACAGTGCAAAATACATGAGCGTTACAATAAGCAGACTTGTCGCGACAGCCAAAACG
>JBBIQQ010000043.1:0-16597 GCA_037442225.1 Nitrospirota bacterium
TCGCGCGGCATAATGACATCGATAATATCGTCAACCGTGATAACACCGGCACAGACGCCGTCGCTGTCAACGACCGGCACAGCTACAAGATCATATTTGGATATCAGTTCGGCAACCACCATCTCGTCCGCTTCAGGCGTTACGGTGCGGAGCTTGGTCTCCATAATATCGGCGAGAAGTTTGTCCGGAGCCGCGAGGATAAGCTCGCGCAGTGACAAAGCTCCGACCAGTTTATCGAGCTGATCCACAACAAAGATATAATAGACTGGCTCAACCTCCTCCGCATCCTTCCTGAACCGCTCCAGCGCCTCGTGCACGGTAATGTTCGGCGAGTAGGCGATAAAAAGGTTGTTCATCAGGCCGCCGGCAGTGTCTTCCTCGTGGTGCAGCAGTTCCTGAATATCCTCAGCGTCTTCTTTTTCGATATGTTCGAGTATCTCCCTCGCAACGTCAGTCGGCAGATCGCTCAGCACGTCGGCGGCATCGTCCGGGTTCATCTCTTCGATAATGTCCGCCGCTTTGCCGGGCTCGATGGATTCAATCATTTCGGCCTGCTTGTCCGGCTCAAGCTCCGAGAGTGCTTCCGCGGCCGTTTCGATATCAAGGTGGTCGAAGAGTGCGGCGCCTTCTTTCTGCGGCACCTGGCTGATAATGTCGGCGAGGTCAGCGGGGTGCAGGTCCGAAACCATCTGGCGGGATACCGTCAGGGCGATCGCATTCAACTGAGGACTGAGCGGCTGCATGTAGGTCCAGCCGATAAGGTTGTACGGAAGCTCGGCATTAAGCGTCTTGAGCAGTCCCTCGCTGCCGCGCTCAATGCCGAGACGGCGGAGAATCCCGCGCATTCCCACATCAACCGCAATCAGCACCGCTTCGCCTTCGTATCCTTCCAGCTTGATGTCGTTTGCGCGGACAATTTTTACACCGTTCACGTCAACAATCTGTTTGTCGAGAATGTCGCGGGCCGCAAGAAGGTCCGAGCCGTTCGGTTCATAAATGGGTATTTCGTCTTCGTGCAGAAAAGTGGATATGACACGCTTGCTGAACAGATTAATCTGCTCCCAGCGGATTATTGAAAGCTGTTTTCTCTGTTGCAGGATAATGGCCGCTATTTTAGGCAATGGGTCGCCTTTGACGACAACAGCGTCGCGCACGCGTCCTACGATTTCACCTTTTGGATCAAAAACAGGTTTTTTCAGGACTTCACTGAGAAAAAGTTCGCCAAACAGCGGCATGCTGCCCCCCCAAACTATTTGCCGGCATTCGGTCAGCCGTAACAAAATAGTATAGCCGTTGAGCCAAAAATTGTCATCAAGAGACTGCAACTGCGACATGACAGGCGCGGAAGTGACAGCAAAGGGACAAAAGCCAATGACAATTCCTGGTTAAAGTATGGAGAAGACAATCAGAAAAAACAGGGAGAAGAGGAATTTACTGCCCTCAGATAAAAAAGCATGTGAGCAGGCTATTGCTGGAGGATTCTTGCCGCGTCTTTGGCAAAATACGTGAGAATCAGGTCAGCTCCGGCCCGGCGTATCGCGGTAAGCATTTCCATCATGACACGATCCCCGTCTATCCAGCCGTGCTGGGCAGCGGCCTTGACCATGGAATATTCGCCGCTTACGTTATAAGCGGCAACCGGCAGGTCAAAAGTATTTTTTACATCCGCAATAATATCAAGATAGGCAAGGGCTGGCTTTATCATGACGATGTCGGCTCCTTCTTCGATATCGAGCGCTACTTCCCTGACCGCCTCCCGGCGGTTTGCCGGATCCATCTGGTAGGATCGCCGGTCGCCAAATTGCGGCGTTGATTCAGCGGCTTCGCGGAAGGGTCCGTAAAATGCCGAGGCGTATTTTGCCGCGTAGGACATGATCGGAACACCGCTGAACCCGTGTTGATCGAATGCCTCGCGGATAGCTCCGACACGCCCATCCATCATATCAGACGGGGCAACCATGTCAGCACCTGCCCGCGCATGAGAAAGCGCTCCCTTCGCAAGCAGTTCAAGCGTAGCGTCGTTGTCAACGTCACCCTTTCTGATGACACCGCAATGGCCATGGCTCGTGTATTCACACATGCAGACATCTGTAATGACATACAGATCCGGCAGAGCATCCTTGAGCGCCCTCACCGCGGTCTGGACGGCCTCTGTTTCCTTGCAGGAGGCTGAGCCGGTTTCGTCCTTGTACTCGGGAATGCCGAACAGAATGACGGAGGGGATGCCGAGCGAAAACACCTCCCGGGCGTTTTTCACCGCAAGGTCAGCCGACTCTTGAAAGCAGCCCGGCATCGAACTTATGGGCAGGCGTATTCCGGAGCCATTTGTAACAAACAGAGGGTAGATAAAGTTGTCGGGAGAGATGGCGGTTTCACGCACCATTCTCCGGATTGTCGCGTTTGCTCTCAGGCGTCTCGGTCTTCGGACCGGAAACATTAGCCGCAGCTGGTGCAGCCGGAAGCGCAGGACGGAGCCTCACCGCCGGTCAGCACAAAACCTTCCTGCTCTTCATCCTGAAAATAATCGAGCTGCATGCTGATGAGTTTTTCGACCGTTCCGTTATCAACAAAAACCTTCAGCCCGTTCTGCTCAAAAACCGTATCATTGGACTGACCGGTTTCTTCAAGGTCCAGTCCGAACGACGGGCCGCAACAACTGCCGCTCGATCCGAATACGCGCAAGCCCCAGCCGGCCTTTCCTTCTTCAGCAAGCACTTCCTTGGCCTTCGCCGCAGCCTTTTCTGTAATGGTAAACACGAAATACCTCCTTAAAAGATTGTATTTTTAGCATAGCGGAACAGTTTTTCAAAAAGCAATCAATCCTCTTCCCCCTGTTTGCGGTCTTCCGACGGGGGAAGCTCTCCTCAATCCTTTATTTTACGACATGGTTCTGGTATAGTGAAATAAATGCCTCCGCAGACGGCGAAAGACCAGATTCTGACGAAAATTCGATCGAGTCATGACTTTCCGGTCATGTCGAGCACCATGACGCTCATTAACAAGCTCGACGCATCCAATGATACCTCAGTTGCGGAGCTTTCCAATATCATCCTGAATGACCACGCCCTGATCTCGAAGATTCTGAAGCTCGTCAACTCGGTGAATTATGTGGAGTTTGGTGAAGTTACTACCATATCGCGCGCTATCGTGCTGCTCGGATTCGAAAACATAAAAAACCTCGCAATGACGCTGCTTCTTTTTGAGCACTTCAATAAAGGCGGGGCGGCGGATGTTGGCGATTCCCTCATCAAGTCTCTTTACAGCGGCGCGCTCGCCCGGAAAATTTCGGGGGAGCTCGCCTACGCGAGCGGCGAGGAAGCGTTTATCTGTTCGCTTTTTCATACGTTTGGAAGAATGCTTGCCGGATTCTATCTTCCTGATGAATATCAACGCTTCCAGAAACGCGTCATCCTGGAACGCTTCTCCAATACGTCTGCTGCTGCCGAAACATTCGGCATGTCATTTGAAGACCTCGGCATGACGATTGCAAAAGAATGGAACTTTCCAGTGCGAATAATTCAGAGCATGAAAAAACTCCGGGGTCCGGATGCCGTCGATGCGCAGAGCGACATAGACAAGCTCTGCACCATCGCAAATTTCAGCAATGAAATCTCCAGCATCATTGCCGACGGGGGAAAGGACACCGACAAGAAGCTGGGGGATCTGCTCAAATCATACGCCCGTCATTTCGGACAGATCGGGAACGGATTCAGCGATTTGCTGAAAACAACCTTTCAGGACATTTCCTCATATGCCAATGCCTTCAACCTCAATCTGCAGGACATGCCGTTCTCAAGACATTTAACAGCGTGGTCTTCAGGGGAGATTCCAGCCGAACCGGCCGCGCCGACGGCGCTCGGCATATCGAGCGCATCTATCAAGACAATTGAGACACTGACAGGCCCAGCGGCCGAAGTCAGCCCGGAGGTAATCTTCATCAGCGGCGTGCAGGAGATGAACAACTCTCTGCTCCAGAATCATCCTCTGAACGACATTATCCGTATCGCTCTTGAGACGATGTACCGAGGCCTAAGCTATTTCGGGAAGGCAAAGACGCTTTTTTTCATCAAAGACACGCGTCAGCCAATCATGGCGGTCCGCTTTGGCTTTGGCAATGACATTGACCAGACCATGAAATGGTTCCGTATTCCGCTCAGCGAACAAGGCAATTTCTTCAATCTTGCCGTCTCAAAACTGACGGACCTCGTTATCAACGATATCGACGCGTCCGACATACGGCAGCTGGTGCCGGAATGGTACCGCAGAGGCGCAGGCCCCGGCTTATATGTCATTGTTCTGCCGATCGTCGTGAACGCCAAGCCGATAGGCCTGTTTTACGCCGAAGGCGCGCGCGACAGCCTTAAGGCGATTACCGGCGGTCAACTGAAATACCTTACGATTCTGCGCGATACCACTGTGCTTGCCATCAAGCAGCGGCAGGGCTAACGGGACAGATGGATATCAGCAGACTTCTTGCCTTTGCTGTCAAGGACGAGATCCTCCGGAATGTGCTGAAAAGCCATCAACGAGTTCTTGTTCTCGGGTTTTCAGGCACCGGAAAGACTGTCTGCACCCTCAGGGCGATCTCGAGTCTTGGCGATCCCTGTTATTTCAGCCCGCTTCAGTATGACCCTGACGCGCTAAAAACGCATGCTCAGGGAGTCATTTTGCTGTCGTTCATCCCCCAAATCCCACCTGAGAACACGGCGTCACCCGTACTTATCGTGGACGGGTTGAACAAGCTTCAGCCGGAGCAGCTTCAGACAGTGCTGGATATTCTGAAATCGCCCGGCCAATGGCGGAAAGTCGTCTTGATTTCTCAGATTTTGATTGATTCCAAAGAACTGATGCCGAATATCGATGTTGTTTTGAAGTTGAAGGAAAAAACTGCCGAGATGATGTATTCGAAGATTCTTGATGCCGGCAGGTAAGCTTTGCTGTGCTGAGCACGTCTCACAATTGGGCATGATCCCCTTCGTCCCAAGCCATCGATCAAGCTGCCAGGGACTGCAGCAGCAGAACGCAGCGCCAAGCTTCAGGCGATGGATAATTGCAATGCCTTTCGTGCCTTTAACCATCGCGTCCGTCCCCTGCTCGCACTCTCCTGAATTCTGAATTCGAACTCCGTCCAAGCCCCATAGCCCATGAACTAAATCGTCAGGATTGACATGAGTTGGCTCATGTTTTATGATTAGAAATAGAGAGGTAATGACATGGCACCAAAAGATTATTATCAAATTCTCGGCATAGGAAAAGATGCCTCGCAGGAGGATATCAAGAAAGCCTTTCGCAAACTTGCCCGCAAGCATCACCCGGACCTGAACCCGGGAAACAAGGGCGCGGAAGAAAAGTTCAAAGAAGCGAATGAAGCATATGCTGTGCTCGGGGATGAGAAGAAGCGCAAGGAATATGATGAGGCCGGAGCTTCGTTCAAGTTTGAAGGATTCAACGGTTTTCAGGGCTTTCATTATGGGGGAGGGGCAGGCGGTTTCGACTTCAGCGACCTGTTCGGCGATCTATTGGGCGGCAGGCGCGCAGGTCGGCCTCAGCACTATGAACGCGGCGATGATTTGATGATGCGTCTGGAACTCTCACTGGAAGACGCGTTTACGGGAGCAACTCGGGAACTTACGATTAATCGCGCAGCTGAATGCGAAAGTTGCGGCGGCAGCGGAGCAGAGTCGGTTGAAACATGTTCTGTCTGCAAGGGCAGCGGGCGTACGCAGGCATCGCGCGGCGCTTTCAATATGGCGCAGGCATGCCGGCAGTGCGGCGGAACCGGCAAGAAGATAAAATCCGCCTGCAAGCCATGCGGGGGGCAGGGAGTTGTTCGCAAGAACGATACGATCAAGGCAAAAATCCCGGCGGGAGTCGATACCGGCTCGGTAGTGAGGCTGAAAGGCAAAGGAAATGCCGGCGCCGGGGGAGCGCACGCGGGTGATTTGCTTCTCGAAATCACCGTTCGTCCTCACCCTTATTTTAAGCGCAAGGGGGATGATCTGACGGTAAAGGTTCCGGTCACCTTTGGCGAAGCAGCACTTGGCACAACCATGGAAGTGCCGACTATTGACGGCGTTGCCGCCATGAAGCTGCCCGCTGGCACACAGGGAGGGCAGCGGTTCAAGCTGAGCGGAAAAGGATTCATAAATCCAAAAACGAAAGAGCGCGGAGATCAGTTTGTCGAGATTAAAGTTGCGGTGCCGAAAAACATACCTGACAGAGCGCGGGAAGCGATTAAGACCATCGAAGAATTATACAGTGACAATCCGCGCAAGCATCTGGGAGGTGCGTAATGGTTCGGAAACGACAGGACCGGCGGAGTCCGTTATATATGATTAGCGTTGTCTCACGAATGCTTGAAGTTCATCCGCAGACGCTCCGCATGTACGAACGCGAAGGCTTCATCTGCCCGCATCGCGTAAACCGCCAGCGCTTATACTCTGATGAGGACCTCGACCGGCTGAATCTGGTCATCAGGCTTACCAAGGATCTCGGGGTCAATAAGGCAGGCGTTGACATTATTCTTCGGATGAGACGCCAGCTTGCGGAAATGCAAGAGCATATGAGCGATATGCTGCGCTATCTTGACGATGATGTGCGGGCGAATTTTGAACAACGGCTCGGCAAAATATTCGAGGAAAAATAAAGATTTCTCCTTTTCCGAGCTTTGAGTTTTAACTTGTTTTCATTGGAGGTTTTATGAGAATGGACAGATTAACGGTAAAAAGCCAGGAGGCCATACAGGAAGCCCAGTCGCTTTCCCATCGCAAGGGGAATCAGGAACTGAATGTCGAGCATCTGCTTGTTGCGTTAGTGCAGGACGATGAGGGGACGCCCCGACAGATACTGGAACGGACAGGGGTCGATATTTCCGGACTATTGCGGGATCTCGACACTGAACTGGACAAGTTTCCGAAGATATCGGGCGCAACGCCGATGGGACAGCTTTATATGTCTGCGCGCCTGCGCGGCACGCTCGAAAAAGCATACGAAGAAACAACTAATTTCGGAGATGAATACATCAGCACCGAGCATCTGTTGCTCGCAATGTTTGCCGACAACGGTCCGGCAACGCAGCTGCTGCAACGGTATGGCGCGACCCGCGAAACCGTTCTTAACACAATGAAGGAGATTCGCGGCGCACAGCGAGTCACCGATCCGAACCCGGAAGAAAAGTACCAGGCCCTCGACAAGTACGGGAAGGACCTGACCAATCTTGCGAAGCGCGGGAAGCTCGATCCGGTTATTGGCCGCGATGAAGAAATTCGGCGCGTCGTTCAGGTTCTCTCAAGGAGAACAAAAAACAATCCAGTGCTCATTGGCGACCCGGGCGTCGGCAAGACCGCGATTGTCGAAGGGCTGGCGCTTCGCATTGTTGCGGGCGATGTGCCTGAGACGCTTCGCGACAAGCGCCTTGTCTCCATCGATATCGGAAGCATGCTTGCCGGGGCGAAATACCGCGGCGAGTTCGAGGAGCGGCTGAAAGCGGTGCTCAAAGAGATTGAACAGTCTGAAGGCAGAATAATCACCTTCATTGATGAGATGCACACACTGGTCGGTGCCGGCGCGGCAGAAGGAGCCATAGATGCATCTAACATGCTGAAGCCCGCGCTTGCCCGCGGAGAAATGCGCTGCATTGGCGCAACCACGGTGAACGAATACCGAAAACATATTGAAAAAGATCCCGCGCTGGAGCGCCGATTCCAGCCGGTGGCTGTCAAGGAGCCACCGATTGAGGACACGATATCAATCCTCCGGGGACTGAAGGAGCGGTATGAAGTGCATCACGGCGTAAAAATCAAGGATTCGGCGCTGATTGCAGCGACCGTGCTTTCGAATCGGTACATTACGGACCGCTTCCTGCCGGATAAAGCCATCGACCTCATTGATGAGGCTGCCGCGCGCATCCGCATGGAAATTGACAGCATGCCGGTCGAGCTGGATGAAATGGAGCGAAGGCTCCGCCAGCTCGAAATAGAAAAACAGGCGCTTGTGAAAGATGGCTCGGTTGACGCCCGCGAAAAGCTGGGGAAGATCGCCAAAGAGCACGCTGATTTGCAGGCGAAATGCGACGGTCTCAAGGCGCAGTGGATGGGGGAAAAAGATGTCATCCAGCGCATGCGCACCATCAAGGAACAGATTGAATCAACAAAAATCGAGGCGACCCGCGCTGAGAGGGAGGGAGATCTGGCGAAAGCCGCCGAGCTGAAATATGGGAAGCTCCTTGCCCTGCAGAAGCAGCTCGAGGCAAAAAACATGGCTCTGAAAAATACGCAGGAAAAACGAAAGTTGCTTCGCGAAGAGGTCGATGAAGAAGACATCGCTCAGGTCGTATCAAAATGGAGCGGGGTTCCCGTTTCGCGCATGCTTGAGGGAGAGGTGCAGAAGCTCCTCAAGATGGAAGAACGCCTCCACCTGCGGGTTGTCGGGCAGGATGAAGCTATCGTTGCCGTTGCGAATGCCGTTCGTCGCGGCAGGGCGGGGCTTCAGGATCCGAACCGTCCCATCGGTTCATTCATATTCCTCGGTCCGACCGGAGTCGGGAAAACAGAGCTTGCAAAAGCGCTCGCGGAGTTCATGTTCGATGATGAAACAGCCATGGTACGCATTGACATGTCCGAATACCAGGAGCGGCATACCGTGTCACGTCTCGTCGGAGCGCCCCCCGGCTACGTCGGGTATGAGGAAGGAGGCCAGCTCACCGAGGCGATCAGGCGTCGCCCCTATGCGGTGATCCTTTTTGATGAGGTTGAAAAAGCGCATCCCGAAGTCTTCAACGTCCTGCTGCAACTGCTCGATGACGGCAGGCTCACAGATGGCCATGGCCGCACCGTCGATTTTCGCAATACTGTCGTCATCATGACCTCGAATATCGGCAGCGCGCATCTCGTTGAAATGCTCGAAAAAAAGAAACGCTGTGATGAGCATTGGAGCGGGGAAGACAGCAAAGACATCAAGGTAAAAATCATGGGGGATTTGAAAGAATTCTTTCGTCCCGAGTTCCTGAACCGCGTGGACGAAATTATTGTCTTCAATCCGCTCACCTGCGAGATGCTGAAAGATATTGTCACCATTCAGGTTGGCCGCATGAAAAAGTATCTGCAGGACAAGAAGATGGACATCGTGCTCACCAATGCCGCGAAGGAGCATATCGCTGAAGTCGGGTATGACCCGGTTTTCGGTGCTCGTCCGCTCAGGCGGGCAATTCAGAGAGAGATTCTGAATCCGCTCGCAATGAAACTGCTTGACGGCACGATCCGAGAAGGAGATATTATCGAGGTAGACTATCGGGCCGGGGAGATTGCGTTCGATTCCACGGCAAATGCCGAGATTGTATAAGAGCGGGATTTCTTGTTTCCCGCTTCCTGTTTCCCACTTTTTATTTTTCCCGGAGGATATGCATGTCACTGACAAAGTGGAGCCCGCTGAAAGAGCTTGAGGAAATGAGGCGAGATATGGATCGCCTGTTTGAGGAATTCTTCGCCGGTCGGCGGCCGCGGTGGTCCAAGCCTGAAGGAGGAGTCATAATTCCGAGCATCGAATTGTTCGACCGCGGCAACGATCTTGTGCTCCGGGCTGAGCTTCCCGGCGTTGTAAAAGAGGATATCGATCTCACCATCACCAAAGACTCGATTGCCATGAAAGGCGAACTGAAGAAGTACGAAACAATCAAGCAGGAAGACTTCTTCATTGCCGAGCGTACGTACGGAAGTTTTTCGCGCATCGTGCAAATGCCGTTTGAGATAGAAGCTGACAAGGTTGAAGCATCCTTCCGAAATGGCGTGCTTGAGATTGTGTTGCCGAAAAAAGAGGATGCGAAGCCGAAAGAGGTGCGGATAGAAGTAAAGTAGCAATGCGCCTAAAACGAATATCAGTGCTGTTCATCGCTGATCGAAGAAAATAAAAGGGCAGCCTCTGCAAAGACTTGCCCTTTTTCAGAAATCGGGCGAGTTTATGCGCCCCTGATGCACTCTACGGTCTGCTGAGCGATTTCGAGCTCTTCGTTGGTCGGAATAACCATGATTTTAACCGGTGACCACTCCGCGGACACGTCGCGCAGTTCTTGCGACCGCACGCTGTTTTTAGCGGGGTCTATCACGATGCCCAATGCCTCAAGACCGGAAGAGCATTGCTGCCGGGCTTCGGCTCCGTTTTCGCCGATGCCGCCGGTAAAGACAATGGCATCGACGTTGCCGAGGACCGCGTAGTAAGCGCCGATATACTTCTTGATGCGGTAGCAGAACATATCAATGGCGAGCCTGGCGTTCAGGTTGCCGCCAGCGGCAAGGCGCTCAATCTCGCGCATATCATTGACGCCGCAAATGCCTTTCAGACCGCTCTGCTTATTGAGGATATTCTCGATCTCATCAAACGGCTTGTTCAGTGTGCGGGCAAGATAAAACGGGATTGCTGGATCCAAATCGCCTGAGCGGGTGCCCATCACAAGACCTTCCAGCGGTGTCATGCCCATCGTGGTGTCAACGCTCTTGCCGTCCTTGATTGCCGCAATGCTGCCGCCGTTGCCGATATGAATTGTTATGAGATTACAGTCGCCCAGCGGCTTCTTGAGGTATTGTGCGCACTGCTTTGCAACATAGCGGTGAGATGTGCCGTGGAAGCCGTAACGACGGACCTTGCAGTCTCTGTAGTAGTTGTACGGAATGGCATAGTGATATGCTACCGGCGGCATGGTCTGGTGGAATGCCGTATCGAATACCGCGACCTGCGGAACTCCGGGGCAGAGCTGCCGGGAGACTTCAATTCCCATAAGGTTTGCCGGGTTGTGTAGCGGTGCCAGCGCGATCATTTCACGGATGGCGCCAGCAACTTTGTCATTAATAAGCGTCGGCTTCCAGAATGCCTCTCCGCCATGAACGACGCGATGACCGATACCGGAGAGTTCATGCAGGTTCTTGACCACGCCAAGCTTGAGCGTAAGATCAAGAATGAGCTTCAGGCCTTCGCTGTGATCCGCAACGCGGCCTTCCTGCGCCGCTTCCTGCTGCTCGCCGTTTACATCGAGCCATTTGTATTTAATACGGCTGTTCGCCTCGCCAATCTGCTCAAGCAGGCCGGAGGTGAGAACAAGGCTGTCTTTCATGTTGAATATCTGATATTTTATTGAAGAACTGCCTGCGTTAAGAACCAGCACTTTCATTTCAGATGCTTCCTTTTTTCATTCTTGTCAAACTGGGCCTGCACGGCAGTGATTGCTACGGTATTCAGGATGTCGGCAACGGTGCATCCCCTGCTGAGGTCATTGACCGGCTTGTTCAGTCCCTGAAGAACCGGACCGATTGCGACTGCGTTTGCAGAGCGCTGAACGGCCTTGTAGGTATTGTTCCCGGTATTGAGATCAGGGAAGATGAAGACGGTTGCCTTGCCAGCCACTTCGCTGTTTGGCATCTTGACCTTTGCGGTTTCAGGATCGATAGCCGCGTCAAACTGCAGCGGCCCCTCAATCTTGAGGTCGGGCCGCGCCGCTTTTGCCAGCATCGTCGCCTCTTTCACCTTGTCAACGTCCTTGCCCGTGCCGGATTCCCCGGTTGAGTATGAGAGCATCGCAATGCGCGGCTCGATGCCGAAGGCCGCTGCCGTATCCGCAGAACTGATCGCGATGTCGGCAAGCTGCTGGGCATCCGGATTCGGGATGACGGCGCAGTCGCCGAAGACAAGAACCCGATCGGCCATGCACATCAGAAAGACGCTTGATACGATTTTGACGCCGGGCTTTGTCTTCACGAACTCCAGCGCCGGCCGGATGGTGTGTTGCGTGGTATTCACCGAGCCGGAAACCATGCCGTTGGCCTGCCCTTTGAAGACCATCATGGTCCCGAAATAGCTTGCATCCGCAATGGTGTCAAATGCCATTTCAGGCGTCACGCCCTTGTGCTTTCGCAGTTCGTAATATGTTTCCGCGTATTCTTTCCGGAACTCAGAGGTTGCCGGATCAATAATGGAGACCTTGCCGAGCTTCAGGCCGAGTTCCGCAATCTTAGCCTTTATCATATCAGGATTGCCAAGCAGCGTGATGTCGCATACCTGTCGGAGTATGAGCAGTTCGGCGGCGCGAAGGATGCGCGGCTCGGTGCCTTCAGGCAGCACAACATGCTGTTTGTCGGACTTTGCGCGCTGCACAAGAGAATACTCGAACATAAGCGGCGTCATGCGGGTAGATTTGGTAACACTCAGGCGGTCTTTCATCTCCTGGACATCGACCCCCGCCTCAAACAAACCGAGCGCTGTTTCAATCTTGCGCGGATTTTCGGGCTGAAGCGAACCGGCCACTTGGCTCACGCGGACCGCTGTGCTGAACGTGTCGCTGTCAACGCACAGAATAGGAACCATATCTTTTGCAAAACCGTCTATAAGTTTCTGGATCTGAGGGGAGGGCTTGAACCCGCCCGTGAGAATAAGGCCGCCGATGCGGGGGTAGGTTATCGAAAGGTCGGCAAGAATGCTGCCTATGGTAATGTCATCACGATCTCCCGGCGTGATGATGACGGTGCCCTCTTTGACATGATCCAGAAAATTGGCGAGTTGCATCGCTGCAACCTTATAGTCAGTAACCTCCCGGCTGAGACACGAGGCCTCCCCTCTCAGGAACTTCGCGTCAATCGCCTTGGCGATTTCACAGACTGAGGGTTTCCAGAGCATCGCGTTTTCCGCAATGGCATAGATAGGAACGCCGTCCGGTGCCGCGTTCTTCAGGCGGATCGGCGCATCAATCATCAGTTCTGTGGCAACGCGGTTGACGATGATGGCAAGCATATCACACTTGCGTTTTTCGAGCGACTCGACCAGCGCGGTCACCCCTTCGCTTATCTCGAGCAGATTTCTTCCGAAGCCGCGCGCCACCGGAACCATGACGCAGTTCAGATTGTTCGCAATATCAACATTGAAGTCAAATTCAAGAGGCGTTGTTACGCCGGTAAAGTCAGTGCCTGCGACAAGAACAACGTCACACTGCTCTTCAAGCTTCTTATATTTCTCGATAATCAATTTCTGAAACTCGTCGTAACGGTCCGCCGCAATCATGTCCGCCGCGATGTCATTCGTATAGCCGTACATGTCATCATACCGGTACTTCAAGCTGTAGCGGCTTTTCACCAAATGGATTGTCGGGTCGCGGTCTACTTCATCCCGTATCACAGGCTTAAAGAAACCAACCTTCAGGGTCTGATGCCAGAGGAGTTCCATCATGCCGAGCACGACTATCGCTTTGTCGGTCTGCGGCTCTGCGCTTGCAATATAAATGCCCTGTCCCATTTCCGTCATCCTCCTTATAGCTCTGAACCCTGTCGGGGCAGCAGCTCTCTCCGTCGCACCGACCTGACAAGGTCTTCAGTCAGAGCGGTATTGTTGTATAAAAACCCTGACTGCCTGCATTCCCGGCTATTCATTGTGCCATTTCACAAAGACAAGATATGTCGGCATCCGTCTGATTTTTTCTGTAGGGTTTTGTCCTACAAAAACACAAGGATTCCGTTTCATCGGTTAAGGGGCGCAAGAAAAATGAAACGCAAACAGAGATTCAGAAAAAAGTTTTGAAATCCGGCAAATCCGATACATCCCCGGACGTCCTACAAATCAAAAAACCGGCGGATTGATGCTTCTTCGTCCTTGATATGCTTGGTGATATTTTCCTTGTCGTCGTCCTTCAGTCCGCATGCGGCAAATACATGTTGATGCTGTTCCGTCCATTCACCATCTCCGGCAAGATCAGGACTAAACAGTCCGAGCATGCCTTCGGCGAGATAAATGACCGGAATGAGCCCGCTGCTGCCTACTTTCTCCGCTGGCCCGTGGTGCATGCCGACGGGTTCAATCACATCATGGGCAAACGTCAGGCTCTCAAGAAACCACCGGCCGGCCTGCGCGTGATCGCAGAACAGGGTTTCGACCTCTGCCCGGAGGAGTTCGTCCCCTTTCAGCTCAAAAATTTCGGTCGCAAAAGGCCTGTTTGGCTCTTCGGCATATATTTTCATGAAAACCGAACGGCCAACGTCGTGCAGCAACCCGGCAAGAAATGCGCTGTTCGAATCAACGCCCCCCAGTCGTTGGCCAAGAATACCGGCAAGCGTGGCCACCGCATAGGAATGAGCCCACATGCCGCGCAATGCCTTTGTCTGGGGGAAGAAACCGAAGATGCAGATGCTGAGCGTAATGCCTTTCAGAAAATCAAACCCCACCATCATGACCGCTTTTTCAAGGCTCTCGACCCTGCCGGGATGCCCGAAAAAAGGGGAATTCGCTACGGCAACAACCTTGGTTGACAATGCCGGGTCATGGCGGATAATCTCGACAATATCATCAACCGACGCATTCGGCTGACCTATGGTCTTGATAAGCTTCGACTGGATGACGGAAAGCGTGGGCAGATTACTGAATTGCCTGATTTTGCTCTTGATAATGGCGTTTCCGCTATCCAGCATGAGACCCCCTTATTCCAGCAGATCCACTGTGTGAAAAAACTATACTACGATTCGGATGGGGTTTGCAACGGTTTTTTAGCGTGTTTTTTCGCACCTCTAGCCTCGCGCGCTATGCGGTCAAGAATGCCATTAATAAAAGCCGCGGAGTCTGCAGTCGAATACTTTTTTGCAATCTCTATCGCTTCATTCATGGAGACTGCATCGGGAATATCAGGACGACACAGCAGTTCGTAGGCTCCCATGCGGAGGATATTGCGATCAACGCTGGCCATTCGGCCGAGATCCCACTTGTCGGCAACGCGCGCAAGTTCCTCGTCTATCGGACCGAGATTCTGAAGCGTTCCTTCAATAATGTTCTCGGCGAATATTCGCACCTCGTCGTCACTCTCTTTGCCATCAGCCCAGAACGCACAGATCGCATTCTTCAGGGCATTCTTTGAGGCGCCGACCTCGAGAAAATCAATGCGATAGAGGAACTGGAGCGCATACTCTCGGGCACTTCTGCGCTTCATGAAGAGCTACAGCCGCTTGATGACTTGCGCCATCTCGATTGCCGTCGTTGCGGCGTCCCAGCCTTTATTTCCGGATTTTGATCCGGCACGCTCAACAGCCTGCTCAATCGTATCGGTTGTTACAACACCAAACGCTATCGGAACGCCGCTCTCAAGCGATGCCACAGCAATACCCTTTGAGACTTCCCCGGCAACGAAGTCGAAATGCGGGGTCGCTCCGCGGATAACTGTGCCGAGACAAATTATTGCGTTGAATGTGCCCTTCGCGGCAAGTTTTTTTGCGACGAGCGGTATTTCAAATGCGCCCGGAACCCTGACCACTTCGATATCGTCGTCTTCCGCCCCGTGGCGGATGAGCGCATCCAGTGCACCGTCAAGAAGCTTTGCGGTAATAAAATCGTTGAACCGGCTGACGACAATGCCAAATTTCAGGCCTTTCGCCTGCAGATCCCCTTCAATGATTTTCATGAACCCTCCCTAAAAACAGTCTCAGGAGTCGGGAGTCATCCATCAGTCGTCAGGAAATAAATTCTGATGCAGCCGAGTCCTTATTCTTTCTGACTTCTAACTTCTAACTTCTGACTTCTGGTGTTTAATTTACCACATCTGCGGGTAAAACAGTTCGAAGCGCCGTGTCCTGATGCAGATCAGAATTCCGGCAGCAATGAAATTGCTGAGCAGCGCCGTCCCCCCGTAACTGACAAAAGGCAGCGGAACTCCAACAACCGGCATCATGCCGAGCGTCATGCTGAGATTCACCGTAAAATATATAAAAAACATCGCTGTTATACCTGTTGCAACGAGACGACCGTACTCATCCTTTGCCTTCAGCGCCGTATCGAGCCCCCGCAAAAACAGCAGGAGGTAGAGCGAAAGCAGCACTATACTGCCAAGAAATCCCCACTCCTCGGCAAAGACGGCGAAAATGAAATCAGTATGCTTTTCGGGCAAAAACCGTAAGGGCCCCTGCGTTCCCTGCATATATCCTTTGCCGGCAAAGCCGCCCGATCCGATGGTGATCTTCGACTGGCTAATCTGGTAGCCGATGCCAGATGGATCCACCTCAGGGTCAAGAAAAGCGACCAGCCGGTTTTTCTGGTACTCTTTCAGACCTTCCCAGAAAATGTGTCCGAAAAACGGCAGCGCTACAATGCCGAGCACCAAAACCGCTGCTATGAGCTTGCGGCTCAGCCCCTTCACAAGGCAGAGCGTCACAAAAAGGGAAAACAGCAGAATTGCGGTGCCGAGATCGGGCTGTTTGACGATAAGCGCCATCGGCAGAACAGCGAAAAAGAAAATGCCCCCCCAGGAAAGCCGACCAAGCCCTCCTGCGATGCCGCTCGTCAGATACGCGGAGAAGGACGCGATAAAAGCGATGCGGAAGAACTCTGACGGCTGAAAAGCTATCGGGCCGAGGCTGATCCAGCGCTGCGCGCCGAGGCTCGATTTGCCCGCAACAAGAACAATGACAAGGAGGACAATTCCAATACCATAGAAAACGTACGCAAAGCGCTGCAGCCAAACGTAGTCAAACGCCACGATGAAAAAAAGCGCGAATATGCCCACCCCAAGCCAGACAACTTGCTTGAGATAAAAGTCCGGACGGTCCGCCCCATCGATTGCCGGCCGAGTAGCGCTCGCCATGGTGGC
>JBBIQQ010000044.1:0-236 GCA_037442225.1 Nitrospirota bacterium
CGTGCAATGCCATGGGACTCGACGTCGTCAGCCTCAAGATTAAGGTTTTTGTTCTGAGCGCAGTATATGCATCCATCGCGGGCAGTCTCTACGCGCACTATATAACTTTTATCAGTCCGAACAGTTTTTCGCTCTTTCACTCCGTTCTGCTGCTCATGATGGTCGTCCTCGGCGGCATCACAACCGTCTGGGGGGGGGTTGTCGGCGCGGTCATCATTACCCTGCTTCCCGAGACG
>JBBIQQ010000044.1:248-16523 GCA_037442225.1 Nitrospirota bacterium
ATTTGAAGAGCTCGATGTGCGCGTGTACGGCCTTATCCTGACGCTCTCCCTGCTGTTTCTGCGCCGCGGCATAGTGCCGATTGTAATTGGGAGAATCCATTCCCTGCTGGACAGACGCAATGCTTGATGCTCGGAATATTACCAAGATCTTTGGCGGCGTGCGTGCGCTGGACGATGTTTCATTCTCGGCGGCGCAGGGGTCTGTGACCGCGCTCATCGGGCCAAATGGCGCAGGAAAAACGACGATGATGAACATTATCAGCGGCATCTTTCCCCCTGATCATGGCAGTATTTTGTTCAGGGGCGAAGCGATCAGCACTCTTGCGTCGACGTCGATTGCGCGCAAAGGTCTCTCGAGAACCTTCCAGCATATCGAACTGTTCGGGGAAATGACGGTACTTGAAAACGTCATGGTCGGCAGATATATCAAAAGCCGCGCCGGCTTTCTGGCTTCTGGCTTCCGTATGCCTTTCGTGCGCGCCGAGGAAAAAGAGAATCGCAAAAAAAGCCTTGAGATACTGGCATCCTTAGGGCTTGAGCGCAAGATGGATGAAGAGGCGCGAAACCTGCCGCTCGGGGAACAGCGCATTCTCGAAATCGGCAGGGCGCTGGCCACTCAACCGGTGCTTCTTCTGCTTGATGAGCCTGCCGCGGGTTTGAATATCCGCGAGACGCGGAGCCTCGGTGAGATGATTGTCCGGCTGAATACTGAGCTGGGAATTACCATACTGCTGGTCGAGCACGATATGGATCTGGTCATGCGTATCAGCACGGATATTACGGTTCTCAACTTTGGGAGGAATATCGCATCCGGAACACGCGCGGAAATACAGCGCAACCCTGACGTTATTGCCGCGTACCTAGGTGAAGAGGAACCGGCATGCTGAAGCTCAAAAATGTCGATGTCTTCTACGGGAAGATACATGCCATCAAACGCGTTTCACTGCATGTCGATGAAGGAAAAATCGTTGCGCTGATCGGTGCAAACGGCGCTGGAAAAAGCACGCTTCTCAAGACGATATCCGGTCTCCACCAGTGCGAGCAGGGGTCGATAACCACCGGAGAAACAGATATAACGCGCATGGCGCCGGAAAATATCGTTCAGTGCGGCATCTCGCAGGTTCCGGAGCGGGCGCATGTCTTCAAGCCGATGTCTGTTGAAGATAATCTTCTGCTCGGTGCCTACCATCGGTCATCACGTTCCATGCGTGCGGCTATCCGCAGCGAAATAGACCATATCTACAACATATTCCCAGTGCTTGGGGAACGGAAAAAACAGCTTGCGGGAACCCTCTCCGGAGGTGAACAGCAGATGCTCGCGATAGGCCGGGCACTTATGGCGAAACCAAAAATGCTACTGCTCGACGAGCCGAGCATGGGCCTGGCGCCCCTCATCGTGCGTGAAATTCTTGCTATGATCGCACAATTACGCAAGCAGTTCGGGCTGACCGTCCTGCTGGTAGAGCAGAATGCGCGCAGCGCGCTTCGCATTGCCGACTCAGGATACGTTCTTGAGACCGGCCGGGTGCTTGTACAGGGCACTGCTGACGATTTGCTTGCAAATCGGGATGTCCAGCGTGCCTATCTTGGCAGAGACACGGAATAAAAAATTAGGAGTATACTGAATTAATGTTTCAAGGGTGACCGAAGGAGGGAGTCATGTACTGGGAAGCACTCAACGAATGCATGCCGCAGGACGAGCGGGAACAGCTTCAACTGGAGCGTCTTCAGGCGACACTCTTCAGGGTTTACATGAATGTTCCCTTTTACCGAAAGACCTTTGATGCGCTCGGCACCGATCCTGATGCGTTCCGCTCGCTCGATGATGTACGAAGACTTCCTTTTACAACCAAGGATGACCTGCGCGCCAGCTACCCTTACGGAATGTTTGCGGTTCCGCTACGCGAGGTCGTTCGCATTCAGGCATCTTCAGGAACAACCGGAGCGCCAACCGTTGTCGGATACACACGCAACGACCTCAAGCACTGGTCGAATCTGGTTGCTCGCACCCTGACTGCCGGCGGTGTTACGCAGAATGACATTGTGCAGATTGCGTTTGACTACGGCCTTTTTACCGGCGCTTTCGGATTCCATTACGGCGCCGAGCGCATCGGAGCGTCAGTCATTCCGATATCGTCAGGAAACACAAAACGACAGCTCAAGATTATGCGGGATTTCAGGACATCCGCCCTTCTCTGCACGCCGAGTTATGCGCTCGCGCTCGCTGAGGCAATCCATGAAAGCGAAACATCCCTTTCCTCCCTTTCTCTCAGGTACGGCCTTTTTGGCGCGGAGCCATGGTCCGAAGCACTGCGTTTGGAACTTCAGGACAGGCTGAAAATTGTCGCTACGGATAATTATGGACTGAGCGAAGTCATGGGGCCGGGTGTGGCTGGTGAGTGTCTGGAAAGAAACGGCCTTCATATCAATGAAGACCACTTTTTCGTGGAGCTGATAAACCCAGACACGCTTGAGCCGGTAGCGCTCGGGGAGACTGGAGAACTCGTCATCACGACCCTCACCCGCGAGGCATTTCCAGTTATTCGCTTCCGGACACGCGACCTGACACGACTCATGCCCGAACCCTGTCCGTGTGGCCGCACTCTGACCCGAATGACAAAGGTTGCGGGACGCACCGACGATATGATTAAGTTCCGCGGCATTACCGTCTTTCCGTCGCAGGTTGAAGCGGTGCTCTGTGCCACCGAAGGAGTTGAACCTCATTTTCAGATAGAAGTCGACCGGAAAGGATCAAATGATGCAATGACGGTGCTCGTTGAGGTTTCCGACCTGCTTTTTTCCGATGAGATAAGAAATCTTCAGGGGTTCATTGAGCGTCTAAGGCGCGATCTGGAATCAGAACTCGGCTTTCCTGTCGAGGTGAAGCCGGTAGAGAAGAAATCGCTTGAACGCTTTGACGGAAAGGCACGCCGCGTCATTGACCGGCGCATAAAGTAATCAGCAGCAAGAAAGGAAGGGGAAAGTGTTATGAAAAGAGCATTCTTTGCGGCGCTGTTGGCATTGCTGATGGGACTCATGGACGCACAGGCTCTGTTTGCGGAAGTAAAGTTCGATTACGGCGCGGCTTTCAGGCTTCGGCAGGAGGTATGGGATAATCTGGTCACGCTGGGGACTCAACAGGACAGACCGGGGAACTATGATCGCAATTTTTTCCGTCTGAGAACACAGTTGTGGGGAAAGGTCGACGTAGACAAAAATTTCGGAGCATACGTCCGCCTGACAAATGAAGCGAGATATCATAATGGACCATATCTGATTCCCCAGGATGGCGGCCCGCCGACAAAACCAACTGAACGGCATCACCTCGAAGAAGACGAAATTTTTATCGATAATCTTTATCTGGATTTCAAGAATCTCTTCGGTCTGCCGGTTGATGTCAGGATTGGCCGCCAGGATTTCCTTGGCGAATTCGGCGATGGCTTTGTTATTCTTGACGGCAACCCGGGTGACGGATCGCGGTCGTTCTATTTCAATGCAGCGAAGGTTATCATCAAACCACATCAAGATCATTCATTGACGTTGATTTTCCTGAACAATACGAAGACGGATAAATATATGCCCGTACTTCACAGCTCTATTTTTTCTTCAACCTTCTATCAGGATCAGCGTCTGCTGAATGCGTCAAATGAGACAGGATTAATTGCGTACAGCAAGAACAAGTTTGGTATTGTGAAAGTGGATCCTTATTATATCTATAAAACTGAGGGACATATCGTTATTCCAACAACAATGGCAACGCAGGCTCCGCGATCGTACCTCCATACCGTTGGAGGCCGCATTGAAGTCAAGCCCGGAGACTTTACCGTAAAGGCTGAATATGCTCATCAGTTCGGAAAATATACAGATGCTACAGCCAACAAACGTGAAGGCGACGGCGCGAACCTTTCTGCCGGCTATAAGTTCAAGACCGCGCCGCTAAAGCCGGAACTGGAAGTCGGCTATACCTTTCTGTCAGGTGATGACGCGGGGACCGGGAAAAACGAGGGGTGGAACCCTCTCTGGTCGAGAGCACCCATGTGGAATGAGCTTTATATTTATACCTACATCAATGAAACCCTCTCAAAAGGCGGCGCGATTCCCGGGTACTGGACCAATCTCCAACTCTTCCGCGTCAATGGAAAGCTGAATTTCACCGACAAGACAGCGCTGTCTCTTGGGTATAATCTGATGCGCGCAAATGAAAGAAACGGTACCAGCTCCGCCATGTTTTCAAATGCCGGCAAAGATCGCGGGCATCTCTTCCAGGGCATGTTGAACCACAAATTCACGAAAACTATCGACGGTTTTCTTCAGGCAGAGCATTTCCTGCCGGGTGATTTTTACAATGCCCAGACCAGAAACGCCACTTTTTTCCGCTGGCAGCTCCAAGTCAAGCTGTAGTTGATTCTCTTCTGTCAACGCGTCCTGAACCTCGGGGCGCGTTGACAAACATAACCCGCTGAATTTATAATTAAAACTCACTATTTTTGCTGAAAATAAAAAACCATGAAAATCATTGTATCCGAAATACCAGAAGACGGACTCGAAGTTGAACTGCATGACGCGATTACCGCCGATGCGGTAAAAATTGTGTCGCCCGTACATGCATCGTTGCGCCTCGACAAACAGGAGTCCGACGTCATTGTTACAGGAACAGTCGAGTGCGATGTCGAAGTGCCGTGCAGTCGCTGCCTCAAGACATTTACGGCGACACTCTCGTCGAGAACTGATCTTGTCTATCATCCGATCTCGTTCATTCGTGAGGCTGAAGAAGGCCAATTGAAGGGAGACGAACTGGATATGGCGTTTTACCAGAATGATGTTATCAATACCGATGAATTGCTGACCGAGCAGATTGTACTCAACCTGCCGATGAAATCGCTCTGTTCGCCCGACTGCAAAGGCATCTGCCCCCAGTGCGGTGTGGACCTCAGTACTCAGAAATGTTCCTGCGGGCATACGGAAATGGATCCTCGTCTCGCAGTGCTCAAGCAACTTTTACCGAAAAAGGAGTAACACACATGGCAAATCCAACGCATCGTCATTCTCGCTCCAGGCGCGACAAGCGCCGGGCGAACTGGAAAGGTGAAACCCCCAATCTCAGCGCATGCCCGGAGTGCAAGGAACTGAAACAGCCGCACCGTGCATGCACCAACTGTGGTTCATACCACGGCAGGAAAGCTCTCGAGATCGTTTCCAAGTAGCAATGAAAATCGCCCTTGATGCAATGGGCGGGGATTACGCTCCGGATACAACTATCGCCGGGGCAATCGAGGCGGTTGCTGAATTTAATTTCGACGTTATCCTTGTAGGTGACCGTCAGCGCATTCAGGAAGCCCTCGCCGGCAAAAAATACCCGCAGGACAAGCTGTCTATCTTTCACGCATCCGAGGCGGTCGGGATGGATGAGTCCCCGTCCGTCGCCCTGCGCAGAAAAAAGGACTCTTCCATGCGCCGGGCTGTCGATCTCGTCCGGGACGGAAAAGCTGACGCAGTCGTCAGCGCCGGAAATTCAGGCGTCATGATGGCAACATCACTCTTTGTCCTTGGCAAGTTGCCGAATGTGGACCGACCCGCAATTGCGGCAATCATGCCTGCCATGAATGGCTTCTTTGTCCTTGTCGATGCGGGTGCAAATGTCGACTGCAAGCCGGAAAATCTTCATGAATTTGCGTATATGGGCAATGCCTACTATCAGGCAATTTTCAATACGCCGTCTCCCAGAATTGCTCTCATCAGCATCGGTGAAGAAGATACGAAGGGCAACGAACTGACAAAGGAAGCTTTCAAGCTTCTCAAAAACGCGAACCTCAACTTTACGGGCAACGTCGAAGGAAAAGACATCTTTACCGGTGGTGCCGATGTGTTCGTCTGCGACGGTTTTGTCGGCAACGTCGTCCTGAAAGTCAGTGAAGGCCTGGCGGATACTATCATCAAAATGTTGAAACGTGAAATCTCGAGCGCCGTGACCGGGAAACTTGGATATCTTATGCTGAAGCCAGCCATCAGAAAATTCAAAAAGCGCACTGACTATGATGAATACGGGGGAGCACCCCTGCTCGGCATCAATGGCACCAGCATTATCAGCCATGGGCGCTCTTCATCTCGTGCAATCAAGAACGCTCTCAAAGTTGCCGCAGAAATGTCCCGGAAGCGTGTTCATGAACGCATATCGGAGCAACTGAACACCATAAGTTTAAAAAGAGACAGGGCTAAAAAACATGCTAAGAGCTAAAATCACCGGAACCGGCTCATATGCGCCGGATAAAGTGCTTACCAACAAGGACATTGAGCGCCTGGTTGATACTTCGGATGAATGGATAGTTGAGCGAACGGGAATTCACCAGCGGCATATTGCGGCAAAAAATCAGACAACCTCGGACCTCGCTGTGGAAGCAGCACGACAAGCATTAGAAGCAGCCTGCCTTGACGCGAAGGATATTGAGCTTATCATTGTCGGAACCTGCACCCCTGACATGTTTTTGCCCTCTACTGCCTGCATGGTGCAGCACAAGCTGGACGCAAAAAACGCTGTTGCCTTTGATCTGAATGCAGCATGCTCCGGATTCCTTTATGGTCTTTCCGTAGCAGGCAGTTATATCAGATCTGGTGTCTATAAAAAGGTTCTCGTCATCGGCGCAGAGGCGCTTACGCGCTTCACAGACTGGCAGGACCGCTCAACCTGCGTCCTCTTCGGCGATGGGGCGGGTGCGGTCGTGCTTGAGCCGACAAAAAGCAGCCGCGCAATTCTCTATACCAATATCAGGTCGGATGCTCAGTACTGGGACTATATCCAGGTCCCGGGGGGTGCTGCAAAACAGCCGGCATCCAGGGCTGTGGTGGACAAGCGATTTCATACCATCCGGATGAAGGGAAATGAGACATTCAAGGTCGCGGTTAAGACACTCGAAAATCTTGTGGTCGAGACGCTGGAGCAATGCAATCTGAAGCCCTCACAGCTTTCATTGCTGATTCCTCATCAGGCAAATCTGCGCATCATTCAGGCAACGGCAAAACGCCTTGGCCTTCCTATGGACAAAGTCATGCTGAACCTTGAACGCTACGGAAACACCTCGGCCGCATCCATTCCGATTGCCCTTGATGAAGCAGTCCGCACGGGCCGTGTGCGCAAAGGGGATTACATTCTGCTCGAAGCGTTTGGCGCTGGACTCACTTGGGCATCAGCACTGCTGAGATGGTAGGGATTTGTTCTCATGTTGCAAAAAAAAGGCTAATCATAATTCAAATCAGCCCCTTTTTCCCCGGCTATGGCTCGTTCGGATAGCGCTTCTTGTCCAGAAATTCTTCAGGACTTACAAACTTAAACCACCGGAGGCATTCAAGGGCAATAGTTCGCAAATACGTCTCTTCTCCGGTATACCCGCCGAGTGAGATCATCGGCTCACGTTTCTTTCTGCGACTCGCAAAAAATTCGTGAACATGGCAGATAGTAATGACGTAGTCGCGGTAGTCGCAACGATCATCAACAAGCCGCAGCGTAATGTGAGATTTACCGACATCAACAACATAATCCGGCACGACATCCTGGTAGAATTCGAGGAGTTTTTTTCGCATCCGGTCTGACACATGGCGCAGATTCTCGTTCTCTTTTTTCATATCGTTCCACCTCACTTGCCGACCTGGTTTGATACCGCACACCACTTGACCGGAAATATCATATCGAATATAGTTCCCTTTCCTTCCTCACTGTTTACCACAATCTCGCCAAGGTGTTCCGTCACAATCTGACGCACAAGCGGCATCGCCATCCGCAGCCGTTCGCCGCTCTGGCTGTAAAGCGGATCAAACAGCTGCTGCAACATCTCCCGCGGGATGCCGCAGCCGGTGTCGGTAATGCGAACCGTCACAAGCTCGCCGCTCACAAAAGTCTGCACAGTAATAGAGCCGCCGGCTGTAGTAGCGTTTAAGGCGTTGCGCATCAGGTAGAACAAACCGACCCGGAAGAGGTTCTTCTGCAGATTAATCTGTGCCGGCTCCTTCGAAAGGTCGGCAAGCAGCGTGATGCCGCGTTGTTCAGCTTCGGACCGCATGAGCTCGACCGTGTCGCTGACAACCTCGTTTACATCTTCATAGCGGAACATCCGGGGACGATTCTTGATAATGCTTTCGAAATCCGCAACAATCTGCTCAAGTCTCTTGCAGGCATCAAGCACATCCTCGAGGTTCTCCCGCTGAGGCTTTGGAATATCATCTCGTTTCATCAATCGCTTCGATACACAGCCTATTATAGAGACCGGATTCCTGATATTGTCCGCAATCCGAAGACCCAGAAGTGCGAACGTCCGCTCCGCCCCAAGTTCTTCCATTTCACGGTTCAGATTCATGATATCGGCGCTGACTGCTTCTATCTTTTTCTTGTCATCCGCCATCTTGAGATAAATCTGATAAACCCAGACAAAAAATAAGGTAAGAGTAGCAACAATGAACCGAACAGAGGTATTGATACTGCCGGAGATAGCTTCGAGATTTTCCCAGATATAACCAAGTTCCGCAGGAATAAGCAGATGCCGCCAGATATGCCCGAATGAACGGGAAACAGCGAAAAACAGAAGCGCTGATGAGAGCCATACCATGTAGCTCCAGAGGATATTTTCGCGTTCACGGCGAAAGAGTTGCACGCTCGTACTAAAGCAAAGATAGGCGAATACAAGAAACATAAAATTACCGAAAATGTCCGTCAGAAGAATCGGCAGCAACGGCAGAACAGCCGCCGACAGCACCAAATGCTTTTCTTGCTCATTCGTATGCGAAAGATGCTCCCGCAGTCCTCGATAAAAAAAATACATGGCTATGTTCAGCACAATGAAATCAAAGCGGCCGAGATAGTAAAGATATCCTACGCCGTCAATCTGGAGCGTCCGATAAAAATACTCCCACCCGATTTTCGATTCATTCGGAGTCGGGAATGCCGCCCCAGGAGAGACCGATTCGATAATGCGCGAAATAAAAATCAGAGAGCCCCATGTAAGAAAACAGATGACAGCCTTGAAAATATACCGCCAGCCTGGATCTTGATGCAGTTTGTTGTGAACAACCGTCCAGAGAAAGACGACACACGCGATTATATAATAGAAATTGCCGATTTGATGGGTATAGATTGCGGGATAATCATGCGGAACGTAGGCAAGTACCTCGACCGGACACAGCAATAACAGCAATACCGAGAGCGCTCGCATGTGCCCCTCCTCAGTCCGTTGGTTTTGACTTGCGCCTTTTGTAGTCGCGAATATGTAGCATTCGCAGAATACGTTCGATTCGCTCTCTGAAGAGCATCGCCAGCATAACCACCACGATAGCAACTGCGGTGAGAATCCAGAATTTCTGGTATTCCTCATGCCTGATATAGGTACCGCCAAGGGTGAGCAGAATCGTCCCAAAAAGCCTGCCTGTTGTCCCGATAACCAGAAATTCCAATTTCGAGAGATGACCAAGTCCCAGAATGTAACAGAGGGCATCCTTTGGAATGCCCGGAATAAGGAACAGCAGAAAAACAAGAAATGCACCCTTATGGTGCATAAGATAATCGAACTTGTCTATAAAAGGTTTGCTTACAAACCGATCCACAAACGGGCGGCCAAAACGTCTCGACAGTGTAAAAGCTAGGTAAGACCCGATTGTCAATCCAATAGTTGAATAAATGACACCCCAGAACTTCCCGAAAAGAATCCCGCCAACAAGACCGGTCACCTCCCCCGGGATTGGCGCAAAAACAACCTGCAACGACTGCAACACGATAAACACAACAACCGTCGCTGCCGGATTTAACTTGGAGAGAGCCTCTTCGAGATACTCGCGATGAGTGAACAGCCGGATATGACCAGTTTCATACAACCACCACGTCAAAAGACCGCAGACGGCCAGAAATGCAAATAGATTAATCCAGATGTGCTGATGCGACCCGGGTTGCTTCAGCTCAGGCACGTCAGGCACCGAGTTGCGATCATTTTCCGTCATTCTCACTCTTTCCATAGGCTTTCATGAAGTTCGAAATAAGATCAATTGGAACCGGGAATACAATGGTTGAATTCTTTTCAGTTGCAATCTCGGTGAGTGTCTGGAGAAAACGCAGCTGCAAGGTTGCCGGTTCAGTGGAAATAATTTTCGCGGCGTCAGCAAGTATCTGCGATGCCTGAAGCTCACCTTCAGCATGAATGATTTTAGCCCTGCGTTCGCGTTCAGCCTCTGCCTGACGCGCAATGGCGCGAAGCATCTCGCTCGGCAGATCCACATTCTTCACTTCTACCGTCGACACTTTGACGCCCCATGGCTCTGTCTGCGTATCGATGACAGTCTGCAGTTCAGCATTCAGCTGCTCACGGTTGGTCAGCAGATCGTCAAATTGGCTCTGACCAAGAATGCTTCTCAATGTGGTTTGTGCAATCTGAGACGTTGCGTAATAGAAATCTTCAACCTGCGTAACCGCCTTGACCGGATCGATAGGACGGAAATAAATGACAGCGTTCACCTTCACCGTGATGTTGTCACGGGTGATGATGTCCTGCGGCGGAACATCCATCGTAACAGTTCGCAGACTTACCTTCACCAGCTTGTCGATAATCGGCCAGACAAGCACAAGCCCCGGTCCCTTGACGGGGATGATTCGACCGAGTCGGAATACAACGCCGCGTTCATACTCTTTCAGGATACGAACGGCACTCGACACGACGTAGATGCCAAATACGACAAAAAAAATGATAGTCACGAACTCTGAAGAAAACATCTGGACCCCCTTAGGTGCTGCGAAGTAACTTTAATACTATTATACTGCAAAATTCTCCGCTTCTATTGAGTCATTTCACTTGAAACATTTCCGTATACTCACCGGCAATAGATTACGCCGGCACTGTAGCGCCTGATTCACGCAATCAGTTCATAGGCTGGAACCGTGAGAAAGTCCGCAAAATAATCGTCTTCGCTCAGCTTCGCGAAAAGCCCTGCCGCCTGTTCATACTTGCCTGCAGCATACTGCGCATCGCCAGATGAAGCCTTGATTTTCGCCACTTCCTCGCCGAGAATTTGGCGGAAAAGTTCCTTGGTAACCTCCCGTCCGTCATCAAGAATACCTTTCGGATGGCGTATCCACTGCCAGAGCTGGGCTCGGGAAATTTCAGCGGTTGCGGCGTCCTCCATAAGATTATGAATCGGCACCGCGCCGTTACCGCGAAGCCAGGCAGCGGTATAGAGTATCCCAACCTCGATATTTAAGCGGACGCCCTTCTCCGTAATCTGTCCTTCCGGCACCGCGATTAGTTCTTTCGCAGTCGCCCGCACATCGTCGCGCTGCTTATCGATCTGGTTCGGTGCAGGCATGAGTCGGTTAAAGACCTCCAGAGTTGCTGACACGAGTCCGGGATGCGCTACCCATGTCCCGTCGTGCCCGTCAGCAGCCTCGCGTTCCTTATCGGCGCGGACTTTTGCAAAGGCTTCTTCATTTTCGACAGGATTATTCTTAATCGGAATCTGCGCCGCCATGCCGCCGATGGCATGAGCTTTCCGTTTATGGCACGTCTTGATGGTCAGCAATGAGTATGCGCGCATAAATGGCGATGTCATCGTCACCTGCGCGCGATCCGGGAGTATCACCTCGGGGCGGTTTCTGAACTTCTTGATATAGCTGAAAATATAATCCCACCGGCCGCAGTTCAGCCCGGCCGAATGGTCGCGCAATTCATAGAGAATCTCATCCATCTCGAATGCAGCCAGAATCGTCTCTATCAGAACGGTCGCCTTGATGGTGCCGTTCAGGATGCCAAGCTCCTTCTGCGCCATCACAAAGACATCGTTCCAGAGACGCGCCTCAGAATGGCCCTCAATCTTCGGCAGGTAGAAGTACGGACCGGAACCCTTTGCTATCAGCTTTTTCGCGTTGTGAAAAAAATAGAGCGCAAAATCGAAAATACTGCCTGAAACCGGTTCACCGTCAACCAGCAAATGCTTTTCGGCCAGATGCCAACCGCGTGGCCGCACCATCGGAATCGCAGGGGTTGCATTCAACACATAGCTTTTCCCGTCAGGGGTTACAAACAAAATAGTGCCGTCAACAGCGTCGCGCATGTTAATCTGCCCCTGAATCATGTTCTCCCAATGCGGGGCATTCGCATCTTCAAAATCAGCCATAAAAATCCTTGCGCCTGAATTGAAGGCATTGATGACCATCTTGCGGTCGCTTGTCGGGCCGGTGATTTCCACACGGCGGTCCTGCAGGTCTGCCGGTACCGGTGCAATCGTCCAGTCGGAGCTTCTGATGTGAGCAGTCTCAGGGAGAAAGTCCGGCATCACACCGGCATCGATTTGCTTCTGGCGTTCTTCACGCTTCCGAAGAAGCTCAACGCGCCTGTCACGAAATGCCCTGACGAGCGTTGCGAGAAACGCCAACGCGTCTGTGGTAAGAATGGCATCAAACCCTTTGTCAATCTTTCCTGTTATCTGGATGCCGTCATGCATAATGCCCATAAAAACCTCCCATGTTTAATAAAGTAACCCTTATGTTATTTGCCAGTATTTTTAACAAAACACTATTTTCTCAACGCCTCGCCCTTCAGAAGTCAGGCAGTTACAGCCTTCCTTCCTGCCGCAACTTGCCGATTATCGCATTGATCTGCGGCAAGATCTCGTTTGCGGCCCGCTCTCCTTCCAGAATAGCCTCATGACGCTTGTCGAATTCGGCCGAGCCAATATGGCCAACTTTTGGCCGCACGACCACATCTGCCCGGGCTAATTGCGCTGCTGATATCTTTGCATACATTATGTTAATAGACTGCAGGATAGTTTCGATGGTGCCTTCCGGGATTCGCGTTTCGAGATCAGACGAAATATCTACAGCAATCACAACATCTGCGCCAAAGCGGCGGGCAGCATCTACTGCGACCGGACTGACAACCCCGCCATCAACATAAACCCTGCCGTGAATCCTGACTTGCCGGAAAACACCGGGGATCGCGCTGCTTGCACGAACTGCCATGCCGGTATTGCCCTGGGTAAAAACAACCTCCTCCCCTGTGCCGGCATTGGTGGTAACCGCATAAAACGGGGTTCTCAGCTTTTCAATCGGAGTGTTGCCAAGCATGCGGTTTACATAATTCTCCAGCAGTTCCCCTTTCACAAAACCGTTATCGGGAATCGTGAGATCTACAATATCGCCCTTCTTCAACTCAAGTGCCATTTTCTGCAACTGATACGCATTGAACCCATGTGCAGAAAGGCTGCCGACAAAACTTCCCGCGCTCGTACCGACTATCATATGAATCGGAATCGCGTTGTTTTCGAGGACTTTCAGCACACCAATATGCCCAAACCCGCGTGCCGCACCGGCGCCAAGCACAAGTGCAATTTTTGCAGGCGGCTTCGGCGGTTGAACAACCACAGTCGGAGCGCAAGAAGCCATTGAAATAACAAGGCAAAACGTGATGAGAGGAATAACGAATTTACTGAAACGGACATGCATGCATGAAACTCCTTCGGAACAAGATTCTAATTATACTACCACAAGCATTTGCGCAAAATACGCTTGAAAGTTGTGCAGCCAGACTGATTCAAAGAAAAACTCAACGCGAGGAATTCATGGGGACAAAGCAGGACAAACAGAAAAAACTAGCCTTTCAGGCTCTGAAGCTGTTCCTCAAACTCAGCGCTGAACGTATCCCGAATTCTTGCGAACCGGTCAGCGGTCAGCCCGATGCCATCAAAATTCACCTCCACGGAATACGAACCGGCGATGCCGATGCCAAGACCATTTACCATAGCATCGGCAACGGTCACTATCTGGCATAGCGGCTCGGAAATGGCATCTGTATGGCCGGAAAGAACCGGGCTGTGATGAAATTCAATAACTGTTTCTATATTTTTGGGCAGATTCCATTTTCTCGCGATGAATCCGCCGACGCTGCAATGGTTGAAACCGAGCAGCGTATCCTCGATCTCGAAAAACTGTCCCGCGCCGTGATAGACATTCTCCACCACCATGGCATAACGGTCCGGAATGTTGTTATTGAGAACGATTTTGCCGATATCGTGAATCAACCCCGCCATGAGCGCTTCATCATGGGAAACAGCCCTCGTTTCCCGCGCCAGCATGGCGGCAGCCATAGAAACACCGAGACTGTGCTCCCATAGTTTCTGCTCAAACAGACCGAATCTCCGGGACACATCCTTCATCGCGGTTGCCATCACGAGCGAAAACATCGTCTTGAATCCGATGAGCAGAATAGCGCTCGAAATCGAATCGATACTGCGGTTCCTTCCATAAAACGATGAGTTCGCCATCTTGAGAACACGCGCGGAAAAAGCCTGGTCTTTTTCTATGGTTTTTTCGAGATCATCAAGCGAAAGATTCTCGTCTTTTACCATCGTGAGAATTTTAGACGCCACCGTGGGCAGACTCGGGATGTCTCCGGTCGCTGAGATTATTTTTTCAAGTTCCCTGTCATCCATCATGAGTATTGTTTCTAGTATAACCCACTTTTTGCGCTGTGACGCAACTGATAGCTAATGCTTCCGGGCGGCGCGGGCTCGCTGAAGTTTCTCGCCGCATTTGGCCCGCCACGCGCACGCGTGCTCATAACTTACTGCCTTGAGAAATCGTGAGACCGGCAGTTAATATACACCATTCATTGCGGGGAGGATGAAGTCTTATGATTTACGGCAAACCATTGTTGACAGCCGAACAGATTCATGAAAAGGTCTCGGAGCTTGCGCATCAGATTTCAGAGGATTATGCCGGAAACGAGATGCTTGCAATAGGCATGCTCAAGGGGTCATTCATGTTTTTTGCTGATCTCGTTCGTGAAATTCAGGTTCCGGTTTCGATCGACTTTGTGATTGCGACAAGCTACATAAAAACAGCTTCCTCCGGAACAGTAGCCGTACATTACGACGTCCGTGAAGAGATTGCCGGCAAACATGTGTTGCTGATTGACGACATTGTTGACACCGGCATTTCACTGAACCAGATCAGGGATCATCTCCTCGCAAAGAAACCCGACAGCCTGAAGATATGCACGCTCCTCGACAAGAAGGAGCGGCGGGTTGTTGATGTTCCGCTCGACTACGTCGGCTTCACTATTCCCAATCAATTTGTCGTCGGATACGGTCTTGATTTTGAAAACAAGTACCGGAATCTGCCGCATATTGCCATATTCACGAAAAAGCAGTAACTGAAAGCATTGTCGCAGGGAGGCCGGATGTACGAGCTTATGGTTGAATCAACATTTTCCGCCGCGCATCAGCTCCGCGGCTATAAGGGCAAGTGTGAAAATCTGCATGGTCATACCTGGAGAGTTCAGGCCTATGTCTCCGCTCAATATCTGAATGAAATAGATCTGGCGATAGATTTTCATGATTTGAAAAAAATACTTGCCGAGATACTGGCGCCGTTCGATCATGTCTGTATCAACAACGTATTTCCGTTTACCGAACGAAACCCTTCTTCCGAAAATATGGCGAAATGGATTTTTGATAACCTGAGAAAACGTCTTGGCAGCTATCCGAACATATCGGCATCTGCAGTCACGGTATGGGAATCCGACACCTCTTCCGCGACATACTCCGAAAATTAAGGGGACATGAGTGAATACCGCATTTGCAACGCAGCTGCTCGATACTGCCCGGCACGCAGGTGCTGAACAGGCGGAGGTCTTTCTCAAGACCTCCACCAACCTGAGCGTCGAGGCAAAGCACCAGACGATAGAGACGCTCGAAAAATCCGCAACCCGGGGATATTGCCTTCGGGTCGTCCGCGATGGCCGTCTTGGGTTTTCGTATGCGACCGACCCGGCGGCATGGCGGCGCGTTGTTGAACTTGCGGTCGAGGCTTCGCGCCACGCTGAGCCGGATCAGTATAATAGTCTGCCATCTGCGTCAGGATATGCCGACATAGAGGTCTTTGACGACGTCGTCGCATCGTTGCTGGAAACGGATGCCATTCATGCGGCGCTGACGATTGAAAAAGCAGCGCGCGACGCAGATAGCCGCATCACAAAAATCCGGAAGGCAGCTGCCAGCTTTACGACATCTGAAACGAGAATTCTGAGTTCGATCGGCATCGATGTCGCCTATCGCTCCACCGCATGCAGTGCCCAAGTTATGGCGGTCGCCGAACAGCAAGAGGAAAGCCAGATGGGCTGGGATTATCAGGGCAGCAGATTCCTCCGCAATATCGACTTCACTGCCGTCGGCAGGAAAGCCGCTGACCGCGCAATCGCTCTCCTTGGCGCAGAGAAGATCACGCCGGTGAAGGGGTCCATCGTTCTGGAGCAC
>JBBIQQ010000045.1:0-16095 GCA_037442225.1 Nitrospirota bacterium
ATATCATTTGCAATGCGGATGAGGGAGACCCGGGAGCATTCATGGATCGGGCGGTTCTGGAAGGAAACCCCCATTCCGTTCTCGAAGGGATGATTATCGGCGCATACGCTATCGGTTCTCAGGCAGGATATGTCTATGTCCGCGCTGAATACCCTCTCGCCGTGCAAAGGCTCAGGCATGCCATCCAGGAAGCCACCCTGCATGGATTCCTCGGGAGGGATATCCTCGGAACCGGCTTTGATTTTGCCCTCAAGGTCAAGCTGGGCGCCGGCGCCTTTGTCTGCGGGGAAGAAACCGCGCTTATAGCTTCTATTGAAGGCGAACGTGGCATGCCTCGTCCCAAGCCGCCGTTTCCTGTGTTTAAGGGTCTCTGGGGCAAGCCAACCGTCATAAATAATGTTGAAACTCTTGCAAACATCCCGCAGATAATCTGCAGGGGCGCAGAATGGTTCTCTTCCTACGGGACGGACAAATCGCGCGGAACCAAGGTCTTTTCGCTCACCGGCAAGGTGAAAAATTCCGGCCTCATCGAGGTTCCTATGGGCATTACTCTCCGTGAGATTATTTATGAGATCGGCGGTGGAATAGAGCATGACAAACAGCTGAAAGCCGTACAGACGGGCGGGCCATCCGGCGGCTGCATTCCGGCCTCGATGGTAGACCTGAACGTCGATTATGAATCGCTCGGCAAAGCAGGTTCTATCGTAGGGTCAGGCGGCATGATTGTGCTGGATGAGGATGACTGCATGGTGGGTATGGCCAAGTATTTTTTGCAGTTCACCCAGAACGAATCGTGCGGCAAGTGCGTGCCGTGCCGCATCGGCACCAAGCGGCTTCTCGAAATTATGGAGCGCATCACGAACGGACATGGCAAGGAAACCGATATCGATCTGCTCATCAGGCTCGGAAGTGATATACGCCTGACGTCGCTCTGCGGCCTCGGCATGACAGCCCCGAACCCGGTACTGAGTACCATCAGATATTTTCGCGACGAATACGATGCCCATATTCGTGACAAAAAATGTCCTGCAAAGGTCTGCAAGGCTCTCCTCACCTTCGCCGTGCGAACTGATAAATGCAAAGGATGCGGTGCCTGCCTCCGCGCCTGCCCCGCAGGGGCGATACGCGGAGAAAAGAAAAAAATCCATGTGATTGACCAGTCGAGCTGCATCAAGTGCGGCTCATGTTTTGATGCCTGCAAATTCAAGGCCCTCGAGAAGTCATGATGGAAGCGAAGACGAATTTTTCTCTGATTATCGACGGAATAGCGGTTATCGCCGCCGCAGGCACGACAGTGCTCGAAGCGGCGCGGACGGCAGGCATCACGATTCCGACTCTCTGCCACCATCCGAAACTTTCGCCATTTGGCGGCTGCCGTCTCTGTATCGTGCAGATAGAGAGTATCCCCCGGCCGGTCACCTCATGCACCACACCTGCTGTCGAGGGGATGGTTGTTACGACCACATCGCCTGAAATCAACGCTCTCCGCAGGACATGCCTTGAGCTGATCCTTTCGGACCACCCGAACGATTGCATGCTCTGTGAAGGCGGGGGAGCATGCGAACTTCAGAATTACGCGTACGATTACGGCATCCGCGACAATCCGTATGCCGGCGAGCGCCGGCAGTACGAAAAGCGCGACGCCAATCCGTTCATCGAACGTGATATGCAAAAGTGCGTCATGTGCGGACGGTGTGTGAAGGTGTGCGGCGAGATTCAGGGCGTCAGCGCAATCAACTTTACATATCGCGGATTCAAATCAAAGATATGCCCGCCCTTTGAACGCGATCTCGACTGCGAGTTTTGCGGGCAGTGCATTCAGTTCTGCCCGACCGGCGCGCTCACCGGCAAACAGTGGGCTCGTGCAGGGCGAACGCTTGATGTGAGGAAGATCAATTCAATCTGCGGGCATTGCGGTGTTGGCTGCGAGGTGGCTTTGCATGCCGTTCAGAACCGCATAGTGAAGGTGACTGTTCCTGAGAATGCATGGAATGATGGGCTGCTCTGTGTGAAGGGGCGGTTTGGATACTCTTTCGCCGGGAGCCCCGACCGGCTCACCGCTCCGCTCATCCGGAAAAACGGCACGCTTCAGCCGGCAACGTGGGATGAGGCGCTGACACTCATTGCAGGGCGTGTTCTTGACGTACGACAGCGCTTTGGACCCGACGCAATTGGCGGCATCTCTTCGGCTCGATGCACAACAGAGGAAAACTACGCATTTCAGAAATTTATGCGCGCTGCAATCGGAACGAATAACGTAGATTGCTGCGCGCGCCTTTGCGACGCCCTGATGATGGCCGATCTTGCCGCCGTCTTCGGCTCAGGGGCTATGACAAACAGCATTTCGGAGATTCCGGCAATGGAAGCGCTTTTTATTGCCGGCTCCAACACAAAAGAGACACATCCGGTAATTGCAAACCGGATGATTGAGGCGCGGAGAAACGGTGCGAAAATCATAATCGCCGACCCGAGGCGTGTTCCGTTGGTCCGCTTTGCAGACATTCATCTGCGGCTGAAGCCCGGAACCGATGCTGCGCTTTTCAACGGCATAGCGCATGTCATTCTGAAAGAGCATCTGTTTGATGCTGATTTTATCGGCTTACGCACTGAGGGATTCGATGCATGGCGCGTTTCGGTCGAGACTTTCACACCCGAAGCGGTCGCCGGCATCACCGGGGTGCCAGCCGATTCGATTATCGAAGCGGCGCGCATTTACGGCAACTCCCGCAAAGCAGGCATCTTCTATTCGATGGAGGCACCCTGGCATTATGCCGGCACTGGAAATGTCAGGGCTATCGCCAACCTTGCGCTCCTCACCGGCAGCATCGGCAGACCGCATACGGGCATATATGCGCTTCGCGACCTGAACAATATGCAGGGTTCTTCTGACGCAGGCTGCCTGCCGGATGTACTGCCGGGATACCAGAAAACAGACATTCCTGAAAACCGCAGAAAATTCGAACAGGCGTGGGGGGTTCCCCTTTCGCCGCAGCCCGGACTGACGGCGACCGAGATGATTCCCGCCGCCCTCGCGGGTACGATGAAAGTGCTGTACATTATGGGTGAAAATCCGGTCATCACCGACCCGAATGCCTCGAATACTGCCGAGGCGCTCAGAGCTCTCGACTTCCTCATTGTCCAGGATATCTTTCTGACCGAAACCGCCCGGCTGGCTGACGTAGTCCTGCCCGCGGCATGCTGCGCGGAAAAAGAGGGCACGTTCACCAATACGGAACGCAGGGTCCAGCGCGTTCGCCGTGCGGTCAATGCTCCGGGATCTGCTCGTGATGACTTCGCTATTCTTGTCGATCTTTCCCAGCGTCTGGGCTACGATATGCGCATTGATGATCCTGAATCGGCATTTGATGAATTCGCGTCTCTCTGGCCGCCGCTCGTCGGTATTACCTACCGCCGCCTTGAAGAAGGCAGCCTGCAGTGGCCCTGCCCTGACGCTGAACATCCTGGCACGCAATATCTCTATTCCGATGGCTTTCCTCACGGACGAGCCGCATTTTCAGTGGCAAGTCATATGTCCCCGGCTGAGCCTGCTGATGAGCAATAATGGTTTTTTGAAATTTTTTTCATATAGCTTGTCCCAGATATTGCAATTCCGTTTGTTATTATTCCTGATTCTGACTCCTGAAGTCTGAGTGCTGAATACTTTTTCTATCCGGAGGCCCTATGCTGCTCGACCCGACAAAAAACGCCGACTGGCAGATTGCTGAAGCAGCCGAAAAAAACATGCGGACGGTCCATCAGCTTGGGGAAAAGCTGGGGCTTGAGCACCGCGAACTATTGCCGCACGGCCACCACATCGCAAAGATAGATTTCAAAGCGGTGCTTGAGCGGCTTGCATCGAAGCCGAACGGCAAGTATATTGATGTAACCGCAATCACGCCGACTCCGCTCGGCGAAGGCAAGTCGACAACCACCATAGGTCTTACGCAGGGACTCGGCAAGCGCGGCAAGAGCGTCATTGCTGCCATTCGTCAGCCGTCCGGCGGTCCGACCATGAACATCAAAGGCTCGGCAGCAGGCGGCGGCCTTTCACAGTGCATTCCGCTCACGCCCTTTTCACTTGGACTGACCGGCGACATCAATGCGATCATGAACGCGCACAACCTCGCGATGGTTGCCCTCACCTCGCGCATGCAGCACGAATACAACTACACCGACGAACAACTCGCAAAACGCAACCTGAAACGTCTCGACATTAATGCCCGCGATGTCCAGATGAAGTGGATCATCGACTTCTGCGCCCAGTCGCTCCGCGATATCGTTATCGGCATCGGCGGCAAGAGTGACGGCTTCATGATGCAGTCCGGCTTTGCGATTGCGGTTTCATCAGAAGTCATGGCGATCCTCTCGGTTGCCTCCGATCTGAAAGACCTGCGCGAACGCATGGGCAGGATTGTTGTTGCCCGCGACCGCTTGGGAAAACCGATCACCACCGAGGATCTTGAAGTGGCGGGCGCGATGACGGCATGGATGGTGGAGGCGATCAATCCAAACCTCATGCAGACCATCGAAGGCCAGCCGGTTTTTGTGCATGCCGGGCCGTTTGCCAATATCGCCATCGGCCAGTCATCAATTATTGCCGACCGAATCGCGCTGAAACTGTGCGATTACGTGGTAACCGAATCCGGATTCGGCGCCGATATCGGCTTCGAGAAATTCTGGAACCTCAAGTGCCGCTACTCCGGACTCGTGCCGAATGCCGCGGTCATTGTTGCCACAATCCGGGCGCTCAAGTGTCATGGCGGCGCGCCCATTCCGGTACCGGGCAAGCCGATGCCGAAAGAGTATCGCGAAGAAAACGTCGCGTGGGTTGAACATGGCTGCGCAAACCTTGCGCACCATATCCAGACCGTAAAAAAGGCGGGCATCAATCCGGTTGTCTGCATTAACGCTTTTTCCGCGGACACAGATAATGAAATCCATGCTGTTAAACGTCTGGCCGAATTTGCCGGCGCGCGGGTTGCGGTATCAAAACACTGGCTGCTCGGCGGCGACGGCGCGGCAGACCTTGCCGATGCTGTTATCGATGCCTGCAATGAAGCGAACCACTTCAGGTATCTCTATGAATTGGCAACCCCAATGAGAGCGCGTATTGAGCTGATAGCCAGAGAGGCTTATGGAGCAGACGGCGTCGACTTCAGCGACGATGCTCTCGCCAAGGCGAAGCAGATAGAAAACGATCCGGAGCTTTCGAAGCTCGGCACCTGCATGGTCAAAACGCACCTCAGCCTTTCGGACAACCCGAATCTTAAGGGCGTGCCGCGCGGCTGGCGCCTGCAGGTGCGCGATATCCTCACCTATAGCGGTGCGGGGTTCGTTGTGCCTGTTGCCGGCACAATCAAGCTCATGCCTGGCACTGCGTCAGACCCTGCGTACCGCAGGGTTGATGTGGATGTTGAGACTGGGCGAGTCAAGGGGTTGTTTTAACGGAAATGCTCAAATACACAAAATCCCGTATCGGATCATCTGCGCTGATCACAATTGACACGCAGAATGATTTCACCCTCCCCGGGGCGCCTGCAGAAATCCCCGGCACCTGTGATGTCCTGCCCAATATGGCTCTTCTGCTGAAATGGTATCGCAATCGCGATCTTCCCATCGTCCACATCGTCCGCATGTACCTACCTGACGCTTCCAATGTGGATTTGTGCAGAAAGGAATTGATTGAAAACGGCGTAAGTATTGCAACGCCTGCATCTGACGGCGCTGAACTGGTGAATATTCTGAAGCCCGACCTGCTTCTCAGGCTGGATTCGGGTCATCTTCTCGGCGGCGGCGTCCAGAAATGGTCTGATAATGAGGCGGTCATCTACAAACCGCGGTGGGGCGCTTTTTTCAAGACCCCACTTGAGACATATTTGAAGGAGCGCAGAGTCGACACTCTGGTGTTTTGCGGATGCAACTTCCCAAACTGCCCCCGCGCCTCTATTTATGAGGCCAGTGAGCGGGACTTCCGTATTGTCCTCATTGACGATGCCGTTTCAGGACTCTACGATCAGGGCAGAGAAGAACTGAGAAGCATCGGGGTCGAACTGATAAAAACAGATGCTTTTCTTCGTTTGCACATTGGCTCATAATGTTGTGCCCCACGATCAAAACAGTTTCTTTAGCCGCTCCATTGCTGATTTTTCCTGGTCTCACCTGAAAAACGACCACAAAAAAGGGAATCCCGGACCGGCATTCCCTCTGTATTCACTCATCATGAATCTTCTTTAAAGCCACCCAACCCGCTTTTCGGAAATGAGTTCACGTTCCCGATGAAGAACGTAAGCTGTTATGATGCCTAAAACCCTCTCATCCATGTCGAAAAACTTCAACGCAACGCCGGAATGATTCGGATAGTTTTCGACGCGGACGACCTCTCCATAAGCTACGATAATATCAGCCAGCACCTGTTCAAGAAAGAGTTTTATTTCGAGAATCTCCCCGACCTGATAGCGTTCATATGACTCAAAAAAGATTCCCATCCCGCTGACATTCACTTTTTTGACCTTCAGTTCATGCCAGGCGGCAAGATCTGCTTCTGCAAGCAGCCGTGAATGCAATGAGTCCCTGTCAACATCAGGTGCAAGGCCCCGGATGGATACAGGCACATATCCGAAAACCCGGAAAAAATCTCTGCGGTTTTTGTCTTCCCTTGCTGTCACAATCCATCACCCTGTTTCTTGTTTTTCTTCGGTACAAATGCCAGACATGCTGCTCCTGATATGCGAAAAACGACCTGAGCTGGGATCTCCGGCGATTCAAATCCGAGCCCTTTGCAGCCATACGGTCGATGCTGCTTATACGTTATGAAAAAATACCTGCATTGATAACAGTCCGGCTTTGCGCCCATTCGTTTTCAATCTATCATTTACGCATATATGCCTGTCAAGGTGGGCACACGCTGGAAAGGAAAGAGCGGCATAAGTTACATTAAAAGTCATTGACAGCAAGGGAGTTCACCGTACTGTGCAGAATGCAATTATTGTCAGCGGAGCGCGCGAACACAATCTGAAGAATTTAACGGTCAGCATTCCCCGCGACCGGATTACGGTTATTACCGGGCCTTCAGGGTCAGGCAAATCATCGCTCGCCATGGATACCATTTATGCCGAGGGGCAGCGGCGGTATGTAGAGAGCCTATCGGCATATGCACGCCAGTTCCTTGAGCAGATGCAGAAGCCGGAGGTCGATGCGATAGAAGGGCTTTCCCCTTCCATTGCGATAGATCAGAAAACCATCAGCCGGAGTCCCCGCTCGACCGTTGGAACGATTACTGAAATCTACGATTACCTGCGGGTGCTGTATACGCGTATCGGCACCCCTTTCTGTTTCCAGTGCGGGGTTGCCATAGCCTCCCAGGATATTCAGAATATCATTCAGTCGGTCATGCATCTGCCGCTCGGCACAAGAATTCAGGTGCTGTCTCCTATTGTCCGTGAGCGCAAAGGGGAATACCGGAAGGAACTGCAGAAAATGCGCATGGACGGGTTTGTGCGTGCTCGCATCGACGGCAGCATGGTCGATCTTACCCAGAATATCCAGCTCAAAAAGCAGTCGCGGCATACCATTGAAATCGTTATTGATCGGTTCATCATCAAACATTCGGTAGAAAAAGCGCTTCGCCTCTCCATCGACACAGCGCTCAAACATGCAGAAACCGTGGTCATCAATATTATTGATGAATCACGAGACATTCTGTTCAGCAGGAAACTGGCATGTCCTCAGTGCGGAATCAGCTACCCCGAGATGGATCCCGGGCTTTTTTCGTTCAACAGCAGATACGGAGCATGTCCATCCTGCCGGGGGCTTGGAGTACAAATTGACACGCCGGACAAGGACACGAATTTCCTCGGGCATCACTTTGAAGATCACGATTACGGGAGCCTGAAGACCTGCCCGTCATGTCACGGAAAACGACTGCGCAAAGAAGCCCTGAGCGTCAGGATAGAAAATGCGAGCATCGGCGACTTGGCATGCATGTCAATTGCAGAGGCTGCGTCTTTTATTGAGAAGCTTCAGCTCTCTGACCGGGAACTGGCCATTGGCCGACGCATTATCAAGGAGGTGAATGACCGACTCTTGTTCCTGCGTCGGGTCGGCCTTGACTATCTCACCCTCGATCGACCGTCTCTGACGCTTTCGGGAGGTGAGGCACAGCGTATCCGCCTTGCGACCCAACTTGGCTCCTCACTGACCGGCGTACTCTATGTGCTGGATGAACCGAGCATAGGTCTCCACCAGCGAGATGTCGCCCGTCTTAATGAGACTCTGGCAGCCATTCGCGATGCCGGCAATACCGTCATAATTGTTGAACATGACGAAGATACGATTCTAGCCGCTGACCATGTCATCGACATGGGTCCGGGTGCCGGGAAAAACGGCGGCTGGATAGTTGCTGAAGGCACACCGGAAGAGCTTCGGAAAAATAACCGTTCGATTACCGGGGGATACCTTACCGGCGTGCTTTCCATTGCCATACCTATGCAGCGTCGTGTGCCGCGCGACTTTCTCATGATCCGCGGAGCCTCGGAATTCAACCTGAAGAACATTGACGTCGCTCTGCCGCTGGGCGCACTGACCTGCATAACAGGAGTATCGGGCTCCGGCAAAAGCACGCTCATCTATGAAATACTTTACAAGTCCCTTGCCAGGCAACTCTCAAAAGCGCTGACTCGTCCGGGCAGGCATAAGTCTATTGAAGGGACCGATGCCGTTGATAAGATTATAAGCATTGATCAGTCGCCGCTCGGCCGCACTCCACGATCAAACCCGGCAACCTATTCCGGAATTTTCACCATAATCCGAGAGCTGTTTTCCCTTCTCCCGGATTCCAAAACCCGAGGATATCGCGCATCACGTTTCAGTTTCAATGTTTCCGGCGGTCGCTGCGAGTCATGTTCCGGCGACGGGCTCAAAAAAATTGCTATGCACTTCCTTCCGGATGTCTATGTGACCTGCGATACCTGCAAGGGAAAGCGCTACAATCGTGAAACGCTGGATGTCCGTTATAAGAATCGCACCATTGCCGACGTGCTGGACATGACCATTGCCGACGCGCGGGAGTTTTTCGATGCCATTCCGCCGCTTCGGCAGCGCCTTGAGGTACTGGAAGAGATCGGTCTTGGGTATCTGAAGCTGGGGCAGCCGGCGACTACGCTGTCAGGCGGTGAGGCGCAGCGCCTCAGGCTTTCAAAAGAGCTTGCCCGAAGCGCGACCGGGCGGACCCTTTACCTTCTTGATGAGCCGACAACCGGACTCCACTTCATCGATATCCAGCGGCTCCTGAATGTCTTGAATCGTCTCGTAGACATGGGCAATACTGTTATCATCATAGAGCATGATATGGATGTGATCAAATCAGCCGACTATATTGTTGACCTCGGTCCTGAGGGCGGACAAAAAGGCGGCAGATTGATTGCTTCGGGTTCCCCGGAACAGGTCGCAAAAAACAAAGCCTCGCATACCGGTCAGTATCTTGCCGGGAAACTGGGCATTCCCCCAAAGGAGACATCACGATGACATGGACAAAGCGCGGCCTGCCTGCGGCACTCCTGCTGACTCTGCTGGTCATCATGCTCCTTCCTGCCTGCGGCAAGAAGCAGGAGGGCGTTGTGAAGGTCACCCGCACATCACTTTACACGCTCGTAAGCATGACAGTCGTAACCAATGATAAGCCCGGAGCGCAGCGGGCAATGGAAAGCGCATATGGGGAACTGGAACGTCTGGGGCAGCTTCTCAACTTCTACGCCGATGACAGTGAAGTTTCCGAAATTAACAGGAATGCCGGCATTCGGCCAGTGAAGGTTTCTCCTGAAACATTTGCAATAATCGAAAAAGCGGTCTTCACATCCGAGATGACGGAAGGCGCTTTTGACATAACGGTCGGCCCGCTCGTGAAACTCTGGGATTTCAGGAAAGGCGTTGTTCCTGAGAAAGATGCGATTGCAGATCGTCTTAAGCGTGTGGGCTACCGGACTATTGTTCTGGATAAGACTGCTGAAACGGTGTATCTCAAAAATAACGGCGCCCAGATTGATCTCGGCGGAATTCTCAAGGGCTATGCTGCCGACAAGGCATCTCAAATTCTGCAGAAGCACGGCTTCCTCTCCGGCATTGTCACGGTGGGCGGAGAGGTTCGGGCGTTCGGCAGGAAGCCTGATGGAAGCTCATGGGTAGTCGGCATCCAGAACCCGAGACAGAAAGGGCAGGCCGATGAGATTCTCGCCACCATAGCAGTTTCGGACAAATCGCTTTCGACCTCCGGCGATTACATAAGGTTCTTTGAAAAAGACGGTGTCAGATATCATCACCTGCTGAATCCGCTGACCGGCTATCCGGCTGAGCAGTGCGGCAGCGTGACCATTGTGGCCGATGACGGCATAACCGCCGATGGCTTCGCCAAAATTTTTGTACTGGGATCCGAAAAAGGCCTGGCTGTTGCGAAAAAGGCGGGATTTGATGCCCTGTTCATTGATTGCACGGGGAAAATCTCGATGTCTGAAGGACTCCAGACGCAAGTCAGACTCCAAAAACCATGAGGCGCACCTGTGCTGGTATCATGTCCTACCTGTAAAATTAAAACAACGTGGGAAGAGAACCCATGGCGACCGTTTTGTTCTGAACAATGCAAAACGGTTGATCTCGGCAGGTGGGCTATGGAAGACTACCGTATAGCCGCAGGCTCTGCTGACGGATCTGAAAACAAACCGAATCAGGACGAGTCCTGAACGCAAGGAGGTCTAACATGACGAAGATTGTTGTAGCCGGAGCGACCGGCCGGATGGGGAGCAGAATTTCGGCGCTTTCTTTTGAGTATCCGGAATTATCTCTTGCAGGTGCATTTGAGCGTTCGGGGCATAAAGACATCGGAAAAGATGTCGGTGTGCTTGTCGGTGTCGGAGAAAAAAACGTGATACTTGCTGATGGAATCGATGCGGTCATGAATGCCGGGGATGTCATTATTGACTTCACCGCACCGCAGGCGACCATTTCGAATGTCGCGGCCGCTGCCGCAAAAAAGAAAGCCATGGTCATCGGAACCACCGGACTGGAAAAAGATCAGATCGAACAAGTTCGGAACGCCGCCCGCAATGTCCCGATTATCATTGCTCCAAATTACAGTGTCGGTGTCAACCTCCTGCTGAAAGTGCTGCAGGACATTGCCCGCGTCCTTGGCGATGGATATGATATTGAAGTTGTCGAAGCTCACCACCGGCTCAAAAAAGATGCTCCGAGCGGAACCGCTCCCAAGCTGGCTCAGGTGATTGCCGAAGCGGTAAGCCGGGATCTTGATGAAGTCGGCGTGTATGCCCGGAAAGGAATTATCGGCGAACGAAAGCAAAAGGAAATCGGCATCCAGACCATCCGCGGCGGCGACATTGTCGGCGAGCATACCGTGATGTTTTGCGGTCTTGGAGAACGTATCGAAATTACGCACAAGGCTTCAAGCCGCGATACGTTTGCGCGCGGAGCCCTTCGTGCAGCCCAGTGGATTATCAAACAGAAACCGGGTCTGTACGATATGCAGGATGCGCTCGGCCTGAAATAATTCTCCTTCATCATACAAAAAGGCCCGTGCAAAATGCTCGCACGGGCCTTACGGCATATCTGTGTTTATCCTTCAATAACGCCTTTTTCTTCCCAGAGAAACCAGTTGTTAGTGTTCTGCATAAAATCAAGAGTATTGGAAAACACCTTGAAGTGTTCTTCTTCTTCATCTGCCAGAGTTTCAAAAAGAGTCTTTTCCAGAGGAGTCGGCGCTACGGCAGCTGATTTACGATAGAAATCTCTGCCCTGTTTTTCCATCTCCATGGCGATCCTGAAAGCTTCCATATCATCCGTCGTCGCTGCAACTCGGGCAACCATATGATCCTTCATTTCAGCAAAAATGCTCTGGATTGCCTTCATTGGACTCGCTTTCTCGATAGTCATGTCGAGCTTCCTGAATAGTTTGTTCAATAGTTCAATATGCCGTTTTTCGTCCTCGGCAATCGAGAGAAACATCTTCCTGCCCACAGGATTCCGCATCTTATCGGCACACTTTTCATAAAAGTCAACGGCGTCCGACTCCATCTTCAGCGAAATTTCGACTGAATTCATGCTCTCCTCCCTGAAAAAACCGGCAGATTATGATGGTTATTCTTTTTCAAACATATCCTTGCCAGCGCCGCAAATCGGGCAGACCCACTCGTCCGGAACCTGGAAGAACGGCGTTCCGGCCGCAACCCCGTTATCAGGATCTCCATGCACCGGATCATACACATATCCGCATACATTGCACTTATACTTTTCCATAACGACCTCCTTGTAATTTTGCAACTATTCTAGCGCTTCGCGCTCCACCTTTTCCATCTTTACCTTTGCTATCCGCTGCCCGACCATTTCGATAATGCGAAGCTTCATGGTCTCCAGTTCAACCTGGTCTCCCGTTTTAGGAATCCGCTGGAGCTGGGAAAGGATAAAACCACCAAGCGTGTCATAATCAGGCGATTCCGGCAGTACGATATCGTAATCTTCGCTCAGGTCGCGGATGCTGAGCGAGGCATCAATAATCAGGGATCCGTCCGGAAGATGAATCACCGGGCTTTCTGTGTCATATTCATCGCGGATTTCCCCCACAATTTCTTCCAGAAGGTCTTCAAGGGTAACCAGTCCGTCAACCGCCCCATGTTCATCAATAACGATCGCCATATGGACCCTGCGCTTCTGCATTTCACGCAGAAGATTGCTGATCTTCATGGTCTCCGGCACAAAAAGAGGAGGTTTCACAATCTTACGGACATCTGCAAGGCCGCTGGCTGAAAAGAAGTCTTTTGCGTAAAGAATGCCCCGGATATCATTCCGGCCACGTCCAATGACAGGATAGCGTGAAAACTTTTCTTCCGTTATCAGCCTGCGCACTTCATCAACCGGCATCGAAATAGGGATGGTGACCATCTGCGTCACGGGAATCATAATCTCACGAACAGAGGTATCCGTAAATTCGAACACACTGTGAATGAGTTCTTTCTCCTGATCCTCAAAAACGCCCTGCTGGCCGCCCTCCTCAAGCAACAGCTTCACTTCCTCTTTAGAAATATAGCCCCGCTCCGTAAAAGCCTTTCTGCCGAACGGCTTAAGCAGAAAGTTCGTGCTCGCGGTCAGAATCCGCACAAACAGGACGGCAATGCGTGAAAAACGATTGATAATCGGAGCGGTGCGAAGCCCTATCCCTTCTGGATTTGAAAGAGCGAGAGACTTTGGAACCAGTTCACCGAAAACAAGGGAGAAATAGGTGATGACAAGAACAACGACAGTAATAGCTATCGCTTCACTGGACTTCGCGACGATGGGAAAAGGAACGAGTTCTAAAAGCGGCTTGATTGAACTGACAGCAACAGCCCCTCCGACGGCAGAAGCAAATGCTCCCGACAGGGTGACTCCAACCTGAACCGTGGCAAGGAAACGGTCAGGATCCGCCTTGAGGCGCTGCAGGGTTTCCGCATTCATATGGCCTTCGTCAATCAGCTGCTTTATTTTCGTGCGGCGCGCAGTGACGATCGCTATCTCTGATGCAGAGAAGAACGCATTAATCATAATGCAGACGGAGATCAAGATAATATCCAGTGTCATGGGGTGTCAGCGGTTGCGACGGTGCAGGAAGACATCTGTTGTTTTCAGACAGCCGGTTGAGTTCGTTTTTATATTGCAGTCCATCCGATTTGATTATACCATGTTTTTCTGTGTGTTATGGCAGACAGAAAGGAAAGCGCTTTACGCGCCATCGCGGTCATTGGGAACCAATGCATGACAGCTCACACTCTGACATGGGGAATATCGCCAGACATAGAGAGAATCACGAAGGTCCCAAAACGAGCATCTGCTATGCTTTTTTTCGCGTATTCTCCCTGGCCATGGCAACTTTGCCGGTGCGGACAACTTCCTTAATGCCGAGCGGTTTCATCAGCTCGGTAAAGGCTTCAAGCTTGGTCTCGTTGCCGGTAATCTCAATCGTATAGGTGTTCTGGCTGGAATCAACAATTCTTCCGCGAAAGATTTCCGCGGTTCTCAGAACCTCGACCCGATTCTCCTTTTTGGGAGCTACCTTTATCAGCATCATCTCCCGCTCAACATGGTCCAGTTCTGTCAGATCTACGACCTTAATCACATCGATCAGCTTGTTAAGCTGCTTGGTAATCTGCTCGATAATCGCCTCATCGCCGAATGTGACGACGGTAATGGTCGAAAATTGCGGATCGATAGTCGTGCCTACCGATAGACTCTCAATGTTATAGCCTCGCGCACTGAACAGCGCCGCCACCCTGGACAGTACGCCGAATTTATTTTCAACGAGAACGGATATGGTATGTCGCATGACGTCCCCCTATTTCACCGCTTTCAGGCGTTTTTCTGTTTTTTTCTCTTTCACTTCAAACAACATATTGTCGAGTGTTGCGCCAGCCGGAACCATCGGATAGACCTTCTCCTTCCAGTCGATAATAAAGTCCATCATGACTAGCTTTTTCACCTTGAACGCTTCCCTGAGGACAGGCTCAACCTCCGAAGGCTTTGTCGCGCGCAGTCCTATGGCGCCATATGCCTGGGCAAGCAGCACAAAATCAGGTACGGTGTCAAGACAAGTAGAGGAGTAGCGCTCGTTGAAGAAGAGCTCCTGCCATTGGCGTACCATGCCAAGAAACCGGTTGTTGAGAATGGCAATCTTCACCGGAAGCTTGTTGATGACGGCCGTCGCAAGCTCCTGAATGTTCATCTGAATGCTGCCGTCGCCCGCAATATCGATCACAAGCTTGTCGGGCTTCGCCAGCTGCGCTCCGATGGCTGCAGGAAAGCCGTATCCCATTGTCCCCAGTCCCCCAGACGAGAGCCAGCGGCGCGGCTTGTCAAATTTGAAGAACTGGGCGGCCCACATTTGGTTCTGGCCGACTTCGGTCGAAATAATGGCATCGCCCTTTGTGATCTCATAAATCATCTCGACGACAAACTGCGGCTTGATGACATCATTGCTCGGCGCATAGGTCATGGGGTGTTCCTGCATCCATTCGTGAATCTGCTTCAACCATGATGTGCGCACCTCACCCCACTGCGACTGTTCGCTTGCCTTAAGCATCTTATTCAGTTGTATGAGAACACGCTTTACATCTCCGACAACCGGGACGTCAACGCGGACATTCTTGCGGATCGACGTCGGGTCAATGTCAATGTGCACAATGCGGGCATGAGGCGCAAATCCTTCTATCTTTCCGGTCACGCGGTCATCAAAGCGCATGCCGATTGCGACAAGGAGGTCCGCATTCTGCACACTGCGGTTTGCATAGAAGGTTCCATGCATACCGAGCATGCCGAGTGAGAGCTTGTGAGAGCCAGGAAATGCCCCGAGTCCCATCATCGTCGTGGTAACAGGAATATTCGCATATTCTGCCAGCTCCCTGAGTTCGTCGGCAGCATCAGACATGACGCAGCCGCCGCCGGCGATAATAAGCGGCTTCTTCGCGCGAACGATTTCATTGACCGCCTTTTCGATCACCCATCGGTTGCCATCGTAAGTCGGATTATAGCTCCGTAGAAACACCTTCGCCGGCCATTCAAAGTCTGCCTTGCCGACCATTACATCCTTTGGGAGGTCAATCAAAACAGGACCAGGCCGCCCGGCGGTCGCAATAAAAAACGCTTCACGCATGATTTGCGCAAGGTCTTTAACGTCTTTGACCAAATAATTATATTTCGTGCAGGAGCGGGTCATGCCGACAATATCCGCCTCCTGAAATGCGTCATTTCCAATCATGCCGGTCGGCACCTGCCCGGTCATCACCACCAGTGGAATGGAATCCATATGGGCGGTTGCCAGCCCGGTAACCGTATTCGTGGCACCCGGTCCAGAAGTTACCAGCACGACTCCGGGCTTTCCGGAAGCTCTGGCGTATCCGTCAGCCGCGTGCATGGCTCCCTGTTCGTGACGCGTCAGAATGACCTGAAGCTCCTTTTCGTCATAGAGCCTGGCAAACAGATTCAGAACAACGCCGCCCGGATATCCGAAAAGAATATCGACGCCTTCTTCTACAAGGCACCGCACAAAAATTTCTGCCCCTGTCATCA
>JBBIQQ010000046.1:0-15431 GCA_037442225.1 Nitrospirota bacterium
TTTTTTGCGCCCAGATACAACTTAACATCTGGAGCAGTTTTTTGGGGGCAGGTCAATACCGTCCGCCAGATTCCAGAGCCGAGCAGGTACGTTTGTTTATCGAAAAGCTTCAGAACAAGGGACAGTCCCAGGTACAGCAAAAACTGCTCCGGCCAAAAATGGAAGATTCCGGCTTCATGCTGCCGTCAGCGCCTGCCGTCCGGCGAACTCATTCGGCGTCAAATTATCCAATGAACTGTGCGGTCGGAACTCATTATAATCCTTCCGCCATTGCTCAATCTTAGCACATGCATCTTCAAACGATAGAAACCAGCTCACGCTCAGACATTCGTCCCTGATTGCCTTATAGCGGTGGCTGTTCCGGTGTATCAGAAGAACTCCGCAGGCTTTCCTCTGACTCACCCGGTATCGTTGCTGCAGGCTTTCTACCAGAGAGCGCTTCCGGGCAGGCTTTACAGCTTTCTTGACAGCACATCCTGCTGCATCTGCTTGTCAAGGCTCAGATCCGCTGCCATCCGCTTTAACTGCCGGTTCTCTTCTTCAAGCTGCTTTAACCTGCGGAGTTCCGAGAGGCCAAGCCCTCCATACTTCTTCTTCCAGTTGTAGTGGGTCTGCTCCGAGATGCCCATCTTGCGGATGACTTCCTGCACCGGCGTGCCTGTTTCGGCCTGCTTCAGCGCAAAGGCTATCTGCTCCTCCGTGAACTTCGTCTTCTTCATGGCAAATTCCTCCCTGCTCAGGTAGTTCATTTTGCCAAATCTCCACACTTTTCGCCGGCACAGTTTTCGGGGAGAAGGTCAGAAAAGAGGCTTGAAAATCAGAGTCAGTCTGACGAGTCTGGTGCTGATTTTCTGATCTTTGCGAGCGCGACACAGTGTGTATAAGGAATCCTGAAAAAGCGCAGGCAGGCGTTGCAGGAGATGCAGTCGGCTTTTTCTTTCCCCTGATGCATGAGATTCGGCAGGTCAGGCTCACGGACGAGCGGACGCGAAAGGGAAATAAGATCGGCATCCACGGCCTGCAATACTTCCTCCATAAGCGAACGGGACTTGAATCCGCCGACCAGCATGATCGGCACCTGCAGGGTTTGTTTGAATTTCCGGCTAAACTCACGGAAGTACGCTTCCTGTTCTCTCGTCTGAATTCCCGGCTTTACGGTTACCTGGCCAGCTTCGTACATGCCGCCGCTGACTTCGATGGCAGTGATGTCCATATTCTGCAACCGCAGGGCAATACGCAGACTTTCGTCTACTTCAAGCCCGCCCGCTACGAAATCGGCGGCATTGAGTTTAATCATGGTGGGAAAGCTGACCCCAGCCTCCTTGCGAATCGCAAGAATGATTTCTTCAAGGAAATGGAACCGCCGTTCTTCATCGCCGCCCCAGTAGTCGTTGCGGCGGTTGGTGTGCGGTGAGAGAAACTCATTCACGAGGTAGCCATGCGCCGCGTGAATCTGAATGCCGTCGAATCCTGACTGCATGGCTCTTCGCGCGGCCGAAGCGAAGGCATCGATTATTTCCCACACTTCGTTGTGAGGCATTTCCCGGGGAGTGAGCTTTAGAGTCGGCTCATAGACAGCCGAAGGAGCAATGGGAGTTCGTCCGGCGAGCAGAGAGGGGAAAGACTGTCTGCCGCCGTGCGCGAGCTGAAGCACAATTTTTCCGCCGTGCGCATGAACGGCTTCGGCGAGTCGCGCAAGTCCCTTGAGATAGAAATTATTGTGGATACAGAGCTGCTGCGGAACCGAGCGGCCGGTCGTATGAACAAGCGCATTGCCGGTAATGATGAGCCCTGCACCGCCGCGCGCAAGTTTTTCATACATGCCGATAAGCTGATCAGTGACGAACCCGTCTTCATCCGCCATTTTTTCGTAGGTAGCTGATCGGACGATACGATTCGGGAGCGAAAGCGGCCCAAGCTGTAGTGCCTCGAAGAGCTTCATGGCTTTTGCAACCTCGCCGCAAGCTTTATGGCTTCTATCATGCTTGTGGGATTTGCCATGCCCTTCCACGCGATGTCATATGCCGTGCCGTGATCCGGTGAGGTTCTGATAATCGGCAGTCCGACTGTCACATTGACCCCGGTATCGAACGCGATCATCTTGAGCGGTATTAACCCCTGATCGTGATACATGCACACCGCAAGGTCGAACTCTCCCTTATAGACCTTGTGAAACAGTGTGTCAGGCGGAAAGGGGCCGTCAACCGCTATGCCTTCCAGTTTTGCGGCGGCAATCGCCGGAGATATCGCCGTGATTTCCTCATCACCGAAGATGCCGGCTTCGCCTGCATGAGGATTCAGCCCGGCGACCGCGATGTGCGGGTCAGAAAGGGCGAGCATGGAGCTTGCCTTTTTGGCGAGACGGATCGTATCGAGCACGCGCTCCGCCGTAATCAGCGACGGGACGTTTCTGAGCGCGGTATGAATCGTGACAAGAATGACGCGTATCGGCCCGCCGCAGAGCATCATGGCATACTGCTGAGATCCGGTCAGTTCGGCGAATATCTCGGTGTGTCCCGGCCATTGATATCCGGCCAGCCTGAGCGCCTCCTTGCTGATGGGTGCGGTAACGACGGCATCGACCACATTCGCCTGCGCAAGTTCAACCGCTTTGCGGACATAGGAAACCGCAGCGCGGCCGCCGTCGGCAGTCGGCGTGTTTTTGGCAAAGCCGCCTGACCGAATAACTCCTGTGCCGATGAAATCACAGAGTCCAATGTCCAGCTCAATACCGAGCATTTCACAGGCAGATTCGATGAGCGGCAGATCGCCGATAAGCAGCGGCCGGGTAATGTCCGCAACGGCCGGCAGTGCCTTCATCACTGCCTCTGCTCCCACGCCGCCGGGGTCTCCAAGCGTTATCGCTATTCTTTTTTTCATTGTCTTTATCTATTATCCATCACTGACGGCCTCATGTCAAAAGGCATGATATCTTTGAGCCCACCCAATGGTTATTTGTCAAGCCATGCCTTTTTGTTCTATAGTTCAGCAGAAAAATATTCACTTAAGGAGATACGCTATGGCACAGGCAAAGGCAGCAAAGCAGGTTATTTTTTTCATGCCGAACAAAGTGGGATTGATGGCAGAGGTTTGTTCCGCGCTCGCGGCGGCAAAGATTAACGTAACCGCGATGTGCGGCTATGAGATGGAAGATCGTGCGGTCTTCATGCTGATGGCTGACGATCTGACGAAGGCAAAAAAGATTCTGAAGAAGCTTGGCGCGGAAATAAAAGACGAAGCTGTCATTGTCGTTGAAATGCCGAACAAGGCTGGTGAGCTCAGCAAGGCATCGTCGGCAATAGCCGCTGCCGGAGTGAACATTCACTATTTTTACGGCACCACCGGCACTGGCAAGACGTCGGCCTGCATTTTTAAAACCGCAGACAACAAGAAGGCCATCAGGGTTCTCAATAAATAGGTTTTCACACCGGAGAGCAGTGTTATGCCGGGCTGCCCTCCGGTGTGAGCTTGTGATGGTATTTATTCCTTGAACGGGCCGCCGATCCTGCCGCCGCGCGGGATTATCGCAATGCCTGACTGGTCGATGAAACAGCGGAAGCGGTCCTTGTCTGGATCAAAGCCAATCCGTTCACCGTCGTTGATGGTATTGTACTTGTCGACAATCACCCTTCTCAGGCGCACACCTTTTTTGAGAGTCACGCGTTCGCTGATTATACAGTCCTCTACGGTAACCCCTTCTTCGATGACTGCACCGCTCCGGATGATGGAATTTCTTATGGAAGCTCCCTTAATCAGGGATCCTTCGGCAATGATGCTGTTGTTGATGTCGCAGCACATAATTTTTGTCGCCGGAGACTCCGAACTCGATGGATGAACCGGCCATGCGTCATTGAACAGATCGAACGCCGGCGTTTCCCCCAGCAGGTCCTGATGAGCGTTGAAATAGGCGCTTATGGTGCCGACATCCCTCCAGTATCCTGTTTCTTCATAAGGTTTTGCGTCTGCAATGCTGTTCATGCCAAAGTCGTACGCGAAAACCCTTTCTGTCGGCACGAGACCCGGAATGATGTTTGCCCCGAAGTCATGCTCTTTTCTTCTCTGCGCCTTTACCAGTGAGTCAATCAGCACATCGGTCCTGAAAATGTAATTTCCCATTGAAACATACGCTCGCGACGCATCCCCCGGCATTGGCGTAGGCTCGCCGGGCTTCTCCTGAAAGCCGGTAATTCGCTGCGCGGCGTCCGCAACGATAACGCCGAAAGCCGATGCCTGATCGATTGGAACCGGTCGGGCGGCCACGGTAACCGCGGCATCATTGGCGAGATGAAAATCGAGCATCTGGCGGATGTCCATGCGATAGATGTGGTCCGCGCCGAATATGACGACATGCTCGCATCGATGGTCCTTGATCAGGTTGATGTTCTGAAAAACCGCGTCCGCTGTTCCCTGGAACCACTCCGGTCCCATCCGCATCTGCGGAGGAACGACTGCGACAAAGTGGTCTTTTACCATTGAGGTGAGGTTCCAGTGCTGACGAACATGCTCAATCAGAGACTGGGATTTATACTGCACCAAGAGATAAATCGCATACATCCGGGAATTCACAAAGTTGCTGAGGACAAAGTCGACGATGCGATACCGGCCCCCAAACGGCACGGACGGTTTTGAACGAAACGTGGTGAGGGGAAAAAGCCGTTCTCCCTTGCCGCCGGCCAGTATGAACGCGAGCACTTTGGGGTAGGCCATAGGTTCCTCCTGATACACACAATTTAAAGATGAACTTCAGTGTTTAGGATTCCATGCTGTAACCTTGCCTGACACGGGCCGTCAGAACGCAGAAACAATAAACAGGACGATTCCGGCCGGCCTTACCCGCCCGGGGAGAGGGATTCGGGACGCAGGTGCTTGCATATTGTTCTGATGTAATCCCCCTCTATGGAGATGGCCGATTTCCCGGTCAGCAACAGTCCGGCGTCAACCAGTTCGTCAAGCGCATGCAGGTTTTTCATGCAGCCGGTCACAATAACGGTTTTGACTCCTTCAATTCCTATAAGTTCGTACAGTTTTGCGCGCTGCGCATTGCTTCTGCCGTAAACCTCATCGATCAGCAGGATTGCCTGGCAGGAAGTTAGCCCAAACGGTTCAATCATGAGTATTTCTTTTTCGGTCGCGATGACCGTAAGGTCAGACTTCAGCTCGCGGATATGATTAAGATACTGCTCGTATCCACCCAGACGAGTGTGGCCGCGATAGTCCAGCGGATTGCCGAAAAAATGGATATTCGCCGAATCCTTGAGCGCATTCAGGGAATAGGTAATCTTTCCTACCCCCTCATCGCCTGTAACTACGATAGTTTTATAGCGGCTGAGGGTTTCCCTGAATTCCTGAATAATTGCTTCATCATTCGCCATGGCGGGCTGATCCTTCATATCAGTCTTTCCCTTTCTTCGCAGGATCCATCGCTCTGCCGCATGCAGAATCCGCTCTACTCAGCCTTAATTATACCAGCTTGATCGCAAAACGCGGCGGTTGCTGACTTTTTCTGCCGGGCGGTTGTAACCTAGAGGGAAATACTTGTTTTTCGGGAGAACGGTGTGGCTGAAAAGAACTATAAATATCGCCGTGAAGGCTTTGCGGAACTCCCCGTAAAGCTTGAGCATATGACCATGCACCTCAATTTCATCGACGGTCGGGTCGATGCGGAAAACTGCCTTGAAATGACCGCTCGCCGTGAACTGAATGAGATTGTGCTCGATGCCAAAGCTCTTGTCGTACATGCTGTTTCATGGGTTGCGGGTCCCAATGATATCCGGCTGAAGTTTGTGTATCAGAAGGATAGAGACAAGCTGCGCGTTGCGCTTCCGCATACGGTGAAGGCCGGGGAGCGTCTTTTGGTCAGGACATCAACCTCCTGCTTTCCGGCTGAGCATCTTCTTGAAGGCATCTATAAGGACACCACTCCCGCAGGAGCCCCGCAGCAGTATATGTCACAGTGCCAGCAGTGGGGATTCCAGCGCATTATGCCGGTATTCGACGACTGCACCGCAAAATGCACCATGACGACGACTATTGAAGCAGACAGCAGGTATACGCACCTCATCAGCAACGGAAATATCAGCCGCGCTTCAAACCCCGACGGCACGCCTGTGCCGAAAGCGGGAGACCCGTCCCGGCAGATAATCACTTACGAAAATCCGACCCCTATGGCTCCGTATCTTTTTCTGATTTGTGCCGGCACATGGGATGTGCTGGCCGATACTGTGGTGTATCCGTCCGGTCGAACAGTGCGGCTTGAATATCTTGTTCCGCCCGGCATGACGGAATTTGTGCGCATTCCGATGGAAATACTCAAAGAATCGATTCTCTGGATTGAGCGGACGCAGGAGTACGAATATACCGGAGAGACCTACCGGACCATCTGTATGAACAAATCGAACTTTGGCGGCATGGAGAATGTCGGCAATACAACAATTGTTACCGATGCGGCAGTCATCACCGGCCATACGCTCGATTCCGGACTGCTTTACGCTCACGCCGTTATTGTCCATGAGTTTGAGCACAACCAGTGCGGCAGCGAGACGACCATGGAAACGCCATTCGACGTCTGGCTGAATGAGGCATATACGGTAGATGTGGAGCGACAGTTCATGGCGGACCTTTTCGACCCTGCGTTTGTCCGGCTGAACCAGATCGAGAGCATCCGGAACCCACTGCTCGGACCGCTTGCGGTTGAGGATTCCGGCTATGCTGGACGGATTGTGCGCGAGGGGTTCAACGATCCCGAAGAGTTGATAGACGGCGTCACCTATGTGAAGGCTGCCGAGGTCATCAGAATGTTGCGGCTGATTCTTGGCAAGGCTACCTTCATTGAAGCAAAGCGGCTGTATTTCAGCCGCTATCATAACGGCAACGCCGACACGGAACAGTTCTTCGCCTGCTTTGAGGAGGCGTCGGGCATATCTCTGAAACAGTTCAGGGAGGGGTGGCTTTACCGGGCAGGCTATCCGAAGGTATCGGCCGTAACATCATACGATGCGGCAGCGCGGCGCTATACTATCGGGTTCGAGCAGAAACTCGCCCCTGGCCAGCCGCCGTTTCATCTGCCGATTGAGCTTGCGCTGGTTGATGCGCGCGGAAACGACATGCCGGGCACATCGGCCATAGTTCAATTGAAACAAGCCTCGGCAGAACTTACGTTTGACGGGATAGTTGAAGCCCCGGCATTCGCCTCGCTGAATCGCGACTATTCCTTCTACGGAACATTCCTGAACAAAAGTGCTTCGAAAGAGATGCTCACGCTTCAGGTCCGGCACGACAGCAACGCCTGTAACCGGGTTGACGCCTTCCGCAGGCTGACTGATGCCGAGCGGATAAAACTGATGAAGAATACATCCGCTCAGATAGCTCCCCACTGGCTTGAACTGTATCGCGTGCTTCTGCATGATGACTCGCTTTCCTCATCGCTGAAGGCCTATATTCTCAGGATCGACGAGCAGCCGCTGGATCGTGATTATCTGACCTGGTATCAGGAGCAGGTGGTTGCGCGCGAGCGTCTGATGAAGTCAGTGAACGAAGCATGCAGGGAGACATTCCTTGAAAAGTTTCACGCGCTGGACACCTATTCAGCCGGAAAGCGGCATTCCCAGAAAGACGGCATTGAGGACCGCATGCTGAAAAACGTACTGCTTGAGCTGATTGCAGTGGATGATCGGCCCGAAAGCCGGGCGCTTCTGCTTGAGCATTACCGTCGAGCCACGACCGCGACAGACAGAGTGGCGGCCTTGGCGCTTCTGAACAAAAGCTCTGAACCGTCACGCCGCGCGGTTCTTGAAAAGGTTTACGCGGAATGGCACACTCATCTCAGCGGCTATGCCAACTATTTGCGTATCGTTGCCGGCGGAACCTGCGGCGATGTCTTTGAGATGGTCGGAGCGGAAAAGCGGCGCCCGACATTCGACATAACCCAGCCGACCTGGCAGCGGGCGCTTTTTCTTCCGATGGCGATCAATAACAAAATGGTCTGGACCGATGCCGGCATGTCCTGGCTTGCCGATACAATCATAGAGCTGGCACCAATCAACGAGACAACCACAAGCCGTCTGCTGAATACGCTCCAGCATGCCCGGAACCTTCGGCCCCAATTGAAGGAAAAAGCGATGGCATCGCTCGTGCGCATTGCGGATGCTCTTTCCGGAAAGGAGCATCCGGCGATCCATAATCAGGCAAAGGCATATATGGAAAAGTGAGAGAGTGTTTTCCCGCCGCCAACGGCATTGTCCGGGTCGATTCATCCTGCAATCTGTGACAATGCCAGAGGTGCTGTTGACAAGACAGTATTTCTTGCAGAAAAACTGACAGGCTAAAGATCGTCTGTTCTCTGCCTTTCGGAAGTGCATCCAGAACTCCCGTCATTCATATGCAGCGGCTGTCTCCTATTCGACATCTGCAAGGCGGGCTTTCGCCCGGGAGAGCCTGCTGGCATCCTGAAGATAATAATCAGTATCCGCCATATCCGCGTTGCGGTCCGTGAGGCAGATGCGTTTGCCGCTGTCTATATGCAGCGTCGCGGCATCAGGCGGCATGGGTCCGACAGAAAGGCCATGCTGACGCTCTGGAGGCTGATGAAAGACATGGTTCTGAGCGCAGGCTATAGATACGAAACGGACAGCACCACAAATGCTGCTGTACCGTTCGGTCTCGATACAACAATTTCATCTCCTTCGGATTTTCGCATCAGCGCCTTTGCCATCGGGGAGTCAATACTGATGCAGTTGGTTTCCGCATTGCTTTCATCAGGACCGACAATCCGGTAAGTGAAGACATTGCCTTCGTTGTCCTCGATCTCAACCCGGGCGCCGAAAAATATCGTGGAGGTGTCCGCAGGTGTCCTGTCCACGACGACGACCTCACTTAATCGCTTTGATAAAAACCGGATGCGGGAATCGATCTGGCGCAACTGCTTCTTGCCGTAGATATACTCGGCATTTTCGGAGCGGTCGCCCATGGCGGCAGCCTCTGCCACAGCCTGCGTAACCTGCGGGCGCTTCACCTTCCAGAGATGCGACAGCTCTTCGCTCAGTCGTTTGTTGCCTTCAGGCGTAATGTACGGAGAGGCTTTCTGTTTCACAGCGGGTTGTTTTCTCATGCTTCATTTAGTTTACCTTGTGTGATACAGTTAATGTCATGTCGTTTTCATAATATTTGCCGCACAAGGAGCATTAATGGCTAAGTATACGGCACCCATCAGCGAACCATTGCGCCAAAGGATACATTCTCTGCCAAAGGGGGTGAAGTTTGCGAATTTCATGGAAAAGGCGATGGAAGCTTTTGTCGCGGAACTCGAAAAGAACCCGGATCTGACCCCTGACAATTTCGTCATTACGGTCTCGGCAAGAAAAGACAGTGCTGCAGAAAAGAAACGATAACCCCGCATCGGTCCCTGCCGGGCAGTGGTATGTGTATATGCTTCAATGCAGAGGCGGCTGTCTTTACACCGGCTCGACAAACAACCTGGAGAAGCGGCTTCAGGAACATGAGCGCGGCGCAGGCAGCAGGTTTGTACGGTCGCGGCTGCCGTTTGAGGTGGTTAAAAAAATACCCTGTTCGGGGAAAAGCGAAGCGTTGAGACTGGAATCGCGCCTGAAGGTGCTGAGAAGAAGGAGGAAGATTGAGATGATTGAACTGGATCTGGATGGAGCGGGATATCTGAGGATAGTAAGCAGGGAGAAAGACGCATATGCATCAGAAAAATAATCCGGAGCTGATTCGCAGGCAATTCTGGGCGATACAGTTCCGCCAATTTCTGGGATTGGTGGCAGCGATTGCCCTGTTGTTTCTAGTTGGGTATCTATTCAAGCACACAGGACTGCTGGGGGAAAATGCAAAAGAGATGACATTCGGTCTGGTGGCTATCGTGATAGCCGCGTTTTTGGGCTTCAGCGTAATGAACTGGCGATGCCCGGTATGCGGGAAATACATGGGAGCGAATATTCATCGGAACGTCTGTAAAAAATGCGGAACGCAGCTCCAGTGAAAAAGGATTTGCACAAAAACCTGCAGGCCGGATCGGACATGCCGATTCTCATAAATCAGGAAATTGCCCCGTCGCTCAGTGCGTGTATCGAATAGCGACTTCGTACTCAATGGACGAATGTTTCTGCACAGGACCGCCGTTACAGGTCAACTCACCCTTGACTGAATCTCTGTGGTTTCTCACCATGCCGAATATGATATGCGTCAGGTCGAACCCGCCGTCCGAGCAGCCTTTGCTCAGGCAGTCTATCGAAAAAAGCGCGCTGCTGCTCGGCACGAAGTGAACGGTCCTTGGCATCGCCTGCTTCATGCCCAGCTGGCTGTATGTCATGCTGACAACAATGCCGGCAACTTCAGGGAAGTGTTTTGCCAGTGACCCGGCCTCCAGCCGCTTCCGGATTTTTTCGGTCCGTGATGTATTGTTTCTGCTGTTCATATTCCCTCCGTCTGAATAAGCCTTTGCTGCGTGAATCCGGCTTGTCAGAATAGTATAAGGTTAACAACAGGCATCGACCCGGTGGTTTGGCCCCCTTGGTGAAAAATTGTCAGTCTTGCTGCGAGAGGCGGAATAAAAACTCCAGCATAGTCACCGACAATGAAATGGTGAAAAAATATCTTCTGAAGCCGACCGGCGTTCTTCTCATAAAAACCTTCAAAGTTCAAAGTCTTTGCGGTCCGTCACAAACGCATAAAACCTTTTAAGGTTCTGTTTAGAGATTAACACGTTCCCGCATGGAATTGACATCAGCACGAACAATCCGCGATGCCTGGCGCGCGGCTTATCCGCTTTTCCCGCAGAACTCCATATTGACTGTCAGCATCTGCTGCTGGATTTTTCGATAATCAATTCCGTATTTTTCATGCAGGGCGGCAGCTATGTCCGCGTACCGCCCGAAGACAGCGCCAATGTCTGCCGCGCCGTACTGATGGGAGAAGTCCTTGCAGAGTTCGTGGGCGATTTCGACATGCAGGTACGGGGTGTTTGCGAGCGCGGCGCTCACCTGTTTTGTGATGTCGGCCCGCAGTTCTTCGGTATCCTCGCCGTTGGCTCTCCTCCTGAAGAGATCTCCGACGGTCAGATTCTTCATGTCGAGACAGAGACTGAATTTTTTGCAGTTCATGCAGCAAAACCGAAGCTCATCTTTCAGCGTCTCGATGAGATAGGTCTCAAGAATATTCTGGAAAGTTTCGTCCGCGCCCGGCCGGGCAAGGTCGAGCAGTCCTGAAACAAACTCCTCGCTTTTTTGCGGAACGCCGTCAGGAGTCTCCGCGATGCGCTTTGAGAGCTCGGCCCCGATTATGCTGGCCGCGAGCATCGCGAAATAGCGCATTTCTTCCGGATACATATCGAGCTTTTTTTTTGTCTCGCGGCTGTTCAGTTCCATGAGAACGGCGAGTTGGGAGAAAGAAAGGGGAGCGGACATCAGAATCCTCCGATGAGAACATTGTTTTTTCCCGGGGCAGCGCCCCTGCTTTTGAATCCTGGACAGCTTTCCGCGCCATCGCAACCAGCCCGCCGTAGTTTGCAGTCAAAATTGACACATGGTGTGGAAGCCTGGCGCAAAGCGGTCGCTTTCTGACCCGAAGAAGATTTGCCCGCTTTTCTACGCCGCGATGCGGGATGTGTCATGACATCCCTTCCAGACAAGCCTGACGCCGATGTGCCGGAAAGCGTCCAGTTGCGCAGCGGAGCATTGTTTGCGTCTGCAAAAGAACGTCTGCGGCGGACATCTTTTTATGCGTCCTTTCTCAGCAGCCGAATCGACGCGGCAAGAGCGAAGATAAAAAGGTTCACGAGGACGATGGTTGCTCCGGCAGGCAGATTCAGAAAAAATGAGAGAACGATCCCGGCAATAACCGACGAGACGCCGAAGGCTGCCGACAGCAGAATGGCCCGGAGAAAGCTTCGCGCGACCTGCAAGGCCGCTGCGGCCGGTACGATAAGGAGCGCGGAGATGAGCATAATCCCGACTACCTTCATGGCAAGCACAACGGTAATGCCTGTCAGCAGCACGAGCAGCATTGTTATCGCCTCGGTCCGGACACCTGATGTGCTGGCGGTCTCCTCATCAAATGTTATCGCGAAAAGGTCCAGGAAAAAAAAGGCTACTGTTGCAAGGACGATGAAACAAAGAACGCATGAAATAACGACTTCCTGGCTGCTGACCGCGAGAATATTGCCGAAGAGGTAACTGAACAGATCGATGTTGAATCCGCCGGCCATGCTGGCGATAAGTACACCACCGGCGATGCCGAACGAAGAGACGATACCGATTGCGGCATCGCCGTAAAGACGGGTCTTTTGGGTCAGGCGGAAGATGCCGACTGATGCGAGGAGCACGACCGGAATGGTTACAAGCAGAGTATGAGCCTGCAGCAGCATTGAAAGCGCAACGCTCCCGAATGCCACATGCGAGAGTCCGTCGCCAATAAGCGAAAGCCGCCGCAGCACGAGAAACAGGCCGAGCACGGAACAGGCGCAGGCGATGAGGCTGCCGGCGATGATGGCCCGCTGCATGAATCCGTAAGAGAGCAGGTCAGAGATCTCCAAGCTCTCTCTCCTCATGGTCGTGGCGGTGGCAGATAATATGCTGAGAGTAGTCTCCGAAATACGATGACATTTCCGGCGAGTGGCAGAACTCGTCAAACCCCCCGTAGAAGACAACCCGCTTGTCCAGATACAGCAGCCGGTTTGCGTAGCGCCCAATGGAACCGATATCGTGTGTTATAAGGATGATGGTCGTTTTCTGTGAGCGGTTCAGTGCGTCGAGCAACTCATAGAAACGTTCGCGAGTGTCCGGGTCGAGCGCTGTGGTTGGTTCGTCCAGAATCAGGAGTTCAGGGGAGCTGACCAAAGCGCGCGCAATGAATGCCCTCTGCTGCTGGCCGCCGGAGAGTTCGCCGATCATCTTTTTCCGGAGATCTGCAATGCCGAGCAGGTCGAGCGCCTGCATGACTGCCTGCCGCTCTCCTGCCCGCCGCCTTTTCGGAAATGCCGGTTTTGTGCTGAGCATGCCGAGAGAGACGATTTCCTGGAGCGTGGCCGGAAACTGCGGATTGAATTGTCCCAAACGCTGCGGGAGATAGCCGATTTTTTTCCAGTCCCGAAAGTCGGCCACCGGAATTCCGAAGAGACGGATGTTCCGACCCGGAACGGCAACAAGACCGAGCACTGCCCGGATGAGCGTGCTTTTTCCCGAACCGTTCGGACCGACGAGTCCGATGTAGTCTCCCCGGTTCGCGTCGAAGCTGACCTCGGTCAGGACGGGCGACGCCGCATAGCGAAAAGACACATCGCGAACTGAGAGTATATTTTCAAGCACGGTATAGTATACCGCACCCGGGCGTTATGCCATGAGAAAGAGACTGAGGCGTTGTTGCTGATGATCGTCAACGTTGATGAACTCGACACCCATTTTCATCTTGTGTGTCGGTGTTTCGAAAACCGCGACGATCTCTCCCTGAATCGAGAACATCTCTTTCTGCCCCGGAAAGGTAAAAAAGATAAGCAGGATGTTGCCCTTGCGCTCGCACAGGGCGTCGAGCTTCATCTTGCCGAATTCGACGGCGCAGCCGGTGCGTGATATATCAACAATCCATCCGGTCTTGACACGCGGGTCCATGATGTTCTCGATATCCATCCCGGTTGAGTAGTAACAAGGAATGGTAACCTCTTTGCGGTAAAAAGTACGGATATCGAGCTTGACCATGAAATCAGCGCTGCAGTGTTCGCATTTCAGGAAAAAGTTTTCATGCGGGGCTTCTTTCCGTAAATACTGATGCTCGTGGCCGCACTCGGGGCAGAGAATTTTCATCATTGCTGCGGGACGCACGGATACGGTTTTCATGTTTGCGATATCTCCAGAATTATTACTAAAATCAACAGTTATATTAAAGTATAGCAAATATGCGGACAAATGTATCCCTGAATTTGTTTGACGCTGCGGATAGCGCATCGAATGCGGTGGTGCGGCGAAAAGATGAAGAACGGATGAATCTGCCGAACGAGCGTCGCTGATACGGTGTCAGCCAGCTCCATGCTTGAATTTCTTGCATTTTTGAGAGGGCTGCGATAAAATTACATTACTTGTTGACTACGCTTCAGGAGGAATTTGAATGAAGAAGGCTTCGGCAACGACCAAGAAGGCTCCACAGGTGAAAAAGCCGCTCCCGGCGCTGAAGGGCCGCAGTACCGTAAAGTCGAATAAATGGGTCTACTTTTTTGGCAACGGCAAGGCCGAGGGCAAGGGCGGCATGAAGGATCTGCTGGGCGGAAAAGGCGCGGGGCTCGCCGAAATGACGAATCTCGGCATACCGGTGCCTGCCGGGTTCACCATTACTACGGAGGCCTGCAACGCCTTTTTCGACAGCGGGAAAAAATACCCGCCGCAGTTGTGGGAGCAGGTGCTGGCGAATCTGAAGAAGGTTGAAAAGGCGATGGGTATGAAGTTCGGGGACCCCGGCAATCCCCTGCTCGTCTCGGTCCGCTCCGGCGCGAAATTCTCGATGCCCGGCATGATGGACACGGTTCTGAACCTTGGAATTACACCTTCCACGCTTTACGGCATCATCCGGCGGACGAACAACGAACGCTTCGGGTATGACGCGTACCGCCGTTTCATTACCATGTTCGGCACAATTGTCATGGGAATCGACCGTCAGAAATTTGAACATGTCATTGAGAAAATGAAAAAGGCGAAGGGCGTGCTGCAGGATACTGACCTTGATGCCGATGATCTGAAAATAATGGCGGAAGAGTTCAAGTCAATCTACAAGCAGGAGACCGGCTCCGATTTCCCGACCGAGCCGCTCAAGCAGCTTGAGCTTGCGATCAACGCTGTCTTTAGTTCCTGGTTCGGCGACCGCGCGGCAAAATACCGCAAATTGAACGGCATTGCCGACGACCTCGGCACCGCGTGCAATATTCAGTCGATGGTCTTTGGCAATATCGGCGAGACATCCGGCACAGGCGTCGGCTTCACAAGAGATCCTTCCACCGGCGAACGGAAGTTTTTTGCGGAATGCCTTATCAATGCCCAGGGCGAGGACGTTGTTGCCGGCATCAGAACCCCGATGCATATCGACGAACTCGCGAAGAACATGCCGAAGGCGTATGCCGACCTCAAGAAGATTTACCAGAAGCTCGAAAAGCATTATAAGGACATGCTCGATATCGAATTCACGGTGCAGGAAGGCAAGCTGTACATGCTGCAGACCCGCGTCGGAAAACGCACTGCCGCGGCCGCGCTGAAGATTGCCGCCGACATGGTGAAAGAGAGGCTGATTGACAAAGCAACCGCGATTCAGCGCATAGACCCGGCTCAGATTGATCAGCTCCTGCATCCGATGATCGATCCGGCCGCAAAATTGCAGGTTGCCTGCAAAGGGCTTCCCGCCTCTCCGGGCGCGGCGGTCGGCAAGGTGGTGTTTACCGCGGA
>JBBIQQ010000047.1:0-15422 GCA_037442225.1 Nitrospirota bacterium
TCGTCTTGCCGGAACCGTTCGGGCCGAGGATCGTTGTGATTTCACCGGCATCAGCCGTAAAGGTGCTCTCCCGGATGACATCCTCACGCGCACCTTTATGCCTGAAGGTGACCTGTTCAATCCGCAGCATTTATTTGCCCCAGCTTTCCTTGCCGCCCTTTTTCATCAGGTAGACAAAAAATGGAGCGCCGGTAATTGCGGTGATAATCCCCACCGGTATGTCGTAGTTTGTCAGATTTCGGGCAATCGTGTCAGCCGCGATCATGAATGCCGCGCCTCCCGCCATGCTGAGCGGCAGAAGTCTGCGGTGATCGGGACCGACCAGCATCCTGAGCAGGTGAGGAACCATCAGACCGACCCATCCGATAATGCCGCTGACAGAAACTGCAACACTTACAATGAGCGTAGCCGCCGCAATGAAGATAAGCCGGTCACGCTTCACATTGATACCGAGCGCCCGCGCCTCGTCCTCGCCCATGCTCATTACATTGAGCCGCCAACGCATAAGCACTATAGGGGTCAGGCCGACTACCATGGTGCCTGCAGCGACACTCACCAGTTTCCAGTCAGCCAGCGAAAAACTGCCCATTAGCCAGAAGACGATATTCTGGAGCTTCATCGGTTCTACCAGAAATTTCACGATCGAAACCATTGCCATAAAGAACGCCGACATGATGACGCCGGACAGGATGAGCGGGAGCCTCGACACCTCTCCCTCGGTTTTTGCCATGGAATACGCAAGAAAAACCGCCAGCACCCCGAACACAAACGCCATAACCTGCACCGGCAGGTGAGGCAGAAAGCCGACCGAAAGCGCGCACCCAAGCGCTGCGCCCGCTGAAATGCCGAGGATGTATGGATCAACAAGGGGATTGCGGAAAATCCCCTGAAAGGTAACACCCGAAACCGACAAGGCGATGCCGACCAGTCCCGCAAGCAAAATTCTCGGCAGGCGGATGTCAAATACTATCGCCTGTTCCGGAGTGTCGGCAGCAACCCCGAACAGCGGCAGTCCGTCCACAAGCGCCCGGAGCACTGCAAACGGTGAAAGGGCATAGGCTCCGATAAAGAGCGCCGCCCATGCCGTCAGGAACGGCGCGGCGGCAATTATCCAGATGACGCCCGTTCTACCCTGCAAAGCCTTTTACCTTGCTGAACGGAATACCGAATACTTTTCGATAGAAAAAATCTGCCTCTTTCTCGATACTCACATCCCGGAATCGCTCCGGATACGTCCGGGCAGCCATCCAGAGCACAACCGGCGCCAGTCGCGGCGACCAGGTCGACCACTCCGGAGCCTTGTATACCCGCATGTCCTTCACTGCCTTTACAAAGCGCCATTGCGGATTGTTCATTATCTCCTGAGCCGTATACTTCGCATTCCCCCAGATGAAGATGACATCGGGATTCCACGCAATAATCTGCTCCATGGAGACATCGACATTCCTTTGCTGATATACCGCCGCCGGGTTGACGCCCCCTATCATGGTGATTACATCCTGCGTGACGCCGATGGCACATGCTACGGAGGTCGGGCGCGATCCGATCCATATGACTTTCTGGCGCTTCGCATCCGGCACGCCTGATACGCGCTTCTTCACCATTGCAAACAAACGTTCCATCTCTCCGATTACCGCCCGCGTCTTTTTTTCCCGTTCAAATACCTTGCCTTGAAACAGCATGTCATCGTATAGTTCCTGCAGGCTTTCAGGATAGATCGTAAAGACCGTCAGCCCCTTCTGCTCCATGTGCCTGACATTCTCCGGCTTCGATGTCCAGGTGATGACCAGCCCGGGCTTCAGCGTCATGATCGACTCGATATTGATGTCGGTGCCGCTTCCGGCTGACGGGATAATCCGCTCAATATCAGGTTTTACCGCCCTCATCAAATCGTTCTGGTACGCGAATCTGCCGATGCCCACGACATTGTCCCAGATGCCGAGCGCCGGAATCAGCTCGTAGGTCTGGAAAAAGACCGCCCGCTTCACCGGTGCCTGCACGCTGATCTGCCTGCCCATTTTGTCCGTTGCGGTGACGGTCTCTGCATAAACAGAAACCGTCGCCGCAAACATAAGCATCAGCACATACAGGCAGATCTTATATTTCAGGGTGATAATCACAACTTGATTTTCAGCTCCACAAACCATGTCCGGCCCGGCGCCGGATAATAACCGAAATACTGTCTGTCAAAAATATTGTCAACCGACAGAGATAATGCCGAAATTTTGGCAAATTGATAGGTTAGTTTCACGTCTGCGGTGAAGTACGGATCATAGGAAGTAAATACATTGTTTACCGTATCCGTATTCGTATCCGACGCATAGCGCTTTCCGACATACCGTCCCGTCAGCGAACCGCTGAAATGCCCATACGCGGCGGACGCCCCCGCATTGAACATGTGCTGCGGCACCTGGGTAAGCCGCTTGCCCACCGATGCGGGATTCGCGTTATTTTCCTTTACCTTCGCGTCGGTATACGTGTAATTGGAGAAGAGCTTCAGCCACTTGCCAAACTTCTGCTCGATCTCCAGCTCTACTCCCCTGCTTTCGGCCTTGCCGGCGTTGACGAATTCCCGATATGTCGAGGTCACTGTCTTTCGATAAATGAGGTCTTCCATGCAATTCTCGAAATACGCAGCCTTCACTTTCGCACCCGGCCAGAGCCCCTGCTCCACGCCGACATCCCATGACTTCACGGTTTCCGGGTTCAGTTCCGGATTTGCAGCCCAGGTAGTGCCGGTAGACGACACCCACGTGCGATAGAGGTCGTACACGGAGGGCGCCCTGAATGCCTTTCCTGCGGAAGCCCGCAGCGTTGTCATGTCAAATGGCTTGTACACGATGGAAAACTTTGGACTGAACGATGACGCGTCCCGGGCTTCATAGAATTTCGGATACCCTGCCTTGGGAAGCCCTGTTGCCGGATTTCTATCAACAATATACCCGTCGGAGGTCTCCCACAAATCATAGCGCCCGCCAAGATAGGCAGTCAGGTTCTGGAGCAAAGATATCTCTGCCTCTACGAAGGCCGACCACGTTCTGTCCTTGCCTTTGGCCTTGTATTTCTCCACTGTTTTGGAATCTTCATCTTGATAGCTTGTCAGAAATGTCTCGGTAATCGTCGCGGAGCCCTGCCTGAAAGAGCCGCCGAACGTGACAAGATGTTTTTCCAGGAACGGAACGCTGAATTGCAAATCAGCAACATAGACCCGCATCGGACTTTCGCTCAGATACCCGGGGCCGCCGCTTAAGGTAGCGACCTGCCCAGCCGTGCAGCCGGTGGCTGTTCCGCGGCAGACGGTAGAGTACCAGTTTTTCGTCCGATCATTGAGGGACAGCGAGAGTTTTGTCAGAATTTTGGATATTTCCGTTTCGAATCCGACCGAATAGATATTCTGTTCGCTTCCACCCATCGCCCCGAGATATGTTGCCTGGGTAACAGTGCCGTAATTGTATGCCGGCTGGCCGGTCGTTGTGCTGCGGAGATAGGTGTGCGGTTCGTCGTAATTATACTCGTACCGGCCGCGGAAAAAAGAAAGCGACAACTTGGTAGCCTTAGAGAACCCATACTGGCCTTTGAGGGTTATGTGGTCGTCAAACCACCGGTTGTCGCCCTTGTCACCGATGCGATAACGCGTATTCCCCTGGTTATCGGTAGTCAGCGTCCATCCCGTAACAGTCCCGGGCGGCGCGGTGCTTTGAATGTTCAGATCGGTCGGATACCCGCTTGTCGCCCGATACCCGTAACTGCCGTAAATACTGAGCTTGTCCATGAACTTGTTGCCGTAGGACAGCGAAACCGTCCTGAGATCGTCCGGCGCTTCGCCGCGACTCCAGGCTGATCCGTATCCGGTCTTCAACATGAATTCCTGCTTCTCCGGCATGCGGGTAATCGCCTGGACAACCCCGCCCATGGCCGATCCGCCATAAAGGCTTGAAAACGGTCCCCGGACCACCTCAATTTTTTCGATGTCATCCATGCTGTAGTACGAATAATTGACCCCACCGGTGTAGCCATCATTGAGCGTCACTCCGTCCAGCAGGAAAAGCACACGCTTGTCGTCAGGAATTCCCCGGATGCTGATATTTGAGGTCGTCTCCAGAAAGCTCTTGCCGCTTTTGTTGTACACGCCCGGAAGCATGTTCAGAGACTGATCCAGCGACTTGACGTTTCTGCTGTCCAGTTCCTCTCGCTTGATGACCGAAAAACTTCCCGGTGCGGATTCGATGCTCTTCTCGGTCCGAGTCGCTGTCACAACCACTTCATCCAGTTTTGCCTCCGGTGCCTTTGCTTCTTTTGACTCCGTTTTTTCCTGCGGTGGCTGAGCGCCAGCGGCATATGCTCCACCGGCACACAGAAATATCACGACACATGCTGCTGTCAATGTCCTTCTCACTGCATTCCTCCTTTGTCCGCACCGCCGCCGGTCTGGTACAATAAAGGCGGAACGGTGCCTCGCGCATCTCTTCCGGGACGGGGCAGGCACCTCGCCAAAGGCTTTGCCTGCCCTCGTCCTCAATTGACATTTCTCAATTCAAATCGTACCGGCAGTAAAGCCCGCGACAGCACCGCAACCCCGTCACGCTTCGCAGGTCGATATGTTGATTTTTTCACCGCATCGACAGCAGCTTCCGTAAAACCGAACCCTGCCGTCTCGACAACTTCAGTATTCAGCAGTCTTCCGTGCTCGTCTATTGTCAGCCGAAGAATCACTTTTCCTTCCTTGTTCATTCGCCGTGCCATGTGAGGATAAACCGGCATCTCCCGATGCAGAAAGTTCGGCCCCAAAACACTGCCGAAGGGAATATTCTCAACAGACCGCCGATTAGACGGCGCCGCAGAAGCTGCGGCCTGCGGCTCAACCGCTGCCGGCAGCTTTGGCGCCGCCACCGGCGCTGCATCTTCTGACACTGAAGGTGTAACCTGCTGCTCAATTATTCTTGGACGGGCAACCGGCCTTGTGCGTTCCTTCTGATCCGGCTTTATCTGAGCTGTTGCCTTCGGCGCTTCTTCCTTCACCATACCGAAATCTATCTCTATCAGTCTTGAGACCGGCGTGGGCGAGAGACTCAGCATCCAGAGCGCAGCCATGACAAGCGCATGCGCCAAAATCGAAAACTGCATTCCCCGAACCTGCTCCTTCATCGCAGCTCCACCGTCTGGAGGCTGACCTTGCGAAACTCCATGCGCTTCACAATATCCATCACATCAACAAAGCTCTGAAGAGTTACATCCCGGTCGGCCCGGATGAGTATGGGAACCTCCCGGCTCTCTCCCTTCAGCGCTGCCGAGAGTTCGTCAAGCGAAACCTGTCGTCCGCTTGCGAATATCAGTCCCGATCGGTCTATTTCAACAGTCCTCGTCTTCAGGGTATCCTCGTGCTTTTTTGCAACTTTCGGAAGCTCCACCGGAATGACTCCGGTCGCAACGAATGTAGAGGTCGTCAGCACGATGGTCAGCAGCACCAGCATAATGTCGACAAAGGGAATGACGTTAATATAATCAAACTCTTGTTCTTGCATTGCTGATTTCCCACTGCATGATGAGAACTTTCACCCTTCTCAGCAGCATGTTGTAAACAGCCACTGATGGAATAGCAACAACAAGCCCGACAGCCGTCGCCTTGAGGGCAAGGGCAAGCCCGAGCATAATCTTAGTGCTGTCCATGAAGCCAGACTGCCCCATCGAATAAAAAGTGAGCATGATGCCGAAGACGGTACCGAGCAAGCCGATATAGGGCGCGTTGCTGCCAATGGTCGCAATAAGGTGCAGTTTTTTCGTCAGTTCGAGCTCGAGGGATTTCTTCTCGGCGAAGTCTTCGATGCGGATGTGCTTCATTACCAGATAACGCTCCACCGCTATCGATACCGCAATGATACTGAGCACGATGAGAAAGCCGATAATGCCGTAATCAACAACCTCTTTCAGCCAATCCATGCAGGATCCTTTTTTGATTTTTTATCTTCTTCGCCGCCCGTAGCGGAAAAAACCGGGATGCACGTTCCTGACCGCGCATCCCGGTTCGAGGAGGTAGCAAACGGCTTGCTACCGGGTATGGCACTGAAAGTACCGCTGTACGTTTACTCACGATCCTTCCACCACAGCAGAGATACGTTTGCCGTTTCATCCAGATACCAATGCCCTTCAGACAGGCGCAGAGGAGACGCAAACGCATGTTTGTCTAAGCAGTTTCCGCCTGCGCCGAAGCGAAATCTCCAATGCTCATATGCTTCTTCGACTGAATGATAAACGTGCGGGCTTTGAATCGTATAGTGGCTGGTCCGCTGGAGCGCGTAGCCGCCTTGATTAGCCAGTGCGCTCAGCAGTTCAGATCCGCATTCGGTAACCACAAATATATTCTGAGGTCTCATGGCGAGCATCAGCCGAAATGCCTCTATCATGCCTTCACCGCAGACATGCAATGAATTGGAGGCCAGAATGAGATCGTAACGACAGCAGTCGCCTGCGGAAAAATCTCCCCATGGCCGATCATCAACAGCAACATGCCCTATCCCGCAGCGCCACGCTTCCTGAAAAAAAAGCCGGCGCATTGCCGAGCATGGCTCAAGTGCGGTCACATGACAGCCGAGCGCGGCAAGGGGGAACGAGAGGACGCCATTGCCTGCTCCGATGTCAAGAACTCGCCAGTGCGGCTGCGTATGCTTCATGAGCTGATGAAGAATCGGCTCATGATAATTGCCGTGCTCCGCCCATAACTGATACCAGCGGGTGTTTCGTTCCCAATAGTCCACAGACGCTATTCTGCCTGAACCCTGCTCCATGTCATCCTCCGGACAAATAAAAAAGCCACGAAGACCGCACCTTCTGGCGCTTCAGCCTTCATGGCTTTCATTTCTCTGTATCTGCTTCGGGAACAACAGCCGCTGCTGCGGCAACCTGAACTTCGCGTTCAGGCATAATTGTAAATATACACGTGGCTCCGAGCGCATGTCAAGCACGACCAGCTATAGCTCGTTATTCCTGAGCGGCTGCCTTTTCCCCGCAATGACCTCCCGACTGCCTGTGCTCCGATGAGAGCGAGTGTGTGATAAAATTGAACAAGCGGCATTCTTTTGATTTGCAAAAATTTCGGCATTCTACGAATCGAGACTGTTAATGACCTCAGTGAAAAAAAACAACAGGCTGGCGGCTGTCCCGGTTGCTGATCATCTCAATGTGCATGCATGGCAGCGATTTTTTATCCAGAACACGCCGATCTATATCTCCGGCGCTGACCCTCACTGGTTCGTCCCGAACATTGCGGGCGACGCTCTGTTGAAGCAGCTTCAGCAGGGCATATCTCCTGATGGCAACATCTCCACGCAGAAATTTCTCGCTCGTTTGCCGCATGCCGGCTGGACGTCAGCACAATATGCCGGCCGTTCGTCCGTTCTGCGCCTCGATAAGCTTCGCGAACTTTGGTTCCATCTGACAAACCGATGCAATATGTCGTGTTCGCATTGTCTGTTCTCGTCTTCAGAATCGGATCGTTCCGAGCTGCCGGCTGAAAATATTTTTGCCCTCGCAGCTCAAGCGTATCAGGAAGGCTGCAGGCTTTTTGTTCTGACCGGAGGAGAGCCGCTGGTGCATCCCCGGGTTGATGAAATCGTCGCCTTTCTTCTTTCCCTGAAAAATGCTCATGTTGTCATGTTGACGAACGGCAATACGCTTGTGCCGTTCATCGAGCGTTGCCGTCCTGATCCGCGCTATTTTCATCTCCAGCTCAGCATGGACGGAACCAGCTCGACGCATGACAAAGTGAGAGGCTCCGGCAGTTTCAGGTCGCTGGAGAAAACGCTTCGCTGGCTGCACAATAACGGCATCCCCTGCACACTCTCGCTCTGTGCGACAGCGCAGAACGTTCATGAACTACCGGCCGCTGTCGAACTTGCCGCCTCTCTGGGCGCCAGCAATCTGCACCTGCTCTGGTATTTTATCCGCGGCCGCGCTGCCCGGAAAGGCTTTTTGGACATCGACACGCTTTTTGATCAGATCACCCGGGCGGCTCTCGTTGCGGAAAAGCATCGTCTGCCCATCGACAATCTGCAGGCGCTGAAGACGCAGGTGTTTGCACCTCCGGGCACGATTCATGACGGAACCACTGCCGGTTGGGAATCTTTGGCGGTCGGTCCGGACGGCTTGCTCTACCCGTCAGCCGCACTGGTCGGAATCGCTGAACTGGCGACGAGGATGCATGAGGGTCTTGGCTCTGCGTGGCGGCTCAGCCCGATTTTGCAAAAAGTCCGGCAGGCGTCGATCGTTGCGCAGCAATCGCCCTTCCGCTTTTTTCTCGGCGGCGGAGACCTGGATCACAGCTATTTGACCGGACGCGAATTCATGGGCTGCGATCCGTATCATGCGCTCCACGAACGCCTCGCCTTGTGGCTTATCAGCCGCGAGGTTCCCGAACAACCTGCCATTGCTGCGCCGGCACTTCGGCTTCAGATGGGCGATCTTGTGGAGACCTGCGGAGCGCACGGCGGAATAGCCCTTGTCCACTCAAACTGTCTGATCGCCGCGGCGGAGAAGGATACTCTCACCATGGTCAAGGAATTCTATACTGATGCTGTCGGCGATGCAAAACAGGATATTTTGAATCCGGTCTGTTACGAACCCGCTCTTGTTGACCATATCCCCGAAGAATACCGTTTCCGCGGCTACGGCTGCGGCAGTCCGGTCATGGATGCCGGCATTAAGAAAAGTGAATCCATAGTCGATCTCGGCTGCGGAAGCGGGGTGGAGTGCTTCATCGCTTCGCGCTTTGCAGGAGCCTCCGGCAGCGTGATTGGCATAGATATGCTGGATCCCATGCTCGACCTGGCGAACAAGGCGCTGCCTGAAGTGGAAAAACGTTTGGGATATCGGAATATCGAGTTCAGAAAAGGGTATCTGGAGCAGCTCCCTGTTGAATCCGACACTGTCGATCTCGTCCTTTCAAATTGCGTGATGAACCTTTCAGTCAACAAACGCCGAGCCTATGCTGAAATCCACCGGGCATTACGGCCCGGCGGCCGTCTTGTCATATCTGATGTCGTCTGCGAAAACGAGCCTGGCGCCGGCATTCGCAATGATCAGCAACTCCGGGGGGAATGCATTGCGGGAGCTCTAACAGAAGCACATCTCATGGGGCTTCTTGAAGAATCAGGATTCAGAAATGTGACTTTGCTGAAGCGTTTCCCCTATAGAGCGGTTAACGGACACCCTTTTTACGCTCTCACTTATCGTGCCGAAAAGCCGAAGATTTCCGAAAAGATTCGGAGCATCTACCGGGGACCGTTACCGCATATTATTACCGATAGCGGAACGCTCCTATTGCGCGGCATTCCTTCTTTTATTGAGCGTAGCGAGGCGGATGTTCTTGATGGGCAGGTATTTGTTCTGAACGGCAACGGAGCCGTTGTGAATGCGTCATTTGAAAACACCTGCGCGTGTGATCTTCCTCCGCAGAAAGCGAAAAGCGCGCTACCTGCTTCCGCATTGTCACGCTCTCTGAGCATCAATCGTCGGCCGAAAGGCTGCATGATATGCGGCAAGCCTCTTCAGTATTCATCCATTGAGCAGGAGTACAACTGCATGTATTGCGGACTGGTTTTTCATGCAAGCAGTTGTTGTGAGGCGGGTCACTATGTGTGTGACAAGTGCCATGCGGCCGATGCTCTGATCGTCATTCGCAAGGTCTGCCTCAGGAGCGCAGAAACTGACATGATTCGATTGTTTGCAGATATCAAGCGCCATCCGGCCATTCCGGTGCATGGCCCTGAATATCATGCCATGGCGCCCGGCATTATCCTGGCAACTTATAGGAACCTGGGTGGTGTGTTGTCAGACGGTTGCATCGAGACGGGGATTTCGCGTGGCAGCGGCGTCGGCGGCGGGTTTTGCGGTTTCTTTGGGGTTTGCGGTGCCGCCGCCGGTGTTGGTATTGCCTTCAGCATAATGCTTGATGCCAATCCATTGAAGCCGAAGCAACGACAGGCGGTTATGTCTGTGACGCAATCGGTCCTGCAGGAGATCGCCGGATATGAAACGGCGCGCTGCTGTCAGCGGGACGTGCTTCTTGCACTCAGGAAGGCGTCTGCTCTCTCTGAAGAGTTCCTGCCGATCTCACTTAAAGCCGAGTACAAGCATGTCTGCTGGCAGAAGCATCTGAATAGGGAATGTGCGGGCAAGGCGTGCCCTTTTCATTCATGAGGACAAAATGAAGTCGCGGCTCCTGAGGACCTTGCCTCCCGTCTTCGCGGTGCTTGTAATATGGCAGGGCATAGCAATGATAGTCTTTGCTCTGCGGGGCGTTCTCTTTCCGACACCGTGGCAGACACTTCTCAGGCTGTACGAATTGAGAACTTCAGGTAAAATCGTCAGATTTTGAAGCCCTTCTCCGCCATCTTTGCCTTCAGAAGAGCACCGAGCGTGCCCATGTCCGCACCATCTTCCTTTTTCTGCTCCGCGAGATAGCTCTTCATCTCGTCACGCTCGGCCTTTTCCTGAACGCCTTTCAGGCTCAGGCGCACTTTGCCCTCGTTCTTGTTCACATCGATAACCAGCACCTGAAGCGAATCCCCCTGTGGAAACATTGCGGAGTGATCAGTGCCGAATGCGGTGCCGAGCTCTTCGTTCGGAATAAGACCGGTGCGGCCGCTTTCCATTTTCAGGAAAACTCCGTATGGCATAACCCTCTCAACAATGCCGGTGACCAGCTCGCCAATCTTCGGCAATGGGATATCCGCTTTCTTCACGTGAGGCTGCAGCGAAAGCGAGATTCTCTTGTCGGCAGATTCAACCCCGATGATATAAACTTCAACCGATTGACCGACAGCAACCACTTCCTTCGGATGGTTAATGCGCTTGCCGGTGCCGAAATTCGAAATATGTATCAATCCGTCGAGACCAGGCTCAAGATTAACGAACGCGCCGAATGCGGCAAGGCGAACCACGGTTCCTGCGGTCTTCTGACCAACCTGATATTTGGCGGCAGCCTCGACCCACGGATCCGGCTGCAACGCTTTCAGGCTGAGAGAAAGGCGGTTCTGTTCCCAATCAAGAGAAAGAATGCGGGCTGTCACTTCCTGGCCGGTTTTCAGAACATCTTCCGGTTTGTCAACGCGTCCCCAGGCAAGTTCGCTCACCGGAATAAGTCCATCAATACCACCGAGGTCAACAAATGCGCCGAACTTCTGAATTGAGCGTACTGTGCCGGTCACATCTTTGCCGACTTCAAGTTTTGTCTTCAGTTCAGCGATTTTTGCCTGCTTCTCCTCTTCAAGCACTGCGCGGCGGGAAAGAATAATGTTCCGCCCATCATCGGAAAGCTCAAGAATCCTGAACGGGAAGCTCCGGCCCAGATAAATGCCGCCTTCTCTTCCGCCTCTGAGGTCAATCTGCGAAAACGGGCAGAAGCATTTTACTCCGTCAATCATGACTTCGAAGCCGCCCTTGATTTCGCGTCTGACATCACCGATGATCGGAAGTCCTGCTTCATGGGCTCCGCGGAGTGAGTTCATCTTGATTGAAGGGATGCCGCCGATTTTAGTAGTGAGCTCACGAATGCCGTCACGAACACTGACGAAAACCGCTTCTATCTCATCTCCCGGTTTCACCTGCACAGCGCCGGTCTCATCTTTAAATTCATCGAGCGAAACAGTTCCCTCGCTTTTGCCGCCAAGCGCGATATAGACCAACTCATCCGAAATGCTGATCACCGTAGCCTTGACCTTCTGGCCGGGCCGGAGCCGCTCAGAAGTTCCCATGCTTTTTTCGAGCAGATCGGCAAACGATTCTTCAGTTTTCGTTTCCTGATCTGCGCTCTTGATCTCTTCCGTCATTCTTCTACCTCTCACTATGATTTTTCAGGAGCACGGATAAAGCGGGTACTCCATAAAGGGCAAATTGATATGATGCCATGGAGCGACCAAAAAAGTCAGCTTTTTTGTCCGCGCTGGCGAAGGGCCTCAAAAAGAAGAATGCCGGTTGCAACAGACACGTTCAGAGAATTGACCTTGCCGCGCATAGGCAGCGCGACCACCGCATCGCAGAGTTCACGAACTGTTCTCCGCATTCCATCACCTTCTGAGCCCATGACTATCGCGACAGAACAAGTGAGATCAATATCCCACAGATGCCGTTTCGCACCGGCTTCTGCGCCGACGATCATCACTTCCTCATCTTTCAGAATGCGGAGCGCATGCTTGATATTCACCGTCTCAATGAGCGCAAGGTGCTCAAGCGCCCCGGCTGACGCCTTCGCAACCGCCGGAGTGATGCCTGCCGAGCGATGCTCCTGAAAGACAACGCCATCGGCCCCTGCTGCCTCTGCCGTGCGCAGCATCGCGCCGAAATTGCGCGGATCTTCGACGCAGTCGGCAACAAGAAAGAGAGCGGGGCCTTTTGCCTGTGCAAGCAGAGCCGGAAGGTCGCCGGTCGAGAGCATTTTTTTCCGGGCGACATGGGCGGCGACGCCTTGATGCCCCTTGTCAAACCGCGCATCAAAAAAATCGCGTCCGGCACGCCGGATCGAAATGCCTTTTGCTTCAGCCAGTCGTATAAGCGGTAAAACATTTCTGTTTTCCGTGTCAAGCACATACAGGGCAAACAGGGTGCGGTCTGATCTAAGCGCCTCATATACCGGATTGACGCCGCAGATAAAATCGCCCGCTTCGTCCGCCTCCAACCGAGCTTCGCGGCGAGACTCCTCTTTCCGTCGTGCACGGGGTCCGATAATCCCGCGGCTTTCCAGGCTACGGGTGGTATCTCTCAGTTTCTTATGCCCGTCCCGGTTCGGACGCGCTTCTGAAAACTCGCTCTTCAGGCTATCTTGACGCGCCATGTTGTTCCATCTTTCTTGTCTTCAAGGGTAATTCCGATTGCTTCAAGTTCATTTCTTGCCGCATCGGCTGCCTCCCAGTCCCTGTTTTCGCGGGCAGACTTCCGATCCTGAATCTTCGCCTGAATGCCCTCTTCTGTAAGCGGTATCTTTTTTACGTGAAGGAGATCGAGGTTCCACTGATGCGGTGTTCTGCCGAACAGGTTCAGAACACTGCATATGGTGCGGAGGCTTGCCTTCGCCTTCCGCAGAAGTGCCGCGGCATCAGCCCCTGACGGCTTTGTGTCAAGAAAGCGGTTTATCTCACGCACAAGATCGAAGATATGACCGACAGCTATCGCCGTGTTGAAGTCGTCATCCATCGCTTCCTCAAACTGCAGATGGAATCGTTCCAGGACGTTTTCAAGAGCTTCGGCCGCCGCCTGCTGCATCCTCTGAGCCTTTGCCTCAAGCGCCTGGGCAATGACATCGTCCAGGCGGGCCACTGTGCTGTAATACCGATCGATGGACGACTCAGCGTCGCGCAGTTGATCCTGCGAAAACTCAATCGGGCTGCGGTAATGGCTTGAAAGCACAAAGAGCCGGATTACTTCAGCATCATATACGTTGAGGATTTCGCGGATTGTGAAAAAGTTTCCGAGCGACTTCGACATCTTCTCCTTGTCGATTGTAATAAATCCGTTATGCACCCAGTATTTCGCAAACGGCTTGCCGGTGAATGCCTCGGACTGCGCGATTTCGTTCTCGTGATGAGGGAAAATGAGGTCGGCGCCGCCGCCGTGGATATCGATAGTCTCGCCGAGATGGCGCATCGACATTGCGGTGCATTCAATATGCCAGCCCGGCCGGCCTTTGCCCCACGGGCTCTCCCACCACGGCTCTCCTTCCTTCGATGCTTTCCAGAGCGCGAAGTCCATCGGACTTCTCTTGCGTTCGTCAACGCCAACACGAGCGCCTGCCTGCAGTTCATCAGGATCTTTCTTCGAAAGCCTGCAATACCCGTCAAATGTCGCGACCGAAAAATAAACGCTCCAGCCATCTCCCTCCTGAACCGCATAGGCATGCCCCTTCTCAATGAGCATCTTGACAACATCTATCATCTCGGCAATATGCTCGGTCGCTTTCGGTTCTATATCAGCCCGGGCAATGCCAAGCGCGTCCATGTCGCGATAATATTCATCGATATATTTTCCGGCAACGGCATCCCACGTCACACCAGTCTCCTGAGCGCGTCTGATTATCTTGTCGTCGATATCAGTAAAATTCCGGACAAACGTCATCTGAAACCCTTTATACCGGAAATATCGGCTAATCACATCAAAGACTATGGCGCTCCGGGCATGACCGATATGACAGTAATCATAGACCGTCACGCCGCAGGCATACATGCCGACGCGACCCGCCGCCAGCGGAATAAAGCCTTCCTTTCTGCCGGTCATGGTGTTATAAATCTTCATTCTGCCACCTCTTCCTTCCATCCGTTCGATACGCTCCTCAACACGCGCGAGCTGATCACGCACTTCGTCAATCCGTTCATCCACCGGGTCGGGAAGACGAACGAAATCGAGATCCTCGACGATGCCTTCATCGCCGATCTGAATCACCTTTTTCCTGACGATTCTGCCGGGAACACCCACGACGATTGCATGATCTGGCACTTCAATGAGGACGACGGAATTCGCTCCTATTTTAACATAATCGCCGATGCGCATCGGTCCAAGCACCTTGGCCCCCGCACCGACAACAACATTGCTGCCGAGGGTCGGATGGCGCTTGCCCTTATCCTTCCCGGTGCCTCCAAGCGTTACTCCCTGGTATAGAAGGCAATTCTCTCCGATTTCAGATGTTTCGCCAATGACAACCCCCATGCCGTGATCAATAAAAAAACCCGGCCCAACCCGCGCTCCAGGATGGATTTCTATCCCCGTCAGAAAACGTCCAATATGCGACAAAAAGCGGGGCAGCACAGGGACTCCCCATTGCCATAGCATATGGTTGATGCGGTGCAGCACGGTGGCATGAAAGCCCGGATAGGCAAGCAAGATCTCGAGACCGCTTCTGACAGCGGGATCCCGTTGAAAAACAGCGGCATAATCCCGGCGAATCGACTGCCAGAAGCCGAAGCGCCGCTCAGATGCACTCACGCCTGCGTATCCCTCAGACGCCGAGCAACAGCGGGAAACTGAGCAATGTCGGTATGCGGCAGAAAAAGCGCGGAAATATATTCATCCATAAAAAGCCGGGATGCGGATAGTTCAATGTAGGTCATGCGTGAAGCGATAGCTTCTGCCTCTTTTCTCAACTCGCCGGACATCAGCGCAAGATAGGCACCTGTTATGGAAGTATTGCCGAGGTAGCTGAACCGTTCGCGCGGAAGGTCGGGAAGCATGCCGAGAAATATCGCCTGTTCAACGTCAAGGTAACTTCCGAATCCGCCTGCGATGTAAACACGCTGAATCGCGTCAACCGGAAAGCCGGCGTCCGCAAGCAGAGTCGTAACGCCTGCGTACATCGCAGCCTTCGCGCGCAACAGGTTTTCAATATCAGACTGCGTCAGCACAATATCGGCATGCAGTTCCTGGTTGCTGACAAGCAGGTACTC